>JASEGS010000005.1 GCA_030017995.1 Thermodesulfovibrionales bacterium
ATCTTCTCATTTTCCTTCTGCCTCTTGCTCTGGGGCTGTCTCTTCCATGCGTAATATTCGCTCCTTGATGCTCCAATGACTCGGCACATCCTCTGCACCCCATGTGAGGAGCGATGCTGGTCCATGAACCAGTATTTCATTTGGGGTGTTTTGAGAAGATGGCCAACGCTTTTTTTAGGATTTCCTTGTCCTCCTTCAAA
The DNA here is from genome assembly GCA_030017995.1 of Thermodesulfovibrionales bacterium. Taxonomy (GTDB): domain Bacteria; phylum Nitrospirota; class Thermodesulfovibrionia; order Thermodesulfovibrionales; family Dissulfurispiraceae; genus JASEGS01. The sequence goes on from JASEGS010000005.1 coordinate 201, forward strand.
TTGGCATTTTCTTTCTGCAGCCGTTTGAGTTCTTCTTCCTCTGGTTTTAGGTGCCTTTACCAGGAAAACTGCCTGAGGGATCTTCTTTATACTTTCGTTTCCATGTGTGTAACAGATTCTCATGTATCCCAAGGCTATGGGCTGCCTCTGCTACTGACCGCCCGCCTTCCGTCACAAGTCGTATTGCTTCCTCTTTGAACTGCCGATCGTACGTCCTATGCCTTTTGCTCTCTTGCATTTTACACCTCCAAGGTTATAAGGTTATATTGTAACCTAACCTTTCGGTGTGTCCGTTATACCGGGGGAAGTTCATCAGAACGATTCAAGAACTTCTCGGACATAGGAATCTACAAACTACTATGATCTATACTCATGTGGCAACTAAAAATATCCTCGGCGTGAGAAGTCCTCTGGATAAGTAGAATTATGCTAAAATGTCATTCGTAAGATTGAGGCCGTGAAAGTTACTGATAAAGATATATCATTCATGAAAAAGGCGCTGGCTCTTGCTGCAAAGGCAAGGGGTATGACAAGCCCAAATCCAATGGTTGGCGCCGTGATAGTCAGAAACGGGAAAGTTATTTCAGAAGACTATCACAAACAAGCTGGCGAGCCTCATGCAGAAGCACTTGCAATACTCAAAGCAGGAGATAAGGCAAAAGGCGCAAGTCTTTATGTAACGCTTGAACCTTGCTGCCATCTGGACAAGCGTACCCCTCCATGCACAAAAACCATCATTAATTCAGGAATTAAAAAAGTCTTTATTGCAGTGAAAGACCCTAATCCAAAGGTATCGGGAAAAGGTTTCGAAGAGTTGAAAAAACAAGGAATTGAGGTTGTCAGTGGAATACTCGAGGATAAAGCAAGAAAGCTGAATGAGGCTTATGTCAAATATATAACCACAGGGATGCCGTTTGTTATTCTGAAGACAGCCATGACACTCGATGGTAAAATTGCAACCCCTGAGGGACAATCAAAATGGATAACAGGGGAGGGGGCAAGAAAAGTCGTCCATATGATGAGAAAAGAAGTTGATGCCATACTCACGGCAGTAGGGACTGTGAAGGCAGATAATCCGGAGCTAACGGTAAGAATCAGAAGACAGAAGACAGAAAACAGAAGACAGCCTGAAAGAATAGTAATAGATCCGAAGCTTGAGATACCTTTTGACTATAAGATTTTCAATGTACCGTCGGAAACGATTGTAATTACCAGGAGACAGAATACAGAAGACAGAATACAGAAAGAAAAGACATTGATAGACAGAGGCGTAAAAGTCATCGAGTATGAAAGTGAAAGATTGGATTTGAAGTGGCTTATGAAAAAACTTGGTGAGATGGAGATTACATCTGTGATGATAGAAGGTGGGGCATCACTCAATGCTCATGCATTACAGGATGAGATAGTTGATAAGGTAGTTTTTTTTATTGCTCCGAAAATCATTGGAGGAAAGGACTCCATCCCTGCTGTTGGCGGAAATATATTCAAAAGATTGGAAGAAGCCTATCAGATACATAACATGGGGGCCAGAAAAATAGGAGAAGATCTCATGGTTGAAGGATATATCCTCAAACATGCCTGTACCTCCTCTTTTTGATGGCCGGATGCCTCTACATACATATACCTTTTTGCATAAAAAAATGTGTTTATTGTGACTTTTATTCCATCCCCTTCAATTTAGAAATAACACATAAATATGTAGAAGCGCTGTGCGCTGAGATTGAATTTAAAAGGCATATTGCCTGTGATTTGAAGACAATATACATAGGCGGCGGAACTCCGACACTGCTGTCGGAACCAGATATATTAAAAGTCATAAATACTATAAAAGAGAATTATTCCGTGCTCCCATCTGCGGAGATTACAATCGAAGCTAACCCGCGCACAATCAATGAGAAAAAGGCGGACATGCTGCTTAAATCAGGCATAAACAGGCTAAGCATAGGGGCTCAGTCTTTCATTGACAGAGAGCTTACAGTTTTAGGCAGAAGTCATAATGCCAATGACGCCCTAAAGGCATTAAGGGGTGCAAGAAAGGCTGGCTTCAATAATATATCCATTGATCTTATCTATGCTATTCCCGGACAAAGTTTAGACGATTGGATATATTCCTTAAAGACTGCTGTTAAACTATCACCTGAGCATATATCTGCCTATGAGCTTACACCGGAAAAGAATACGCCTTTATACAGGGATATACAGGAAGGCAGGATTATTATGCCTGATGAAGAATTAATATCCGAGATGTATTATAAATGCATAGACACGCTGACTGAAAACGGCTATATACATTATGAAATATCGAATTTTGCAAAGCCTAACTACACATGTCTGCACAATATCAATTATTGGGAAAGAGGAGAATATCTCGGCATTGGCGCAGGCGCGCATTCGTTTGTCAATGATAAAAGAACTGGCAATGTGAGAGATGCAGTACATTACATAGAATCAATAAGCAAAGGCAAAATACCTGTGTCAGAAGAAATTGAAGTAAGGGGAGATGAGGCTTTAAAGGAAAATATATTCTTAGGCTTGCGAAAGACAGAAGGGTTAGATATTAGCCGCTTGCCAAAAATCAAAGACATGCTTAAAACAAAAGCCGTGAAAGAACTCTTGCTTCACGGCCTTTTAGAGATTAAAGACAATTATGTCAGGCTTACCAGAAAAGGCCTCCTTCTCAGCAACGAAGTTATTGTGAGGGTACTATCAGAAATTGAGTCGTCCCACCCCTCATAACCAAAAGCAGTATTTTTTGATTTTTAGCTATTTTAAAGACCAATTCGTTATATTCCTTCACATTATGGACTGTCTTTCTGTTAATTTCCAGTATAATATCCCCTCTCATGAGCACGCCGGATGAGGGGCTGTCTTCATCTATATTGTTTACAACAACACCTTTAATCTTCTTTGTAATGCCGAGCTTCTGTAGAAGATCCTCTGTCAGTTCCTGAACGGATACGCCTTTCAGGGCATTATCATATTGCACTCCTGCAGTAACTTGCTGCTCTGCCAAAAGCTCTCCCACTATAACCTTAATTGTCAAAGGATTTCCTGCCCTTAGAAGCTTTATTTCAACTTCTTTATCGGGTTTTGTTGAAGCGACTACATTTCTAAGGTGTTGCGGACTATCGATTTTTTTGCCGTCATATTCTACTATTACATCGCCTCTTTTAAGGCCGCTTTTTTCCGCAGGGCTGTTCTCTGTAATGTCTACCAGAAGCACGCCCTTTTCATCGGCAAGATTAAACTGTTTTGCGAGTTCTGCAGTGAGTTGCTGTATTGTCACCCCGAGCCAACCCCTCACTACCTTCCCCTGACTTATTATACCGGTCATCACTTGTTTGACCATATTCACTGGTATTGCAAATCCGATGCCCTGATAGCCACCGCTTGTGCTGAAGATAGCGGTATTAAGACCGATCAATTCACCCTTAATGTTTACAAGGGCTCCGCCTGAATTGCCAGGATTAATGGCAGCATCTGTCTGAATGAAATCCTCATAATCTGTTATCCCGAAACCTGATCTGCCAAGGGCGCTTATTATGCCCATTGTAATAGTCTGGTTCAAGCCATACGGATTGCCTATTGCCAGCACTACTTCTCCAACTCTTAATTTATCAGAATCAGCCCATTGAATTGTCGGCAGGTTCTTTTCATTGATCTTTATTACAGCTATATCTGTTTTTGGGTCTACGCCAACTACCGTGCCTTTTACTTCCCTGTTATCGGCAAGTTTTATGAGGATATCCTCAGCGCCGTCTATTACATGATTGTTCGTGAGTATATAGCCGTCAGATGTTGCAATGACGCCTGATCCGAGGTTTGTAACTTTTCTTTTCTGAGGAGTGGGTTTATTATCTCCGAAAAATTTTCTGAAAAGGGGATCATCAAGAAATGGATGATGTTGGGTTTTTACCGTTCTTGTCGTTGATATATTCACAACAGCAGGCTTTGCCTTTTCTGCAACTGCTGCCATTGCATTCCCAAAGTGCGCAAGTATTTCAGCATCTTTATCTCCGGCGTATGCATAAGCTGCCGCAGACAATATCAGAATGGCAAACATCGCTATAATTGTAATCGTTGAGAGTTTTTTCTGAATTTTCTCTGAGTGATTCATAGTATATCTAACCTCCGTTTTTGAATTTTAGCGGTTGTAATTTTAATTTTAAAATTCTTTTTGTGCTTTTATCAATTCGGCACCTGTCATCTAAACGATGTCCGATTACCCAAACTATGTTGTTGTTATGCGTAAGGATAGGAACAGTATCCCTTTCATCCCTCGGTATTTTTTCATCAACAAAATAGTCTTGCAGTTTTTTTCTTTTCCCGAATCCATATGGATAAAAATAATCTCCTGACTGCCGTCCTCTTATTATAAGCGGGAAATTTGCTTTATCAGCGTCTATTAATGCAGTTTCTTTGCCATTTCTATAATCATCTAATTCAGTGTTATTTATTATCTCAGAATTAATTATCATTGAAGACTCCTTCAATATAATTTCTCCGGGGGCATCCATTACGTATATGCCGAGTCTTTTTGGTTCTTCGGATGTGATGACCATAGTAGAATAGCCCTTTATTGCCCTGACATTCTTTGGAAGATAAATCCTGTCACCTGATTTGCCCTTTTTTATAAGCTTAATGATGTCTTCTATGTGTATAAAGCTTATTCCACGAAGCCCGGATGTCTCGTCAATAGCCTTTCTTAAGACCCTTCTAAGTATCACAGTGTCCATTGTCTCTAAAGGAACAAGAAATAATTCGATTGTTTTGCCGGTTTTGTTTGCTATCAATTTCATCAGTGTTTTTGTGACAATCACTTCAAAATATCTTTCTTCATCCCTGAAGATATCCGATGTCCTTAAGACAGTTTTTATAAAATCAGGGTTTGTTTTTTTCAGTGAAGGCATTATGAAAGATCTAAGCTTATTCCTCAGGTATTCATCCCCGAGGTTTGATGAGTCAACAATAAAGCCTGCCCCTTCTTTTTCGATAAATTCTTCTATTTCTTTTCTCTCTATCTCAATTAATGGCCTTATGATAGCTGCTGCTTTTTGATTTCTGACCGGAGGAATGCCGGCAAGCCCTGAATGTCCAGCTCCCCTGATAAGCCTCATCAGTACAGTCTCTGCTTGATCGTCAGCATTATGTCCGAGAGCGATCTTGCTGGCTCCTGTTTCGTGTGCAATTTCGTTCAAGGCTTTATATCTTAATTCACGCGCAGCCTCCTGTTTATTTAATCCATTTTTCTTTGCATATGCCTTGACATCCACGGCTTTTGTTAAAAACATAATTCTCTTGGAGTTGCAAAGTTCTCTGCAAAACTCTATCTCAGCCGGGGTTTCAGCCGGCCTAAGCCCGTGGTCTATATATGCAGCATATAGATTAATATTTAGATCGGATCTGAGTTTATAAAGGATTGTCAATAAACATACCGAATCAGGACCTCCGGAAAGTCCTATAAGGACATTTTCTCTGCCTGACAACATTGAGTATCGCTGAATGGTCTCTCTAACCTTATTAAGAATATCCATTTATCAATTATACCCCAAATCAAGCGATAAGGATGGGTCTCTGAAGTGAATAGCGATGTTTTGATAACAGTTCTTTGCAACTGGAGCCTTTATCTAATATTTGGCAGCCGCAAGTGTTTGAATCCGAAGGGTGAGTTTTGCGGCTGTAGCGTAAGGAGCATTAGAACTGTCAAAACAGAGCTTCTGAACGAAAGAGATTTATCCTTATCGCTGGATCACAATATACATTAACCATGGTATTACAGGCACAGCCTTATTAAAGTCTTTTTGCCTATTTCTATATTAAGCAATAGTTGCTTTACAATTCTGAAGTTATGTTGATATTATAATCGACCACTGGAGAGGTGGCCGAGCTGGTCGAAGGCAGCCGCCTGCTAAGCGGTTGTGGGGGTAAAACCTCACCCAGGGTTCGAATCCCTGCCTCTCCGCCAGAAAAAAATAAAATCAATGGAGCAAGTTATGAGAAAAAAATTCGTGTTTATCGCAGTAATCCTTGTCATCGCGACTTTTGCGGGTTGCAAGAAAAAAGAAGAACAGCCTGTGCCAAAGACTTCAGCCCCTCATGCCTTAGCGCAAAAAAATATTCCCAGTCCTCATGGCAATATACAAAAGGGCGAGAGAAAAGTGGTTGTTCCTGATGCAGTTAAATCTCAATGGAAAAAAGTAAGGTTTATTATTGAGGACAAGATCGCAAAAAAGAATACAGAATATGATGTGCAGATAGGTTCTGAATTCAAATTGCCCGGAACTGCCTTAAAGATAGTCGTCGGTGAATTTATTCCTGATTTCAAGATAATCGATAATGAAACAGTAATTACTTCTGCCAGCAATGAACCTAAAAATCCTGCCGTGAAGGTAGAGGTGTTCGAAAATAGCAAGAGCATATTTAAAGGCTGGCTTTATTCAAAGTTTCCGGATATACATCCTCTTGTCCATGAAAAATATGGTCTTTATCTTAAAGAGGGAATAAAAGGATAGCAGTTCTTTTTTTGAGCATGTCAACTTACATACCATTAGGCAAAATCCCTGAAAGCCCTGAAGAAAGACAGAAATTATTGGGCAGGGTGGTGGAGACAGAAGAATATCTCAATGCTCTGGAGTTGTCTCACATTCAGAAAAAAGTAATCGAGTTTCTTATTTCAAGAAAGGGTTACACAAAAAAAAATATAGAGGTCAATAAGGTATATACAGTTAAACTTACAGATGCATCATTTGATGTCAAAGCTGATATTCAACTGCGTATAGACGGGAAGATTTTGTTGTTTATAAAGTGTGTTATGAGCTCCATTGAATCTTGGGAGAGAAATTCTATATCATTCTGCAGGGTTGTTGAGTCATATCAGATACCTTATGCAGTAGTGACAGATGGAGAAAATGCAAGGATGCTAAATGTTATAAGCGGAGAATTGATTTCAGAAGGACTTGACACAATCCCTGCAAAAGAGGAAGCGCTAAAACTTATTAAAGATATTATTTTAACTGCACATCCTGAGAAAAAGTCCGAAAAGGAAAAGAGAATCCTTTACGCCTTCAACGCTATACAATGCCCTTCAAACACCATCTCATAGCTGCTGTAATATCGAATTTGTCAGTTTTCTCGGAGAAGATATGAAGAAATACTGCATGATCACTTTTGGTTGCCAGATGAACGTCCATGATTCTGAAAAGATGGCTGGCCTTCTGAAATCAGAAGGCTATTCAGAAACAGAGGATCCAAAAGATGCAGACATTGTAATATTTAATACTTGCAGCATAAGGCAAAAGGCTGAGCAGAAGTTCTTTAGCCAGCTTGGCAGGACAAAAGCGATTAAGAAGAGAAAACCCGGCCTGAAAATAGCTGTAGCAGGCTGTATTGCACAACAAGAAGGAAGCAGCATCTTACAAAGGACTCCTTATGTCGACTACGTAATAGGGCCGCAGAATATATGCGCCATAAAGGATATTGTCAGGTCTGACTCCGCTGTGATTGCTACAGATGATAATCCGAATGTAGCGGATATAGAGCTTCCTGCTGATAGAAAGGATACTGTAAGGGCATGGATAAATATCATGTATGGCTGCAATAATTTTTGCAGCTACTGCATAGTCCCTTATACAAGGGGAAGAGAGAAGAGCCGTCCTGCTATCAGCATATTAGATGAAATAAAAGAGCTTGCGGACAAAGGATTTAAAGAGATAACGCTTCTTGGTCAAAATGTAAATTCTTATAAGAGCGATATGAATTTCCCGGCACTTCTTGGAGAAATCAATAGAATAGGGGGCATAGAGAGGATTAGATTTGTGACATCACATCCAAAAGACCTTTCAAATGAGTTAATCTATGCAATTAGGGACTTGGAAAAGGTGTGTGAACATGTTCACCTTCCCCTTCAATCCGGTTCCACAAGGATACTTGCTTTGATGAACAGGAAATATGCATACGCGGATTATGTTAAAACAGTGGGGAAATTGTGCAAAGAAATACCGGGAATTGCAATTACATCAGATATTATTGCAGGTTTTCCTTATGAAACAGATGAAGACCATAAAACTACAATAAATGCCATTAAAGAAATTGGGTTTGATGGTATATTTGCATTTAAGTTCTCTCCCCGTCCCGGAACAAAGGCATCTGAAATGACTGATCAATTGGATGAAGGGATTAAAACAGAGAGACTCTATGAAATACTTGAAGTGCAAAACAAAATAACAGAGGATAAAAACAGAATGTTAGAAGGACGAGTTCAAGAAGTGCTTATTGAAGGCATAAGTGAAAATGATTCTAAAAAATTTTCGGGCAGAACAAGGACAAATAAAATAGTTAATATCCCTTCAACTAAAAGCTTAAGGGCAGGGGATATTGTTAAAGTAAAGGTTACAAGGGCATTGAGACACTCCCTTGAAGGAAAACCAGTTTAATAAATAATTTTTATGAAGATAACAGTCTTAACCCTCGGTTGTAAGACAAATCAGGCAGAAAGCTTTTCTATGGAGCATTCGCTAAATAATTCAGGCCATCAAATCGTTGATATTTCTGAAAATGCAGATGTATGTATTATTAATACATGCACTGTTACAGCTAAGGCAGATTATCAATCACGACAACTTATCCGGAAGGCCTTAAGAAACAACTCAAAGGTTATTGTTACCGGCTGTTATGCTGAATTAAATCATGACCATCTAAAACAAATATCTGCAGACATTCAGATAATCAGAAATACAGAAAAAGATAAAATTATCAATATGTTTACAAGCAAACCTTCAAGTAATAATAAAAGTAGTTTTAATCCCCGTTATAGGCCGTTTGTAAAGGTTCAGGACGGATGTAATTTTTCGTGCACCTATTGTGCCATACCTTTGGCAAGGGGAAGATCAAGAAGCGTAGAGGTCAATGAGGTTATAGAAAAAGTAAAATTTTATGAATCAACAGGATATAACGAAATAGTTCTTACAGGGATTCATCTCGGCACCTATGGGCTTGATTTAATCCCTAAGAGGTTGTTATCAGGATTAGTTGAAAATATATTGAAAAATACAAAGATACCAAGGATAAGAATCAGTTCGCTCGAAATTAACGAAATAGATGAACAATTACTCGAATTAATTACTGGAGAGAGGGTCTGTAAACATATCCATGTACCGATTCAGAGCGGTGATGATAAGATATTGAAACTCATGAACAGGTCATATTCTGTTAGCGAATTCACTTCAAGGATAATGAACATTTTAAAGAAACTGCCAAATATATCAATAGGGACTGATGTAATCGTTGGGTTCCCTGGAGAGGGAGAAAATGAATTCAATAATACAAAAGAACTAATATCTTTTTTGCCGTTTTCGCATCTTCATGTCTTTCCTTATTCTTCGAGACCTAAGACAAAGGCAATAACTTTTTCCAGCCAGGTCAGTGAAAGAGATAAGAAAGAGAGGGCATTCACTTTAAGATCAATAGGAATGTTAAAAAAATCAGAGTATATTCAAAACAATATCGGGCAGACCCTTGATGTTATTATAGAATCTCGTAGCGAAGCTGGTATAATTGGCACTGCCGGGAATTATATCAAGGTTTTGCTTGATAGCGAACATGAATTAAATGAAGGAATGCTTGCCAGTATTCAGTTATCAGAGTATCACAATGGAATGGCGCTCGGAATCCCATTAAATACTACGTAACTTCCTTTTAATTAATCTTTTTTTACATGCCCAAAACTTGCACAGCTTTGCTAAAAGCCTAATACTGTGCTCTCGGCTAAAATAGCTATATCACTTTGTAACAAGTTATCAACAATGGATATTTATTTAATATGTCCGATAATATATATTATGTAAAGTATAAAATATCTGATAGGTATGTTTTCCGTCTATGGTTACAGATTATAGCCCTTTTGATTTACCATAATCCGTATCACCCTTTGCATTCAGCAGTATAAACAGGCATTTAATAATCTTATCGCATTGATAAAGACTTTGAAGCCGTGCCTGCTTTGCTTGATTACGGATTATGGATTTATTGACAAACAATTATGTATCAATTCATAATTCATAGTTTTTAATTCTCTATTTTGGAGGCATTTATGTTGTTCTCAAAGATGTTCATCCCTACTCTACGTGGAATTCCGTCAGAAGCTGAAGCGGTCAGCCATAAGCTTATGTTGCGTGCCGGCTATGTCCGTCAACTCGCTGCAGGGCTTTATATATTTTTACCCCTCGGCTGGAGAGTTTTAAATCGTATAAATAGGATACTCAAAGAGGAAATGGAAGCTATAGGCGCCCAAGAAATATCCATGCCCATACTCCATCCTGCTGAAATCTGGCAAAAGACAGGCCGGTGGCATGAAATAAAAGAAGAGATGTTCAGATTAAAAGATAGAACTGACAGGGATATGTGTCTTGGAATGACACATGAGGAGATCATGACATGGCTTGCATCAAAGGAGATTCGTTCTTACAGGGACCTTCCGCAAATCTGGTATCAAATTCAAACTAAATTAAGAGATGAGGCAAGACCCAAGAGCGGGATTTTGAGAACAAGGGAATTCATCATGAAGGATAGTTATAGTTTTGACATTGATGAAGACGGACTCGAAAAAAGCTACAACCTCCATGCAGAGGCTTACCATAAAATATTTAAAAGATGCGGTTTAAGGTTTTATCAGGTTGAGTCTGATCCAGGCATGATGGGAGGCGCATTTGCTCATGAATTTATGGCGCCAAGCCCTGCTGGTGAGGATGAAATAGTATTGTGCGATAAATGCGGCTATACAGCAAATGTTGAGGTGGCAAGATCAGTATCTCCTATGTCGAGTGATATGGGTTGGGAATATGAAGAGGTTCATACCCCTCAGAAGAGAACAGTTGCAGAGGTCTCAGGATTTTTAAATATAGAACCGGCATACTTCATAAAGAGCTTGCTTTTTATGGCTGCTGAAGGCCCTGTGCTCGTTTTAATACGTGGGGACCAGGAATTGCACGAAAAGAAATTAATTAGGATAATCGGCCCATTCAGGACAGCCTTAAAAGAAGAGGTTTTATCAATTTTAGGAGTTGAGGCTGGTTTTATTGGACCTATGGAACATAAGGTGCGGATACTGGCTGATCAATCCATCAAAAAAGGTATCTACATATCCGGCGCCAATAAAAGTGATTTTCATGTAAAAGGCATAAAACCGGATATTCATTTTAAGGCTGAGTGGCATGATCTGCATACAGCAAAAGAAGGAGATGCTTGTCCTGAATGTAATACTTTAATAAAAATAGAAAAATCTATTGAAATAGGTAATATTTTTAAGCTTGGCATAAAGTATTCCACCCCTTTAAATGCGGTCTTCCTTGATAAAGACGGACAAGAAAAGCCCCTGATAATGGGGAGTTACGGGATAGGACCTGCAAGAATTGCAGCAGCAGCAGTAGAGCAGAATAATGATAAGGACGGCATAATTTGGCCGAAAAATATTGCCCCTTTTGATGTAGAGATCATCCCTTTAAATATAAATGACCAAAGAACCATGGATATATCGGAACTAATTTATGCTAACTTGAAAAATAATGGGATAGAGGTATTGATGGATGACAGAGATGAAAGGCCAGGTGTTAAGTTCAAAGACGCAGATCTTATAGGAATACCCATTCATATTATTATTGGCGAGAAGGCGCTTAAGGACGGTCTTGTGGAAGTAAAAAAACGTCATATTAAGGAGATTAGGAAGATTCCCCTTGAAGATGTAATAAAAGAAACCTTTGCTGTTATGAATGAAATTGAATAGTAATGGTCGGGGTAATTGATATAGGTTCAAATACTATAAGGGTATTGATCGGCTATATCAAAGACGGCAAACTGACCAGAATTGCTGCTGATAGATATGTCACAAGGCTCGGCAGAAACATGCTAAAGAATGGACTCCTTGATGAAGATGGCATTGAGGAGTCCATATTGTCTTTAATAAAGATTAAGGCGTTATGCGAAAGTTTTGGAGCAAAGAAAATAGTTGCTGTTGGCACAAGTGCCCTAAGAGAGGCAAGAAATAACAATGAATTTTTAGAGAGGGTTAAAAAAGAGACAGGGATACGCATTGAAATCATCTCCGGAGAAAAAGAAGCCGAATTAACATTAAAAGGGATATTGACATCAGGACTCAGCTATCAAACATGTTTCATTGTTGATGTTGGAGGCGGAAGCACAGAATGGATCTATTACACAAAAGACGGGGGACAAAGTCTAAATATGGGGAGTGTGCCTATCGGTGCTGTAAAACTCTCTGAAAGTTTTATAAGACATGACCCCCCTACCCCAGAAGAACTCACTCATATAAAAAATTTTATCTCACAACAACTTTTTATGGCATTAGATCTTTCACTCATCACTAATCACCAACCGCTAACCTTCATAGCCACTGGCGGCACTGCAACGACAATAGCAGCCATAGACAAGAAACTTTGCAAGTATGAGGGCGAAAAAGTTCATGAACACAGGATTTCTCACTACGATATGAAAGCGATATATGAGAAATTAACCACTTTGTCTTTTGATGACAGGGCTAAACTCAAGGGCTTGGAGCCAGATAGGGCAGGAATTATAATACCAGGAACATTTGTTTTACTGATTTTCATGGAAATCCTGAAAACCAAAGAGATGATCGTAAGCGATTACGGCCTTTTGGAAGGCTTGTTAGTAAGTAATGCATGATATTATATGGATTTAAGCATGCATGGGTATGGTATGATTACTAATATGAAAAAGGTTTTTGAAAGACCTGTAAGTCTGAAGAATACGCAGTTTCGTTACTGTCCTGGATGCGGCCATAGCCTTATTCACAAGTTAATCGCAGAAGTTATAGATAAACTCGGCATACAAGGCAAAACCATTGGTATCGCTCCTGTAGGATGCGCTGTTTTTGCTTATGATTATTTTGATTTTGACATGATAGAAGTTGCTCATGGCAGGCCTCCAGCAGCTGCAACAGGTATGAAACGCACTCTGCCTGACAGAATTGTTTTTTCATATCAGGGCGACGGCGACCTTGCTGCTATAGGGACTGCGGAGATTATACATGCTGCAAACAGAGGCGAAAATATAACTGTCATTTTTGTCAATAATGCTACGTATGGGATGACAGGGGGACAGATGGCGCCAACAACATTACTTGAACAAAAAACCACAACCACTCCAAAAGGCAGGGATGTAAAATTAGCAGGCTATCCATTGCACGTCTCTGAAATGCTTGCTACTATAGACGGTGTATCTTTTGTAGCAAGGACTTCTGTTGATTCGTTCAAAAACCTTGCAATCACAAAAAAACTTATAGAAAAGGCATTTATATATCAAATGGAAGGGAAAGGATTCACCTTTATCGAAATATTGTCCCCCTGTCCAACAGACTGGTGGATGACACCTGAAAAAGCAATTGAGTGGCTTCAATCAAAGATGATGAAAGTTTACAAAACAGGGATACTTAAAGATAAATGGAAAAGCGAATAATTATTGCCGGATCCGGCGGTCAGGGCATTCTCTTCCTCGGAAGGCTTATAGCATATTCAGGAATGTTGGAAGGCAAAGATGTTACATGGTTCCCATCATACGGGGCAGAGATGCGAGGAGGAACGGCAAACTGTACAGTTATCCTATCCGATGAAATGATAGGCTCTCCTGTTATAAGAAACCCGGATTTGCTTGTTGTAATGAATGAGGCATCTTATAACCGTTTTTTGGATAGACTTATGCCTAATGGCGTTTTGATTTATGATTCCTCTCTGATTGATATAAAAAGGCACAGAGAAGACATCGAAACAATAAAAGTGCCTGCGAGCGAACTGGCGACAACCTTGAACAGCACCAGACAGGCTAATATGGTCATGATGGGCGCATTGGTTGCAGCAACCGGCATTTTAGATATTGGTTCTGTAATCAGGGCCATTGAAGAGATGACCTCTGAGCACAGAAAGGATTCTATTGAAATTAATAAGGAATTGATGATGCTTGGCTCCAAGAGCATCAATCCTTTTGTTAATAGAACATTGTCATGAAAATTAGGAAACCAAACATCTCTGATATAAGCCAGATACATAAACTTGTTAATGAATTTGCCAAAAAGGAAGAAATGCTGCCGAGGGCGCTCAATGAATTATATGAGAGTGTCAGAGACTTCTTTATTTGCGAGAAGGACGGTACAATAGCGGGTGTTTGTGCATTGCGAATCCTATGGGAGGACCTGGCAGAAATAAGGTCCCTCGCTGTCAGAAAAGAATATCAAGGCCTTGGAATCGGCAAAAGCCTTATCAGGAAGTGTTTAAAAGAAGCAAGTGATTTAGGCATTAAAAGAGTTTTTGCCTTAACATATAACCCTGATTTTTTAAAAAAAATAGGGTTTAATGCAATAGACAAAACCAAGCTTCCTCATAAAATATGGGGAGATTGTCTTAAATGTCCAAAATTCCCCGAATGTGATGAACATGCGGTCATTATAGAAATCAGCAAATAGTCGTTTTCTAACCATCATTCTGCTTGCATTCTAATTTCTGCATTATCCCTCAATTTCGCTATGTGATTCTTCAATTGTCTGTTTGTTTCCAATTCAAACAAGTATTTCTCAATGTCATCTCTTACAGACCGATACTCCCGTCCCCTAAAATCACTAATATGGTCATTATAAAACTTTTTAACTTCATCTTCTTTTATGAATATTAATGATTTGATTTTAATATCTATATAGTCTCTTATCATCTCATCATCTGTTGATGCTTCGAGCCTCATCTTCTTTGCCTCTTTAATGAGCAATATGCGGTTGATCATGGAATTTATAACATCTTGCTTTGTTATATTCACGACATTTTTCCCCATCTTTATATGTTCATCATGAAGTTCTGAAAGAGTGATAGCCGTATCGTCTATATATGCAACAACCCTGTCTATTATCTCAGCAGAACTTTTGGAACAGTAGAGCAGTAGAGCAACAGCGCAGTAGAAAAACAAAATAGAGCAATATCGCAGACTAAAAATAACTACTGCTCTGCTGCCCCGTTGCTCTGTTGCTCTAAAACGCATGTCCAATGCTGAAATGTATTTCACCGCTACTTTCTCCTGCTTCTTTGTTTAACTTATGGCCATAATCCACCCTGAGAGGGCCAACAGGCGTATTATATCTCAACCCTAAACCTGTCGTATATTTGATGTCTTTCATATTCATGTCCCCAATTTTTTGCCATACATTGCCACCGTCAAGAAATGTAACTATGCCAAAACCTTTTCCTACATCGGCTCTGAGCTCAAGATTGCCCATGATAAAAGCATTTCCACCCGTGGGCGTGCCATCAGCGCCTTTTGGGCCAAGGGTATCCTGCGCATAACCTCTAACAGTTGTCCTTCCTCCGAGGAAGAACCTTTCGACAATCGGCAGTTCTTCGGTCCGCCCAAAACCATTGGCTAACCCTCCTCTCAGTGATACAGCAAGCACTATATGCTTATTTACGCTGCTATACTTATTTGCGTAAAATATCAATTTTGCAAAATCTGTTTCTGACAGAAAAACAGCAGAAGCGACTTTAAATGATAATCCGGCAATCAAACCATCTTTTGGCTCAAAAGGGTTGTCTCTTGTGTCGTATATCAAACCAGGACGAAGCCCGCTTATTACAAGGGTGCCGGTATCTTCTCTGCTCAGTATCACATCTGGTTTTACATCAAATGTTTCCACTACTGAGAAGTCATAATAAAACTCTGTCTTCAGGTTCTCGGTGAACCTCTTCTCTACTCCTGCGCTCGCAGTATTCCTTTTCAATTTATATCTTATTTCATCAGTATCTATGCTCTTCTCTTCTCTCTTCTCATGCAACATAGTAGCCCTGAAAGTCATTTCAGTATTCATAAACCATGGTTCCTGATATGAGAGCATAAACCTCTGTTCAAGTGCGCTTAGTTCTGTTCGAAAAGATGCCTGCCTGTGCATACCCCAGAGGTTTTTATAACTTATATCAATAAACCCCCTATATCTTTCATATTCCGCATAACCAAATCCGAATTCCACAGCGCCTGCAAACCCTTCCTTCAAATCATACAATACGTCTCTTTTGCCGCTCTCTTTATCCAGAAGTTTTATCTCTATATCTGCAAACAATCCTAATCTATGCAGCTTTTGCCTCTCCTGAAGAAGAAGTCCGTAATCCAGCGGCTGGTCATTTTTATGCATGAATTCTCGTTTTATCACTCGGTAATCGGTTTTTTCATTCCCTGCAATAACAGAACTGCCGAAAAATGTAATATGGCCTTCTTTTATATTAAAAGTTATATTTGCAGATGAGCCTGCCACATGTCTGTTAACAGTGACCTCTGCATCGAGAAAACCCTTTTTATTGTATAGGTGCAAGATTTTACGCCTTGCATCTGACAGATCAATTTCATTGTATGGAGTGCCAACTTTTAATGGTCTAGCGTTTAATATATCTTCAACTGAAACAGACCTGTTATTAACAAAAGAGAGTTCTGCCAACTTAATCTGGGAACCTTCTTCTATGCTGAATTTTATCTGTACCTTACCAAAGTCCATCGTAACTTCGGGCTCTTGTATGTTCACATAAATATATCCAAGCGCATGGTAGAACTCTGTTATCGTCTCCCTGTCTGATTTTAAAACATCAGGGTTATAATATCCCCCAGCCTTTAGAAATAGTATCTCGCTCAATCTTTCTGAAGGAATGGATAATGCCCCTGTTGCGCTGACAAAAACAACAAGGTCGACTAAATATCTCTCGCCCTCGAATATAAAAAACTCTATTGATATATCATTATCAGACTTCGTGACAGTTGGCGCAGCCTGGACAAAAGGATAACCGTATTTGTGGTATAGCGAAAGTATTCTAAGTGTTGATTCTTCCAGCAACTCATCGTTAAAATCATTTATCTTAAAGAAAGGCACCTCTTTAATAAGTTCTTTTGAACTAATCGAGGCATTTCCAGCAAAAGAGATATTAAGTCTTTTCCCTACATATAGTTTTATGTCAAGCGTCCCGTCTTTGTATGAATATGAAATATTTGTTCCAATGAACCCTTCCTTTTTATACCTATCCGCAACTTTTTCTTTTAGTTTTTCGAGCTGCAGGATGTCAAATATATCACCTTCTGAAAGGCTTATATAGGATTTAACCGCATCTTCAGGTTCAGAAATTGTTATTCTCTTTATAATTTCAGGCTGTCCTTCTGTTAGATTAATTAAAAGTTTAACCTTGTTGTTTTTTAACTCTACAATTTCATAGGTAACATCAGAATTTATAAATCCTCTTTTTTTAAGTTCAGTTTTAAGGTTCTCTAAGCCCTTCTTTATTTCTACGTTATTCAGCCGTTCGCCGCTGCTTATGTGTAATTGGTTTTTTATAAACCTATCTGAAAAATAATCGTTGCCTCTTATATCTATTGAATCGATTATCTTTTTTTCTATAATAGTTATCTTAAGCCTCGAACCTGCCTGATCAAGGCTTTCTACAATAATATCGTCAAATATGCCTTTTAGAAAAGCCCGTTTAATCCCTTTTTTTATTTCAATTCTATTAAGGGTTTCCCCTTTTTTGATGTTTAGTAAATCAAAAATCTCGTCTTCTGAAATGGAATAAAGACCCGTAACTTCAATGTGGGAGATGGACTGAGCATTGGCAAAAGCAGAGCAGAAGGACAGCAAAACAGCAAAGAAAAAAAATCTTCTTAAAACTTCTGCGCTTCCGCGCTTCCGCTCTGTTGCTCTATTTGAATTCGAACCTGAATTTAATATCTCCGCCAATGCCACCCCTTTCATCCCTTAGTCCGATTAAAAATATATTCTCTCTTAAGAGATATTCCAATTTCCATATTTGTTCTTCACCTGTGCTTACCGAAGTGCTGTAAGTCACATACAATTTGTCGCCGAATAACCTCTTTGCTAATGTTACTCTTGGCGAAACAGTTCCCGTGGATTTTGAAATATATGGGTCGACCTGCACCCGATCAATCCCTGTAACAGTTTTAAGCCTTTCTTCAAAAACGTCTTGCAATTTCCCTGTAAGAAATGATGTTGCCTCGCCAGCGCCTATGCCTCCCTCCAATCCCTTGAGATGTTTCCCTAACTCTCCAACCGTAAGAAGACTGAAAATATCTGTTTCGTCCAGAGGAGGACTTGAGGAAAGAGAGAGAGTAAATTGTTCAATAAAGCCTGACAGGTTTAATCTGATGGAATAATTTTTTATTTTTGTGTCAGCAACTATATCAAAATAGGGGTTTATTTGATTGGGATTCGAAAAATCAGCGCTTGCCTTTAATATTTTAAATTCATTATTTCTAAAGTATACCATACCTTCTTTTGTTTCCAGTTTTCCTATAAGAATCGGCCTGCCGATAGTTCCTTTTAAGAGACATTCCATTTTGACATTGGCTTTGGCAATATTATTGTCAATAGTAAGGTTGGCTCCGGATACCTTCACATTGAGATTTGTTTTATCAAGTCTCAAAGTTTCTATTTTCGGCATCTCTTTTGGTCTGGCTTTTAACAGCCATGATTTCCACTCCACTCTTTCAATATACCTTGCACTTTTTACATTGATATCTCCGAACAGAGTTTGTGATTCCATACTGCCGCGGTAATACAGATTCCCGTCAAAATTTGCCCATAAATCTTTAGACACAGAAAATATTATTCCGCTTAGCTTTGATTCGAGGAAGAATTTTTTTATGGAAAATTTCTCAAGATATGCAGTGCCTGACAAGGACAACTCCCCGCCTGAAATCTTTCCAGCAGCCTTTTCAATAAAAATCCTGTCTTCATCGATATATATAAGAGCTGAAATAGATGTCAAACGATAAGGGATGTCTTTAAATCCCAACACGCCATTGTTTATGTTCATGCCACCGTTTATATCAGGTTTATCCCATTTGCCGTGAATATAAAAGATGAATGAGGCATCACCTTTCATAATGTCTATTGACTTGGATATCGCTCTTAGGGGCGCAATTGAAGATGAGCCTTCAAGGAGAAGGTCATAATTTTTGCCAATTAACATATTGCCGGTTAATTTTAATTCTGTAGTATCACTTTTCATAGACAGGGCTTTTACAGAAAGTTTTCTGTTCTCTATTGTAACGATGATATCAGAACTATTAGTAAAACTGATGCCGTAAAGATTAAGATGCGCCCTGTTTATTGTGGCTGTGGCATTTATGTTGTTTATATCACCTTGAGCAATTATATTACCGTTCAGGCTAAGCAATAAATCTTCCGGAACATCTTTTAACAGATCAACAATCAAAAAGTCATATCTATGGGATTGCATGTCCACTCTCGCCTGCCACGGCATAGATTTTGAAAGTGTTGCATTGGCCTTTATATTCATTTTGCCACCCAACAAAACTGCGTCTATATCAACACGATCATCTTTTAACACCCCGTTGATTTTGCCGTCACCGACAGGCTGTCCTTTATATTTCCCTCCTTGTACGCCGCTCTTTATTTCTATATATGGATTTTTAAAGGTGCCCTCCCCTTTCATTTTTATGTTTATCAAAGAAAAAGCCTCTAAAAACCTGGCCTGCTCAGGTGTTTTGACATGTTGGACAAAAATATTCATTATGTCAGCTATATCCACACGTTTGCTATCTGCGGCAAATGAATACTTTTCTGCAAGGGAAAGCTTTCCGTTCAAGGTTAAGAGGGAATTCCCTTTTTTTAGAGTCGCTGAACTAACCGAAAACTCCTTGTTTTCATAAGAAACCTTTCCTTCTGCATTTTCGACAAAATGCTTCCCGTTTAAAGACAGGTTTGTTGCGTGAAAGTCTCCTCCCGCCCAGATGTTTTCATTCCTGCCTGAAAGTCTGAAAGAAATGTTTAAACCACCGCCTATAGATATGCCCTCATTAAAATATTCACTGAGATTTTTGATATCAATTCGTCTGGCATTTATATTGAGATCATAATCAGGTTCTTTAAACTCGAACAAAGATTGTGCAGCATTAAAAGAGACATTTCCTTTTGCGTTAAACTCTCCACCACCTGCAGAAGAAACTCTGGCGATGAGATTTTTGACGCCAAGAGACTTTTTCTTATAGTTCAGATCTGCTTCAAGCAGGTTAAAGTTTAAAACCTTTTTCTTCGTTTTAATGCCAAGCTCTCCTGTCGCAAATGATATGTTATTTGATGTGAACCTTATATCTAATTCAGGGTCATCAAATTTTCCTGAAACAGTCCATTGAAATTTGCCATTGCCTGTTAACGCAGTAAAATAAGGAGATGAAAAGTCATTAATATCAGCAGTTGTTCCATTACCCCTGAAATTCAAAGTGCGTTTTGAAATATCAACATCGCCTGCAGAGGAGATATTTGATTTGCCGGTGGAAACAAAAAGACCTGGGAAACGCACTATCTCGTCTTTCATATTAAACTCACCACTGATTTCATGTATCCTGCCGAGTATATCTGTGCCTGCAGATATGCTTTTGTAATAAAACTTACCAGAGGGATTGAATTCACTGCCTGAAGATTCTATCCAGCCTGTTACTTTGCCTTGAGGTATCTGCGGATCCCATCCTATTAATTTGAAAAGCCCTTTGCTGTTAATATCATGTGCTCTGATATTAAGGCTGTAATGATTAACCACCGGCAGTACGATCATAGCATTGACAGATGCAGAACCGTTATATAAACTTGCTTTCCCATCGGCAAACCTCATTATCCCCTCATGATAGGTGACATTACATGCCAGCCTGTCCACATCCACATCAAAAAGATTGCCCTTTGTAAGGCTTGCCTGTGCTCTTCCCTGAATGTTATTAAGATGTCCTTTCAACACTCCTTTAAAACTCATGAACCCCCTCAACTTTTCCTCAACGCGCAATAGCTCCATAAGGGTCTCAAGATACATATCCCCTTTAAAGTCCATGTCCATAAAAATATTATCAATGGATTTTATATTCTCTATTTTAATAAGACCGTTAGCTGAGATATTCCCCTTGCCGTTATTTTTAAGCCCATAGAACTGTTTTATTGATTCTGCCAACAGATTCAGGTCTGCTTTGAATTCACCTGACAATTTATCCAAATTGAATGTGCCGGTTGCCTTTACTTCAGAGTCATGGGATCGCATTTGAAGTTTTTTAAATTCTATTATCTGTTGTTTTAACAAAAATACAGTCTCCAGTGAACCGTAGAGTTTTGGAATGGCTTTGCTGACAACCATAACCTTTCCCATAGATAAATTAAATTTCGGAATATCTGTGAATATAATGCTGGCATTTCCTTTTTCGGCTGAAACCATAGTTTCACTGTCAACAAAGGATACGGTTGCATTATCTATGTCAACTGACTTTATCTCCACCTTAAAGGGTAGTTTTGATTCGGCCATCAAATACTTTTTTATGTTTTCAGCTATGCCTTCTATCTCCCTTCTTTCTGCAACGAGCTCAGGTGCCCTGATTGAAAGTTTTCTTATAAATATTTTTTTTCTGAAAAGGCTGGGGAAATCTATATACGCCTTAACTCTATTCGCAGAAAGGATTTTCCTGCCGTTATCATCAAAAGCTTTGATATCCTTCATTTCGATAAAAAAAGGAAGGATATTTATGTATGCCTTTTGAGCAATGAATTTTTCCCCTGTTATTAGTTCCAGTTCGGGCAATATGAGTTTCTTGACAGCATTGGATACGTTAGGCCCCCTAAGTGCGTAAATGAGCAGAGCAGATATAATTATGATTAAGGTTATATAAATGAGCTTCTTTTTTTTCATAAAGACTTGGTTTATCAGCAAATAATTTCCCATACAGAATTCAAGAGAGTTAACGTGATATATGAATTTAGTTTACCACCATTATGCTGCAAATAGAAAACATCCTGAGCTATTCCTTCCTCTGTATTTATAACAGATGACATAATATCCACATTGTGCATGAAGAAACATGTTGATACATCATTTAATAAGCCAAGCCTGTCCGCTGAAAACAGTTCGAGAATAGTATATCTGTCTGATGTCTCATTGTCTATTTCAACAAAACTCTCAAATCTCTTTAAAGCAAGGTATTGACGAGGCGCGATAGATGCCGGGGTATATGTCTTTTGCATTTCTGCTGTTTGCCTGTAGTCTATTGCCTTAGTTAAGTCCGCTTTTATCTGTTCTTCCATGCCCTGCCACCAAATATCTTTCCAGTTAGATAACATGATCTTATCAACTACAAGACCGCTTTTACCTGTATAAAGTCTTGCCCTTAAAACATTAAGCCCTCTGAAGCCCAGCGCTCCGACTATTTTTGAAAAAAGTCCCTGCCTATTGAATGTGACAATAGTTAATTCAGCAGTGCCATCAGGTCTTTCCTGTACAGTTATAGCCAAACCATTTTCTTTTGCCTTCAGTGCCAATTGATAGTCTATTTTTACAATATCGATTGTGTTTGAGATTAAATATCTATCAGGCAGGTCATCAACAAATTCTTTAAGAGCCCTGTCATAATCATCAAAATAAAAACCGCGTACGCCTTGCAAATGTTTTGCTGTTTTCAAATAGAGATCGTGAAATATGTATGCCTTCCATTCCGTCCAAAAATATGGATTCACAGCTTTCATATCTGCATATGTCACGAGATATAACGCATCAAGATTAGACTGGTTTTCCACAAGATCGGCAAGCTGTGAAATGGTTTCAGGTGTATCCGGATCTCTGGTTAACGCGATTTTTGAGAGTTTAATATGATTTTTGACAAGAAATTCAATCCTCTGTCTATCATCATGTTCTGCTCCAAGCCTCTCCATCGCCCCTTTAAGTATTTTATACCCAGCGTCTTCATGCCGCTTATAATCTTTTATAGCAGCGATTCCAATGTCGCGAGGATAAACGCCTTTGCCTATATCATGCAAAAGCAAGGCTAAAAATAAGGTTTCCTGTTTTATCTTCGAAAAAATATCAGAAAGGCAATGCAATTTCACTTGCTTAGTATTCTTTAATTTTTCAAGGCTTTTAATGGCAATGAGAGTGTGTTCATCTACTGTATACTTATGATGCGGTTCATAAACAACAAGATGCCTTAGTCTTCCAAACTCAGGGATAAATCTATCGAGAATTCCAATATCGTGCATCTCCTTAAGTGTTTCATATACCCTATTGCCTCTTAATATCTCGAAAAAAAACATTATCGCCTTTTTTGAAGACCTCGTTTTTCTATTTATAGACAGCACTCTGCTTTTGATAGCCTTTTTAACCTGCTGACTGAACTTTTTCCCTGTAATTGAATAAATATAAAAGGCCTCTAACAACCGGTCAGGGTTTTTAAATATCTCTTTATCTTTTGCAACAATTTCATTTTTTGATAAGTAGAAATCATCTGTTATTCTTTTTATCATTAAACTGCCGGGAATGCTGACAAGTTGACGACTGCAAATACCTGTTAAAAATGCAAGAACATCAGTTATGCTCTTTGCCTTTCTGTAATAAAGTCTCATGAGTATTTCTGATGACAGAAAACGCTTGGTATCTTTAAACCCAAGTGCCTTTGAAACAGCTTCCTGAAGCTCGAAAGACAGGACATCGTTTTTTCTTCTCGAAATGTAATGCAAGCACAGCCTTATTTTTAAAAGGAAATCGTAGGAATCTATAAAGTGCCTATGCTCATCATAAGAAAGCAAGCCTTTTATACCTTCCGTGTTATCCATCTTTAATACCGACCTTGCAAACCACGATATTGCGTGAAAGTCTCTCAACCCTCCACTGCCTTCTTTAATGTTCGGTTCAAGGAGATATACAGAGTTGCCATATATATGATGTCTCTTCTCTGTTTCCCGAAGAATATCTCCAAAAAAAGCTTTCCTGTTTTTAAAAAGAAGTTTCTTATATACATCCCTCTGAAATTCTTTAAACACTGTAAAATCGCCTGCAAGGAATCGTGATTCCATGAGTGAAGTCCTTATCCGTATGTCTTTTGCTGAATCTTCGCTGCATTCGGACAATGTTCTGAAACAATGACTTATTTGCAGTCCCATATCCCACAGAGGGTAAAGAAAGGATTGAGCCGCTTCCATATTCACAGGACTCCTGTCTTTTGCAAGCAGCATGATATCAATATCAGAAAAAGGTGACATCTCTCTGCGTCCATATCCTCCTATCGCAACAAGCGATAGATTGAGATTGGAATTCAGAGGTTGAAGTTTAGAATTATAGGCTGAAACAAGCAGATTATCAATAATGCCTGTCAGTTCGCGGACTATATATATGCCATCCGTTCCTGACCTGATACGCTCTTCAGCCCTGCTACAAAGGAATTCGCTAATAGTCTGTCTCCTGTCTTCTGTAATCTGTTCTCTGTCTCTTGTCATTCATACCTCAGCGCAACAATCGGATCATAGAGGGACGCTTTGCGTGCAGGATAAACTCCGAAGAAGATCCCTATTAGAGCCGAAAATGCAAAGGCTATCGCTACCGACCACCATGTGATATGCGTCGGAAGAAAATCGAAAAGTTGCTTCAGACCTGTCGATAGCGCTACTCCAAGCACAACTCCGCCGATGCCTCCGGCAACACTGAGTATTATGGACTCGGCCAAAAACTGTATCAATATATCTCTGTTTTTCGCACCGACCGCCTTCCTTATTCCGATTTCCCTTGTCCTTTCACGCACCGAAACGAGCATTATGTTCATGATGCCTATTCCCCCAACGATAAGGGATATGGTCGCTATTCCCGCGAGCACCGCTGTCATAATGTTCAGTATCTTGCCCATCACTGCTATCATCTCGTCCTGACTTAGAATAGTAAAGTCCTCTTTGTTCGCATGCCTCTTTATCAGTATCTCTTTTATCTCCTTCTTTGCCCTGTCAACAAGCTCTGTGCTCCTGACCTTAAGGGTTATATTAAAGAGCCTGTCTGTATCGAAAAGCTCCATAGACGATGTGGTCGGAATAAATACCACATCGTCTATATCAAATCCGAGCGCCATTCCTTTCTGAGCCATTATGCCTATAACCCTGTATTTCGCGTCTCCTATGGAAACCACCGCTCCGAGGGGATTGGCATCTCCCATTATCTCTTTTCTCACTGTTCTTCCTAAAACGCATACCTTTAGGTGAGAATCAACATCTGATGTGCTTATACCCCTGCCGATACCCATTTTCAGGTTTCTTATTTCAAAATAAGGCTCAGTAACGCCTACAATATAAGTGTCGCGGCTCTTGCCCTTATATTTTATCCACGATGTGCCTACAATGACCGGAACCGCATGAAGGATATTCTTTGCCCTCTTTTCTATGAATTTTGCCTCATCGTAGGTTATCTTTCTTACTACCGAGGTCCCCATGTGCATGCCGCCTTCTTTTGAGGTCTTTCCGGGCACGACAACTAAAATGTTGGAGCCGAGTTCTCCAAGCTCTTTGTAAATCTCTTTCCTTGCGCCCTCGCCTATTGATACCAGAAGGATCACAGCTCCCACTCCTATGATAATACCAAGCATCGTAAGTACAGAGCGCAGCTTATTTACGAAAAGCGAGTCCTTTGCAACCCTTATAGTCTCAATAGCATCCACCGAAGCATACCCCGTCTTTTATGGTAATTATTCTCTCAGCCTGCTCCGCTATGTACTTTTCATGCGTTACCATGATTATGGTAGAGCCTTCCCTATGTATAGCTTTAAATATATCTATTATCTCCTGCCCTGTCTTTGAATCGAGATTTCCTGTCGGCTCGTCTGCAAGGATAATCGCCGGATTGTTTATCAATGCCCTCGCTATCGCAACCCTCTGCTGCTCTCCTCCCGAAAGCTCGCTCGGCATATGCTCACCGCGCTCTGAAAGGCCTACTTTTTTCAGAAACTCATATGCCTTATCTCTTCTCTCTCCTGTCAGGATGCCCGCATAAAGCAAAGGAAGCTCGACATTCTTGATGGCAGAGAGCCTTGGTATGAGGTTAAAACTCTGGAACACAAAACCTATTTTTTTATTCCTGATCTCGGCAAGCTCATTGCCTGACAATGTGTTTATAGCGATGCTATCAAGCAGATATTTTCCCGAGGTAGGCCTGTCGAGACATCCGATAAGATTTAAAAGAGTAGATTTCCCTGAGCCGGAAGTCCCCATGATTGATATGAACTCGCCTCGTTTTATTTCAAGGCTGATTCCCTTTAAGACCTCGACCTCTCCGCCCGGAAGGATGTAGCTCTTTGTAATATCGCTCAGGATGACCATTACTTCTTTTTGACCCTTGCCCCATCCGCCAATCCCTTCGCATCCGTATTCAATATGACCTCGTCCCCCTCGGCAATGCCCGATAAAACCTCGGTATAAGTCCAGTTGGAGCGGCCTGTTTTTATTGGAACAAGTTTGGCCTTAGATCCCTTTGCTATATACACTAATGGATTGCCCTCTCTTTCAATGATCGCCTGAGAAGGGATAATAAGGACATTGTCCGCCTTATCAACTATAACTTCCACCTCGGCAGACATGCCCGGCTTTAATGCCGGAGGCTCGTTCAGCCTTATCCTAACCTCGAATGTCCTTGTCTCTTGTTTGCCTCCGGTAACCACAGGAGCGATCCTGTAAACCGTTCCCTTAAATGTCCTTCCCTGATAGGCGTCCATTGTGATATTCGTCTCTTTGCCTAAGGATATCCTTGCAATGTCAGCCTCGTCTATAAGGCCTTCCACATAGAGCGAATCCGTCGCTACCACCGTAGCGATCATTATCCCCTTTGTAACAGTATCGCCAAGCTCCATAAACTTATCCGTAACAACACCGTTTATGGGAGACTTTACAAACGAATAATCGTAATTTAACCTTGCTATAGAGACCGAGTTCTCCGCTTCCTTTACCGCTGCTTCCTGAGCCTTTATATCGTAGAGCTTCGCGTCAATCTGTTTTTTCCCGGACAAAGCTGCTTCATGGGTCGCCTTTGCAACCGAATGCTCTTTTTCCGTAGCATCGAGTTCTGCCTCGGTTATGTATCCTGTCTTTATCAATTCCTTTGCGCGGTTAAGCCTCTTTTCCGCCTCGATAAGAACCGCGCCCGTCTTCGCAATATTAGTCTCTACATCGGTTTTCATGGCATCGAGCGAGGTCTTCATCTCATTGAGCCCGTGTTTTGCCTTCTGGAGAGTCGCCTCCGAGAGCTTGAGGTTTAAATACGCCTCTTCAGGGTCTATCTCCGCGATGACGCTGCGCGTGTCGACAATTGAGCCTTCATCAAAGAGCAGCTTTGTTATCCTCCCTGTCTTCTGCGCGCTTATCCTCGCCTCTATCTCCGACTTGATGGTTCCTGTCTGTGTTGCGGTAACGGTTATCAAAAGGGTCTCTTTTTTTACAGGTGCGACCTTAACATCTATGCCTCTTTTCTGTGAGAAAATAAAAAACACAAGGCCTGCGATGACAGCCAATATTATGATATAGCGCGTTTTTCTCATTCTTAAACTATACCATAATCTACAGTCGGATATTTTTAGATGGATGGCAGGTATGCCGAAAAGCCTTTAATCGCGATACCTTAGCGCCGAACCCTCCCGCTGTTTAAGGGCAGCTTCTGAATAACATATCCATTAGATAAAAAAAACAGGCTATTAAATATCTCATCGCATTATTAAAGGCTTTGAGGTATGCCTGCCATCCATGATTACGGATCACAGGACTTCCAAAGATTAAAAATTCTTATACACTTATAGCATGGTATGACAACTTGTTGTTTATTGTGTTAAATTAACAACCAAGCTTTAAATAAAGGAAATTTCATGGAAAAGACGCTGCAAAAACTCGCTAAGGATTTCAGGGAAAACGAAGGCAATATCATCTCTCTTTTGCAGGAGACTCAGGAAGCCTTCGGATACATTCCAGAAGAAGCAGTATATTTCTTCTCAAGAGAGCTCGATATACCCGCAAGCCGCTTTTTTGGCGTATCTACATTTTACGCACAATTCTATCTGAAACCGCGAGGCAAGAATATCATAACCGCATGCTGCGGAACCGCCTGTCATGTAAAAGGAGCTGAAAGACTCATAAACGGCGCAAAGAGGGAATTAAGCCTAACAGACGAAAATAATACTACCAATGATAATAAATTCACACTCGAACAGGTGGCATGTGTCGGAGCATGCAGCATTGCGCCTGTAGTGATCATCAACAAAAAGGTCTACGGCAAGATGAGTGCAGATAAACTCACAAAAGAGATAAAGACATTAAGGCAGGACAGCAATGAATAACTTAGAAATAAAGGTATGTATGGGCACAGGTGGCATTGCTGCTGGAGGAACAGATGTGCTCTCGGCATTCGATTCAGCATTGAAAGAGCGCTCCATACCTGCCGAACTCCAGATGGGATGCTCTATGCACAAAGTGGGCTGCCGCGGCCTCTGTGCAAAGGATGTGCTTGTTGATGTTTTGATTGACGACAGCAGGACAACATATCAGTATATAAAACCAGAAATGGTTCAGCGCATCGTTGACGAGCATATTGTCGGAGGCAATCCAGTTTCAGAGTGGCTTGTAAAAGAGGACTACCACAATTTCCATGAAAAACAAATAAAGGTCGTGCTTTCGGACTGCGGCAATATTGACCCCGAAGATATAAATTCATATATCTCTGTCGGCGGGTATAAGGCGACAGAAAAGGTCTTTGCAACGATGAAGCCGGAAGATGTCATAGCCGAGATAAAGAAATCAGGACTAAGAGGCAGAGGCGGAGCAGGCTTCCCCACAGGCGTTAAATGGGAGGCATGCCGGGGCGTGCAGCCTAATCTCCAAATGGGTCAGAAATATATTATCTGCAATGCTGATGAAGGCGACCCCGGGGCCTTTATGGACAGGGCTGTTATCGAAGGCAATCCCCATGCGGTCATCGAAGGCATGGTTATAGGAGCATATGCCATTGGAGCAAGCAAGGGATATGTCTATATAAGGGCTGAATATCCTCTTGCCGTAGAGAGGCTCAAGCTCGCAATCGCTGCAGCGAGAGAGCGGAGATTCATAGGAAAGAACATATTGGATTCAGGTTTTGATTTTGATATAAAGATAAAGCTCGGCGCAGGCGCATTTGTGTGCGGGGAAGAGACCGCTCTCATAGCCTCTATCGAGGGACAGCGCGGCATGCCGAGGGCAAAACCGCCCTTCCCTGTTTATCAAGGACTATGGGGAAAGCCAACGGTCATAAACAATGTCGAGACGCTCGCCAATATTCCTTATATAATCGTCAAAGGCGCGGACTGGTTCTCATCCTACGGAACAGAGAAGTCAAAAGGCACAAAGGTCTTCGCATTGACTGGAAAGGTCAAGAATACCGGCCTTATCGAAGTGCCCATGGGTATCACTCTGAAGGAGATAATCTATGACATCGGCGGAGGAATAGAGAACGACAAAAAGCTCAAGGCAGTTCAGACAGGCGGGCCTTCGGGAGGCTGCATAACGCCGGACATGCTCGACATAAATGTTGATTACGAATCTCTCGCAAAGGTAGGCTCCATCGTAGGCTCCGGCGGAATGATCGTGCTTGACGAAGACGACTGCATGGTCAATGTCGCCAAATATTTCCTCTCGTTCACTCAGGCCGAATCATGCGGCAAGTGCGTTCCGTGCAGGATAGGCACGAAGAGACTCCTCGAAATATTGAACAGAATAACAAAGGGAAAAGGCAAGGAAGACGACATAGAGTTATTGCTGAAACTCGGCAGCGACGTTAAATCCGCCTCGCTCTGCGGTCTCGGACAGACAGCCCCGAATCCTGTTTTAAGCACCATCAAATACTTCAGGGAAGAATACGAGGCTCACCTTCAGGGGAAATGCCCTGCAAAAGTGTGCAGGGATCTCCTGACATATTCCATAATCGAAGAATTCTGCAAAGGCTGCGGCGCGTGTTTAAGGGCGTGTCCCGCAGGAGCGATAACAGGGGAAAAGAAACAGCCTCATAAGATAGCCCCTGAGATATGCGTTAAATGCGGGGCATGCTTTGATGTGTGCAAATTCAAGGCTGTAGGCAGGGAGTGAAAATGCTGAAGGTAACGATAGACGGAAAAACGATAGAGGTTCCGGCAGGGACAACGGTTCTGGATGCAGCTAAGATGCTGGATATTCCTATACCGACCTTATGCCATCATCCGAAACTCACGCCTTTCGGCGGATGCAGGCTCTGCATAGTCGAGATAAAGGGAATACCGAGGCCCGTAACTTCATGCACAACTCCGGTAAGCGACAACATGGAGGTAACGACCTCTACCCCTCAGATCGAGGACTTGAGAAAAACTGTGCTTGAGCTTATTCTCTCAGACCACCCGAATGACTGCATGGTATGCGAGAAGGCTGGAGACTGTACCCTTCAAGAGCTTGCGTACTTTTACGGAATAAGGGAAAACAGGTTTGCCGGCGAAAGAAGGATTTACACGAAAAAAGACGGCAACCCATTCCTTGAAAGGGACATGGAGAAATGCATACTCTGCGGAAGGTGCGTAAAGGTCTGCGACGAGGTGCAGGGAGTCGGGGCTATTGATTTTACATACAGGGGATTTAAATCGAAGATATGTCCTCCTTACGAAAAAGACCTTGACTGCGAATTCTGCGGACAGTGCGTCGCTGTCTGCCCTACAGGCGCGCTTACAGGCAAGCAATGGGCTCATAAGGGCAGGCAGAAGGATATAAAAGAGATTGATACGATATGCCCTTACTGCGGCACAGGCTGTAATATCACACTGCATGTAAGTAGAAACGAGGTTATCAGGGTAACTTCAAAGGAAGATACATGGAACGAAGGATGGCTCTGCGTAAAGGGGAGATTCGGCTACAAATTTATAAATAGCCCGGACCGCCTGAAAAAGCCGCTAATCAAAAAGAACGGTAAGTTTGAGGAAGCGTCTTGGGATGAAGCGCTTGACTATATAGCTACAAGATTAAATGAAATAAAAGCTAAGCACGGCGCTGACGCAATCGGAGGGCTTTCTTCCGCCCGATGCACAAATGAAGAGAATTATCTCTTTCAAAAATTGATAAGGGCTGCGATTGGAACAAACAATATAGACCACTGCGCCCGTCTCTGACACGCTCCAACAGTTGCCAGTCTGGCAACAATATTCGGCTCAGGGGCGATGACCAATTCCATAAAAGAGATAGAAGGCATGGAGGTCATCTTCATCATAGGTTCAAACACAAAGGAAACCCATCCTGTAATCGCAAACAGGATGATAAAGGCTTATAGAAAAGGTGCAAAGATAATCGTAGTAGATCCGAGAAAAGTGCCTATGACAAGATTTGCCGAGCTATTCCTTAACCTGCAGCCCGGCACAGATGTGGCGCTTCTTAATGGCATTGCCCATGTGATCCTGAAAGAGAAGTTATACGATAAACAGTTTATAGACGAAAAGACAGAAGGCTTTGGTGAATGGGAAAAATCCGTTGAGGATTTTACTCCAGAATATGTCGAGAAGATTACAGGAGTTTCAAAAGAAAACTTAATAAAGGCTGCAAGGCTTTATGGAAACTCTCGCAAGGCAGGCATATTATATACAATGGGCATAACCCAACACACATGCGGCACAGACAATGTGAACGCAGTGGCGAATTTAGCGTTGTTAACAGGAAACATTGGTAGGGAATCCACAGGCATCAACTCCCTAAGGGGACAGAACAATGTTCAGGGCGCATCAGATGCCGGCTGCCTGCCGAATGTATATCCGGGTTATCAGAGGGTAGATATTCCTGAGATAAAAGAAAGGTTTGAAAAAGAGTGGGGGGTCTCTCTTTCTGAAAAAGCAGGACTCAAATCCACAGAGATGATACCGGCAGCTCTTAAAGGAAATTTGAAGGCACTATATATCATGGGAGAGAATCCGGTAATTACCGACCCTAATATGCATCACACAATAAAAGCCTTAAAGAGCCTCGATTTCCTTATTGTTCAGGATATATTTATGACAGAGACTGCGGAACTTGCCAATGTAGTGCTGCCTGCCGCATGTTTTGCTGAAAAAGACGGGACTTTCTCAAATACTGAGAGAAAGGTTCAGAGGGTAAGAAAGGCGGTCAATCCTCCTGGCGAAGCAAGAGACGATCTATTCATAATAACAGGGCTGTCAAAAAGACTTGGCTATCCGATGAATTATAATTCGCCCGAAGATGTCCTTGAAGAATTCGGAAAGATGTGGCCTGCTCTCGGAGGAATAACATACAGCCGAATTGAAAGAAACGGTATCCAGTGGCCTTGTCCCACAAAGGATCATCCGGGAACAGAGTTTCTTTACAAGGGGGGCTTCCCGCGCGGAAAGGTTCATTTTACTCCGACACAATATATGCCTCCTGCTGAGATTACAGATTCCGAATATCCTTTTATCCTTACAACAGGCAGGAATCTCTTCCAGTATCATGCAGGTTCAATGACGAGAAGGGTAAAACCTATAGAGACACATGCAGGCGAGCCATATGTGGAGATTAGTCCTGCTGATAGCGAACGACTCAATATTAAAGACGGCGATATGGTAAAAGTCATGTCCAGACGCGGCAAGATAGAGATAAAGGCGAAAATCACGCCGAGGGTTTCCAAAGGCGTGGCGTTTATACCTATGCACTACAGAGAAGCGGCTGCCAACGTATTGACAAATGACGCTGCCCTTGACAGACATGTAAAGACCCCTGAATATAAGGTCTGCAGCATAAGGATAGAAAAGTAAAGGAGGGAATTTATGGCAACAGTCAGCGACCTTAAAAGTCAGGTATTGTTTGAAGATACAGAGGACAGGCATCTCGAAAAGATCGCTAAAAAACTGCAGGAGATATCGTTCAGAAAAAACAGTTATGTGTTTCAAGAGAAAGAAGATACAAGAGGCATATATCTTATTCACTCTGGAAAGATAGAAATATCAAAGACAACGCCTGACGGATGGAAACAGACCCTTGCAGTACTCGGACCAGGCCATTTCTGCGGAGAGCTATCTATTCTTGAAAAGAGAAAACATGAAGCGAATGCAGTCACCCTCGAGGATACCACCCTGTTTCTTCTTGCAAAAGACGAATTTGAGAGAATAGAAAATGAAGATACAGTGCTTGCAAATGTAATTTTAAAGAAGTTAGCTTTTGTCTTAAGCAAGAATCTCAGACGCATGAATGAGAAATTCCTGAATGCGCTTGTGAATTATTAATAAACTTTAAGGAGGATTACTTTATGCCGTATGATGCAACTAAGTTAGCTGACTGGCAGATTTCAGAAAAAGCAGAAAAGAATATGCCCACCCCCGATGAGTGGCGTGAAAGACTGGGACTCCAAAAAGACGAAATGCTCCCGATGGGGCGCCTCGCCAAGGTTGATTTTCTAAAAGTCATAAATCGCCTTAAAGACAGACCGGACGGTAAGTATATAGAGGTGACTGCCATTACCCCTACTCCATTGGGCGAAGGCAAAAGCACCACATCGTGCGGATTGATGGAAGGCCTCGGCAAACGCGGCGTTAATGTGGGAGGCGCTTTGCGCCAGCCTTCAGGAGGCCCTACCATGAATGTGAAGGGCACAGCAGCAGGAGGCGGCAATTCCTTGCTCATTCCTATGACCGAATTCTCACTCGGCCTCACCGGTGACATCAACGACATCATGAACGCCCATAACCTGGCTATGGTGGCATTGACTGCAAGGATGCAGCACGAACGCAATTACAACGACGAGCAGCTTGAAAGGCTCACCAAGATGAGACGCCTCGATATAGACCCAACCCGCGTGGAGATGGGGTGGATCATGGACTTCTGCGCGCAGAGCCTCCGCAATATCATCATCGGCATAGGCGGCAAGCAGGACGGCTACATGATGCAGTCAAAGTTCGGTATCGCCGTGGGTTCCGAGTGCATGGCAATCCTTTCCGTAGCCAGAGACCTTGCAGACTTGAAACAACGTTTGAATAACATTACCGTTGCCTTTGACAAAAGCGGCAAACCCGTTACTACAGGAGACCTCGAGGTCGGAAACGCAATGACTGCTTTCATGAGAAATACCATCAACCCTACCCTTATGTGCACTGCAGAATACAATCCATGCTTTGTTCATGCAGGGCCATTTGCGAATATAGCTATAGGGCAGTCGTCCATTATCGCCGATAGGATCGGATTAAAACTCTTTGATTACCATGTCACAGAGTCCGGCTTTGCGGCTGACATAGGTTTTGAAAAATTCTGGAATGTTAAGTGCCGCTTCAGCGGATTAAAACCCCACGTGTCTGTGCTGACCACTACTGTGCGCGCCCTGAAGATGCACGGTGGCGGCCCCAAGGTCGTGCCCGGCAAGGCTCTTCCGGAAGAATACACAAAAGAGAATATCGCTCTTGTAGAAAAAGGCTGTGCCAACATGGTGCATATGATCAATATCATCCGCAAGTCCGGCATCAACCCTGTTGTCTGCGTCAACCGTTTTTATACTGATACTGACGCAGAAGTGGCTGTTATCAAAAAAGCCGCAGAAGCAGCAGGCGCGCGCTGCGCAGAATCCCAGCACTGGCTTAAAGGCGGTGAGGGAGCGCTGGAATTAGCAGACGCGGTCATAGACGCCTGCAACGATAAGAACGACTTCAAATTCCTCTACCCGCTTGAGATGAAGTTGCGCGACCGCGTAGCGACCATAGCAAAGGAAGTATACGGAGCAGATGGAGTATCATGGCTGCCAGAAGCTGAAGCTAAAGCTAAAATGCTGGAAGACGATCCCAAATATGCCGACTACGCAACCATGATGGTCAAAACACACCTGAGCCTTTCGCATGACCCGGCTGTAAAAGGAGTGCCCAAAGGCTGGACCCTGCCCATCAGGGACGTGCTGATTTACTCCGGCGCGAAATTCCTCTGCCCATGCGCTGGGACAATAAGTCTCATGCCCGGAACGAGTTCCAATCCTGCTTTCAGAAGAATTGATGTAGATACCGCAACCGGAAAGGTTAGCGGACTGTTCTAATTAAGCTTTTTGCTTAAAACAAAATGCCTCAGTAAAATTTTACTGAGGCATTTTGTTTGTGATTAACTGCAACGTTTATTTTCTCTTCATGTTGAGACATCCTATTGTCCACAGGTATAATTATAATAATGGGTATGTGTAAGAAATCCTATATTCCATTAGTTGTATCCCTTATTCTTGCAACTATGTTACATGTTGCAATCCTTACAGCAGTGCCTTTTAATGGATTCAATTTTTGGGGACAATCTTTCGACAGAATAATATCTGTAAACATCGAATGGGCATCACCACACAAACCAGACGTTGAGACTAAAAGAAGCTCTCATCACAAAAAAATAGTCAACCCTGAGCAGATACAAAATAACAGGATATCAGAAGAAAATCAGGACAATAATCTATATCTTAAGAATAATACAGAAGAGCTCGTCAACTCAACAGATGCAGACTTAATAGCTGAGAATATACCTGTTGAGATTGCATCTTTACATTTAGATGGAGAAGAAAGCCAGCTGGAGATAGTAAGTATCGAAGGGATCGAGAATATTCAAGCTGCAAGTGATATACAAAAGGAATATCCTCAGATATTAAAATCAAAGAAAGAAAAGTTATATTTTGATATATACTGGCTCGGGATTTATGTAGGGAATGCAATCTTATCTGCAGTCAATGACAACGGCAACATAAAAATAGTCTCTAACATACATTCAGCCCTTTTTATTTCCACACTTTTTAAAGTTGAAGATTTTGCTGAAAGTCACATAATAAACGGCGCCCCTGTTTTTTTCAAAATTAAGCAACATGAAGGAAATCGCAGGGCTGATAAAGAAACATTCTTTGATTTAAGCAATAAAAAGATTACATATGTAAATAATATAAAAGGTAAAAAGAGCGAGCACGATATCAATGTTGATATGTTATGGGATGTGATGTCCGGATTTTATTATATGAGGACGCAGAAATTAAATGTCGGCGAAACCCTGTATATTAATGTCTTTGACAGTGATAAATTTTATCAGGCTGAAGTCCATATCTTAAGGAAAGAAAAGATAAAGATGCATAATGATGCAGATAAAGAGATAGATACTGTAGTAGTTAAGCCTGTTCTTAAATCTGAAGGATTGTTTCAGAACAAGGGCAACATATTTGTATGGCTGACGGATGACGAGGCAAGGATACCGGTGAAGGTTGAGACAGAGGCACCGATCGGCAGAGTTATAGCAGAGATCAGGGACATAAAAATAGAACCATACCATTAATTGTTATTGAGAGGAAAAATATGAGATCCGTAGCTATAAAGATGCTCGTGGGCGACAGAGCCAAATACCTCGGCATTATCATGGGGCTCACTTTTGCATCTTTTCTTATCACAGAGCAGTTAGCCATATTTACCGGCCTCATGACAAGGACGTTCGGTTTCATAACAGACACATCTATAGCCGATATATGGGTCATGGATCCTAAGGTGCAGTTCGTGGATGACATCAAGCCAATGCAGGATATGCAGCTTTACCGCACAAGGGGTGTTGAAGGAGTTGAGTGGGCAGTGCCGCTGTACAAAGGACTTCTAAAAGCAAAGCTTGAAAATGGCAACTATCAGACCGTCATCCTGATCGGGCTTGATGACGCTACACTCGTAGGCGCTCCACCGGTCATGCTGGGAGGGCAGTCCGCTGATCTGCGCCGCAGCGAAGCGGTTATTGTTGACACTGTTGGCGCTGCAGGAAAGCTGTCAAAACCCTCGCCTTTGCCCGGGGCAAAGCGCATTCCACTCGCGATAGGCGATAACATAGAGATTAATGATAACCGCGCCACTGTGGTTGGCATCTGCAGAGTCTCGAGAACATTTCAATCCCAGCCAGTTGTATACACAACCTATTCACGCGCCACTACATTTGCTCCAAAAGAGCGCAAACTTCTGTCATTCATTCTCGTGAAGGCAAAACCGGGAGAGGATATTAATGCCCTCGCAGCCCGTATAAGAAAAGTCACAGGACTCGCAGCACATACGCGGGATGGATTCAAGGAATTAACAGTAAGATACTATATGAAATATACCGGGATACCCATAAATTTCGGCATGGCTGTGCTCCTCGGCTTCATAGTCGGCACGGCTATAGCAGGCCAGACCTTTTATAATTTCACACTCGAAAACCTCAAGCACTTTGGCACTCTTAAAGCAATGGGAGCGAGCAATAAGACCCTCCTCGGAATGATAGTGCTGCAGGCCTTGATGGTTGGAGGCATAGGGTATGGCCTTGGCGTGGGTGCAGCAACTATTTTTGGCAAGCTCGTAAAAGGCACTGAGCTGGCATTCAGGCTGCCATGGCAGCTCCTTGTCATTACGGCTGTGGCCATTACATTAATCTGTATCTTTGCAGCTCTTCTTAGCATACGGAAGGTTATAAAGCTGGAACCTGCAATAGTATTCAAGACTTAAGAAAATGAGAGATAAAAATAAAAATCCATTCCCCTGCGATGAAGAGACTATAACTCAGACCCTTGCGGTGCATTGCAAAGGTATAACAAAAAGTTATGGCAACGGCAATGAGGTGGTGAACGCCCTGAACGGTATTAATCTCGATGTTTTTACCGGTCAACTCACAATGCTCGTCGGACCATCAGGATGCGGCAAGACAACGCTCATCTCTATTATGGCAGGGATACTTGATCAGGACGACGGCGACTGTGTAGTCTTCGGCAAAAGTTTTAAAGATATGAATGAGTTCGAAAAGACCCTCTACAGGGGTAATCAGGTGGGTTTCGTATTTCAGTCTTTCAATCTCATCCCAACTCTAACCGCAGTTGAGAATGTAGCGATCCCCCTTCTTATCAGAAGGACTGACAGGAAACTTGCTCTTGAAAAGGCTGCTGAGACGTTGAAAAATGTCGCTCTCAGCGAACGTATTAATGCCCTTCCCTCTCAGCTTTCAGGCGGGCAACAGCAGCGCGTAGCTATTGCCCGGTCACTTGTGCACGAACCCAGACTTATCGTCTGCGATGAACCTACGAGCTCTCTGGATCACGAAACAGGCTTCAGGATCATGGAACTTTTGCAATATGCGGCGCTCTGCGCAGACCGTGCCCTTGTGATCGTTACACACGACCCGCGTATTTTTGATTTCGCTGACCGCATTGCCAAAATGGATGACGGCAGGATTGTGGAGGTCTTCGATTCGCCGGAAGATATGAAGAAAAGCTAATGACAACTATTTCAGGAGGAAATAATTTATGATACGCAAATACCTTTTACCTGTTATTGCAGTGATTGGGGCTGTCTTTGCGGTCTATTCAGTCTTCTCAAGCAGTAAGCCAGCTCCGGTGCCTCCGCCAGTGGTGCAACCTGCACAGGCGCCCTTTAAATCATATATAGCCGGCGCAGGAATTACCGAAGCAAGCACTGAAAACATCGCTGTAAGCACCAACCTCTCAGGTGTTATCAAAAAAGTCTTCGTTACGGTAGGAGCAAGAGTGAAGCAAGGATATCCCCTGTTCACCCTCGACGATCGTGAACTCTTGGCAGAGCGGTCAGTACGGCTATCTGCCCTTCAGAACGCCAAAGAACGCCTCTCAAAACTCGTGAGCCTTCCGAGGCCTGAAGATATACCGCCTGCCGAAGCAAGGGTCAAGGAAGCAGAGACATCACTGTCAGAAATGAAGCACCATCTTCAACTCGCAGAGTGCGTTACAGACCGCAGAGCCATCAGTGTTGAAGAACTTGCCAGACGCAGATATGCTGTGCAAACCGCTGAGGCAAAATTAGCAGAGGTGAATGCACAACTTGCCCTCCTCAAGGCTGGAGCATGGAAG
Organism: Thermodesulfovibrionales bacterium; assembly: GCA_030017995.1. Lineage (GTDB taxonomy): Bacteria > Nitrospirota > Thermodesulfovibrionia > Thermodesulfovibrionales > Dissulfurispiraceae > JASEGS01. The sequence continues at coordinate 38,882 of JASEGS010000005.1, forward strand.
CCAGATGTAGAGATCGCAAAGGCTGATATATCTAATACTGAAGCTCAGGTAAAAGCGATAGAGACAGCTATTGAGCGTCTTACAGTGCTGGCGCCTATAAATGGTGAAATACTTCAGATTAATCTAAGGTCAGGAGAGTACGCCCAGACCGGGGTGCTGCAGAAGCCTCTCATGCTAATCGGCAATTTAGACAGGCTCCACGTACGCGTGGATGTGGATGAAAACGACGCATGGAGATTCAGAAAAGATGCTTCTGCCATTGCATTTGTCAGAGGCAACAGAGAGATGAAGACACCGATTAAATACGAGCGCACCGAGCCTTATGTAATACCTAAAAAATCGCTCACTGGTGACAGTACAGAGAGGGTTGATACGAGGGTCATGCAGGTCGTTTACAGTTTCGAACGTTCACAATTGCCTGTATATGTAGGTCAGCTCATGGATGTTTTTATTGAAGCGCCATCAGTTACAGTCATATCAGCCGGGGCAAGGCAGACGCATGAAAAGAACGACTCAAAAAACAGCAATAAAGAAGGCAGGAGCAAAAAATGAAGAGAGGCATAATAGCAGTTGCATTAATCCTGACTGGATGCGCCGTAGGCCCTAACTATCAGAGACCTGATGTGACTGTCCCTGCCTCTTTCAGTAATGCTATAGAAACAAAAGAACAGGGCATCGATCACAGGAAATGGTGGACTGCATTCAACGACCAGATGCTCAATTTCCTTGTAGACGAAGCTGTGAAGTCAAACAGGGACATCCGCCTTGCAGAGGCAAGAATCAAAGAGGCACGCGCACTGTATGGAGTTGCTGATGCTGCACTCTGGCCGGCACTGCAGGCTTCAGGCTCTTACAGCCGCAATCGCACAAGTGAAAATGCGCCTCAAAGCAAACGGTCAGGCATACCCGAAGGTAGCACATATAGCCTGTTTCAAGCAGGTTTTGACGCCTCATGGGAGATAGACATCTTCGGAGGAGTGCGTCGCTCTGTAGAGGCAGCAGAAGCAGATATCGAAGCCGCTGTGGAGGAAAGCCACGCAGTGCTGATTTCTATTCTCGGTGAAGTGGCAAAAAATTATATTGAAATGAGGGGGCTCCAGAAGCAATTGGCAGTTACCGAAGAGAATGCACGCTCACAGCAGGAGACCCTCGATCTTATAAATGCTCGTTTCAAGGCTGGACTGGTCTCATTTTTAGATGTTACACGCGCCGAATCTCTTCTTACATCTACCAAATCACAGATACCGCCTATTGAGAGAGCGATCAAACAGGCAGCCCACCGTCTTTCAGTTCTCCTCAGCAAAGATCCGTCCGCTCTATGGCCGGAATTATCGAAACGGTCAGCTATACCAGTGCCTGCATCAGGAATCGCATCAGGTCTGCCCTCGGAGTTGTTACAGAGACGACCTGACATCCGCAAGGCAGAGCGGGAATTGGCAGCAGCATCAGCCCGTATAGGTGTGGCAAAAGCAGACTTATTTCCACGTTTCTCCCTTACAGGCTCCCTCGGACTTCAGGGCTCTGAGGTAAAAGATATGGACAATTGGGGAAGCCGCTTCTGGACAATCGGTCCTTCTATAAGATTGCCGATCTTTTCAGGAGGACGCATAAAGGCTAATATTCAGGTGCAAGATGCACGTTATGAACAAGCGCTAATACGTTATGAGCAGGCAATTATAACAGCTTTGGAAGACGTTGAAAATGCTCTCGTTGCCTATGTAAAAGAAGAGGAGAGAAGAAAAGCCCTCGCAGCCTCTGCCGCCTCAAGCCGTCAGGCTCTCGCTCTCGCAACAGAGCTTTATACAAAAGGACTCGCGGATTACCTCAATGTGCTTGATGCCGAGCGTTCCCTTCTTTCGGCAGAGGGACAACTTGCCCAGAGCGAGTCTGCTGTATCCGGCTATATAGTTGCGCTCTACAAGGCATTGGGCGGCGGCTGGACGCAGGAGTAAGTCAGTTTGGAAGCTAATTTTATGCAGGAATACATAATCATAAAAGGCGCAAGGGAACACAACCTCAAAAGCATTAATGTAAAAATCCCGCGTGATAAGATAACTGTTATCACAGGGCCTTCAGGCTCAGGAAAGTCTTCTCTTGCCATGGATACCATATATGCAGAGGGGCAAAGGCGATATGTGGAGAGCCTTTCTGCATATGCTCGGCAGTTTCTTGAACAGATGCAAAAGCCGGAAGTAGACTATATGGAAGGTTTATCGCCTGCTATAGCCATTGACCAAAAAACGGTTACGAGGAGTCCTCGTTCCACAGTAGGAACCATCACAGAGATTTATGATTACATGAGAGTATTGTATACAAGGATCGGCATTCCATATTGCTATAAATGCGGGTCTGTAATATCAACACAGGACATCCATAATATCATACGCTCTGTTCTTTCACTTCCCCCCGGCACACGGATTCAAATCCTCGCTCCTATTGTGCGGGAGAGAATAGGAGAATATAAAAAAGAACTGCAACAAATGAGAATGGACGGGTTTGTGAGGGCAAGGATTGACGGAAAGATGGTCGATCTCACACAGGATATATCCTTAAAAAGACAACTTCGGCATACAATAGAAATTGTAATAGACAGGTTTATCATGAAACATTTAATCGAGAGACAGGTGAAACAAGCAATAGACACTTCTCTTAAATATGCGAATACAGTAATACTTAATCTAATTGATGGAAACAAGGATATACTCTTTAGCAGAACACTTGCCTGCCCCAAATGTGGAATCAGCTATCCTGAGATAGAGCCGATGCTTTTTTCATTTAACAGTAAAAACGGGGCATGTCCCCGATGTAAAGGGCTGGGTTTTGAGGACATAAGCGACGAACTCGGAGTTATGGAAGAGGAGCTTACCCATCTTGCTCCATGCAGAAATTGCAATGGGATGAGGTTAAGAAAAGAAGCCTTAAGCATCAAAATTAACAATGTGAATATCGGCGATTTTTCCAAAATGTCTGTTGCAGAGGCAGAGAAATTTGTAAACGGTCTCAGACTCTCGGAGAGAGAAATAGCCATCTCAAAAAGAGTTCTTAAAGAGGTTAAGGATAGACTCTTATTCCTTGATAAGGTGGGGCTTGGTTATATTACTTTGGAGAGACCTTCTTTCAGCTTGTCAGGAGGTGAAGCGCAGAGGATAAGACTTGCAACTCAGATTGGATCATCCCTTACAGGAGTGCTCTATGTCCTCGACGAACCGAGCATCGGCTTGCATCCAAATGATTGCGAGAAACTCCTCGGCAGCCTCGCAGCAATCAGAGATGCCGGCAATACTCTGATCATAGTAGAACATGATGAAGAGACCATAAAAAGCGCAGACTATGTTATGGATATGGGGCCCGGCGCAGGTAAGAATGGCGGGTGGATTATTGCTGAAGGAGTTCCTAAAGATATAGTGAACAATATATCTTCAATTACCGGAAATTATTTAAGCGGTCAAATGATTATATCTGTTCCCCCAAAAAGGAGAATGGTCAAGGATTTCTTAAATATCATAGGGGCTGCTGAATTTAATCTGAAAAACATTGATGTTTCTATACCGCTCGGTATGTTTGTATGTATCACTGGAATTTCAGGCTCAGGCAAAAGCACCCTGATTTTAGAAATTCTATACAAAGCGCTGCTTAAACATCTGCATGGAAGCAGAGTAATTCCGGGCAGATACAGAAAGATAGAAGGGATAGAGAAGTTAGATAAGGCTATCTGTATAGATCAGTCCCCCCTTGGAAGAACCCCCAGATCAAATCCTGCAACATATACAGGGATCTTTACCTTTGTAAGAGATCTCTTTTCCCAGTTGCCTGACTCCCGTATAAGGGGATATAACCCTTCAAGATTCAGCTTTAATGTATCAGGCGGCAGATGCGAAGCATGTCAGGGAGACGGTTTGAAAAAAATAGAAATGCATTTTCTTCCCAATGCATATATTACCTGTGATGCTTGCAGAGGCAAAAGGTATAACAAAGAGACTTTAAACATCTATTACAAAGACAAAAACATCTCTGATATTCTCGAAATGACAATATCAGAGGCTCTGGAATTCTTTGCTGTCATACCTTCTTTGAAGCAGCGTCTCGAGGTCCTTGAAGATATGGGAATGGGGTATCTGAAATTAGGACAATCCGCAACCACTCTTTCCGGCGGAGAGGCTCAGAGATTGAGACTCTCTAAAGAATTGGGTAAAAAGGCAACTGGCAACACTCTCTACATCCTTGATGAGCCAACGACAGGTCTCCATTTCGTTGACATTCAAAGGCTGTTGAATGTTATAAATAGGCTGGTTGATATGGGCAATACCGTAATAGTAATTGAACATGATCTTGATATAATAAAATCAGCGGATTATATTATTGATCTCGGGCCAGAAGGCGGAGATGAAGGAGGCAGGGTTATTGCAACCGGAGTACCGGAAGAGATAATAAAAAAGAAAGAATCTTACACTGGAAGATTCCTTTCAAAAAAACTGCAATGCAGGTAATATGTCCTATTTGCAAAAAAAAAAGACCACTTGGGAAGAGAACCCGTGGAGACCCTTTTGTTCCGAAAAATGCAAACTCATTGATTTGGGCAAATGGGCATCTGAAGAATATAAAGTTCCTGAAGAAAAAACAGAGGAAAAAGAGAAATTAAAAAAAAATACCTGATAACCAGGAGGATTAAATGACAAAGATTATCGTTACAGGCGCAACCGGAAAAATGGGAAGCAGGATTACTGCCCTCTCAAGAGACTATCATGAGTTAAAACTAATTGGCGCAGTTGAAAGGACCGGACATGAAGCTATTGGGAAAGACATAGGCCAGATAGTCGGGATCGGAGAGGCAGGTTTAAAGGTCGCAGACAAACTTGAAAGTATCATTGACGGATGCGATGTCATTATAGATTTCACATCAACAAATGCAACTCTTCAACATCTCAAGCTTGCCTTTGAAAAGAAAAAGGCAATGGTCATCGGAACAACAGGATTTGAAAAGGAACAAATAGAATCCATTAAAACTATGTGCAAAGATATTCCTGTTGTCCTTGCTCCGAATATGAGCGTGGGCGTCAATCTGCTGCTCAAGGTCTTGCAGGATGTAGCGCAAGTTCTGGGAGACGATTATGATATCGAGATAGTCGAAGCGCACCACAGACTAAAAAAAGATGCTCCGAGCGGCACCGCCATGAAAATGGCTCAGGTCATAGCAGACGCTGTGAGCAGAAATCTCGATGATGTCGCTGTTTATACGAGAAAGGGATTAATAGGAGAAAGGACAAAAAGAGAAATCGGCATTCAAACTGTCAGAGGCGGAGATATTGTTGGAGAGCATACAGTATATTTCTGCGGCCTTGGAGAGCGCATAGAGATAACCCACAAGGCATCAAGCAGGGATACTTTTGCCCGCGGCGCACTAAAGGCAGCGTTATGGATTGCAAATAGAGCGGCCGGACTCTATGATATGCAGGATGTGCTGGGGCTGAAATAGATCATGCCCATGGCGTTCCGCCGTCTACAATGCTGTGCTCTTCCCACATGAACCAGCTTCCTGTATCGGACATAAAGAAGTATGTATTTGCAAAAATAGCATAGTGTTGTTTTTCTTCGTGGACGAGTCTTTCAAAGAGTTTCTTTTCTTTCTCAGTTTGTGCGTCCATGGCAGCCTTCTTATAAAATTCAACGCCCTGTTTCTCCATGTCAGCAGCAATTTTAAATGCCTCTAATTCGTCCCTCGTGGCTTCAACCCTCTCCATCATCTCGTGCTTCAGTTCTTCAAAAATAGTCTTTATATTCTTCATCGGACTGACGTCGTGCATCTTAATATCAAGGCCTTTCAATATATCGGACAGCATATCGAGATGTCTTTTTTCATCTTCTGCAATTGTAAGAAACATCTTCTTCCCAACAGAGTGTATTGTTTTCTCTGCAGCCTCATTGTAAAATTTTATAGCATCTGTCTCCATCTTTATAGCTATCTCAATCGCATTCATAACTCCCCTCCTGTTTTAAAAACTACAATACCTTTTCAAATAAATCCTTTGATGCACCGCATACAGGACATGTCCAGTCATCAGGTATATTTTCAAAAGGCGTCCCTGCTGCAATGCCTGAATCAGGATCCCCATATTCAGGGTCATACACATAACCACAGACTGTGCATTTCCATTTCTCCATAAGATCCTCCCTTTAGTATTTTAATTTTTATCAGTATCTTTTGCTTCTGTGGTTTCCGTTTCAATTTTTTCTACTTTTACCTTTACTGTACGCGGGCCGACCATCTCTATGACTCTCAATATCATATCATTTATCTCTACAACGTCTCCTGTGTTAGGAATCCTCTGGAGCTTCGTAACTATAAACCCGCCGAGTGTCACGTATTCAGCGGATTCAGGTATATCTATATGGTAGTCCTCAATCAGGTCTCCAATGCTTGTTGCAGCGTCTATAATCATGGAACCATCACGCAACACTATTACAGGACTCTCAATATCATATTCATCACGTATTTCTCCGACTATCTCTTCAAGAAGATCCTCCAGAGCAACAAGGCCGGAAACAGAGCCATATTCGTCTATTACTATGGCCATATGCACCCTTTTTTTCTGCATCTCCCTTAATAAATTGCTCACCTTCATTGTCTCAGAAATATATAATGGCGGTTTAATAATTTTATGCAACTCTACGATCTCTGTCTTTGAGAGGATAGTGTAAAAGTCTTTCGCATAGAGGATCCCCCTAATATCATTAAGGTCTTTGCCTATAACCGGATAACGAGAAAATTTCTCCTCGGAGATAATCGTCTTTACCTCATCGACGGACATATTGATCCCTATAGTAACCATTTGGGGAGATGGTACCATTACTTCTTTAACAAAGGTGTCTGTAAATTCAAAAACACTGTGTATTAGTTCTTTCTCCTCTGCTTCAAAAATCCCTCGTTCGTTGCCCTCCTCTATAAGCATCTTTATTTCCTCTTCCGTAATATATCCTCTCTCGCTGAATGCCCTCTTGCCAAAAGGCTTTAATAATATGTTAGTACTCGCTGTAAGGATACGGACGAATATTGATGTTATCCGTGAAAATCTGTCCACCGCAGAAGCAGTTAAAAGACCGACAGTCTCGGGATGGGAAAGAGCGATTGACTTGGGGATTAGTTCACCAAAGACAAGAGAAAAATATGTAATGAAAAAAACCATTATGCCTATTGCTATCGCTTCACTTGAAGCAGAGACAACAGGTATTGGAATGGATTTTAAAACTGGTTTGATAATCTCAACAGCGGTTGCGCCGCCTATTGCAGACGCTATTGCCCCTGCAAGAGTAACCCCTATCTGAATGGTGGATAAGAACCTGTCAGGTTCTTCCTTCAGCTTATCTAAGATTTCGGCGTCTTTTCGCCCTTCTTCAATGAGCTGCTTGATGCGGGTTTTTCTGGCTGTTACAACTGCTATCTCTGATGCAGCGAAAAAGCCGTTTATCAGGATAAATATAGCTATAAAGAATATCTCAAGCCACATAATTGAAGGTATTCAGCAGAAAAAACAGAGGGTGAACTGGATTCACCTCTTTGCTGTCATAGATCAGTTTATTATCTGTATAATTATTCAGTTGTGGACAGGGTTGGTTCGGGTCCATATAAAATTATATCATGATTAAGGGTTGGCAGTAAGTATACCCCTTACCATATCAGGGCAATGTGCTATAAGTTTTAGTTCATCATCTGTAAGTGGTTTCTGTGTATGTAGGTTTGCATACTGGACGAGTTCAAGCACATTCCTTGCCTCATTATCATTATGGAATTCAATGCCGAGTTTGCTATAAACATGCCTGAAACCCTTGATGCCCCCATAAGCCCCTGTTGTTATAATACGGCCTGTTTCAAGGAGGTCTGGCTCTCCCCTTCCCACGTCTTCAGGATCATACAATTCATAGTTCCTTCTGTCTTTCAGGGCGCCATCAGCATGGATGCCGGATTCATGAGCAAAGGCATTTGCGCCGACCCCGGGCTGGGTTATAGGGATTGGCAGATTAAAGGCATATGATGCATATTTTGCTATCTTCCATGACTTTGTCAGGTCAACATGTTCATCGAGTGGGACCTTATCTTTTAGCACATGAGAAAACTTCAAGGCAAGAATAGTGGAGACAAGATCACAGTTACCCGCCCTCTCACCATAACCATTTATAGTTGTATTTATGTATGCATCAACCCCTGCCTCTATCGCCCCTTGGGCGCCTGCCACAGAAACCGCCTCTGCCATTCCGAGGTCATTATGACAGTGCATCTCCACGGGGAATTTCGTAGCATATGCAAGAGCCTTTATCCTTTCATAAATCGTTATCGGGTCATCTGCTCCGAGGGTGTCGCAATATCTGAATCTGTCAGCGCCGGCTTCCTTGCCTGCAAGTGCAAACTCGATAAGCCTGTCCAGATCTGTCCTTGAAGCGTCTTCGGCATTAAGTCCCACAGTTTCTGCGCCAAGTTCCTTTGCAAGCTTTACTGCTTCTACAACTGTTTTAAGAATATCCTTCCATGTCTTTTTGCCCATGAATTTTCCACTAAGCATTATATCAGAGGTAGACATTGAGATATTCAGATGCCTTAACTCCGGACAGTTCTGAAATGATAGTTTTACATCCTCTGATACAGCCCTGCACCAACCTTCAAGATGTATCCTTTTCATAACACCCATCTTTGCAAGCCCAAGATTGGCATTGATGTAATTGATTTCATGTTTAAGCGTCGGAAATCCTATTTCGCTCTGGTATATACCCATCTCATCAAGGTATATATTCAGCATAGTTTTTGCAAGCTTAGGCAACAGTATCCTCGATGTCTGGACACCGTCTCTATTCGTAACGTCAATAAGATAAACTTTGCTATTCATGTGCCTCCCTTTTTATTCGTTATAGCGTCGAGCGTAAAAAGTTATAGTGTAAAAGAATTGAGCCTATAACACTATAACTCCGTGACGCATTAGACTTTACGCTTCGTTATTTCTCTTGCGATTGCTACCTTACCTGTTCTTACAAACTCTTTTATGCCCATCGGCTTCATAAGCTCTATAAATGCCTCAATCTTTTTCTCGTCTCCTGTGATCTCTATTGTATATGCATTGGGACTGGAATCAACAACCTTTCCCCTGAAAATTTCAGCTATTCTTAAAACCTCTGCCTTATCTTCCTTCCTTGGCGCTATCTTTATTAACACCATCTCTCTTTCCACATGGTCAAGCTCTGTAAGGTCAACAACCTTTATTACATCAATTAACTTATTAAGCTGTTTTGTAATCTGCTCTATAACCCAATCGTCGCCAGTTGTGACAATGGTCATTATTGATATCTGGGGGTCAATGGTTTCGCCAACTGATAGGCTTTCTATGTTGTACCCTCTGCCGCTGAAAAGACCGGCCACTCTCGAAAGAACTCCAAATTTATTTTCCACAAGCACAGAAATAGTATGTCTCATCTCTATCCTCCGTTACTTTACTGCCTTAAGTTTCTTTTCAGCCTTCTTTTCTTTCTCTTCAAAGAGCATTATGTCCAGAGTAGCGCCTGCAGGAACCATGGGATAAACCTTTTCCTTCCAGTCACAGACAAAATCCATGAATACAGGCTTTTTAATCTTAAACGCTTCTTTCAATACAGGCTCTACCTCGCCTGGTTTTGTTGCCCTTAACCCTACAGCTCCATAGGCATGGGCAAGCTCTACAAAGTCAGGTGTTGTTTCTGTTTCAAGGTGCACATGAGAATATCTTTCCTGAAAAAAGAGCTCCTGCCACTGCCTCACCATGCCAAGATAACGGTTATTCAAAATCGCAACCTTGACCGGCAATTTATTGATAACTGTTGTAGCAAGCTCCTGTATGTTCATCTGTATGCTGCCGTCTCCAGCTATGTCAATAACGAGCTTGTCAGGATATGCTAACTGTGCTCCAATGGCAGCAGGGAAACCATAACCCATGGTCCCAAGACCTCCTGATGTGAGGAACCTCCTCGGTTTATCAAACTTATAGAACTGGGCTGCCCACATCTGGTTTTGACCCACCTCTGTTGTTATGATAGCATCGCCTTTTGTTAGCTCATATATCTTTTCTACAACAAACTGGGGTTTAATCACATCTTCACTATATGTATAAGTCAAAGGTCTTTCTTTCTCCCATTCGGCTATCTGTTTTAACCATGCTTTTCTGACCTCTTCCCATTGCCCTTTAATCCCTTCTTTAATGACCTTATTAAGAACAGTCAAAACCCTCTTTACATCCCCAACGATGGGAACGTCAACCCTCACATTCTTTCTTATAGAGGTTGGATCAATATCTATATGGACTATCTTTGCATGGGGAGCAAATCCCTCGATCTTTCCTGTAACCCTGTCATCAAACCTCATTCCTATAGCAAGCAAAAGGTCTGATTCCTGTATGCTCTTGTTGGCATAATATGTCCCGTGCATTCCAAGCATCCCCAGTGACAATTTATGGCTACCCGGAAATCCGCCGAGTCCCATTAATGTCATGGTTACGGGTATCTGATTATTTTCAGCAAGCTCCTTTAATTCCTTTGAAGCGCCTGAGATTATGCAGCCGCCGCCTGCAATGATAACTGGTTTTTTCGCCTTTGCTATTTCATGGGCTGCCCTCTCGATCATCCATTTGTTCCCTTCATATGTTGGATTATAACTTCTGGATTCTATCTTCTCAGGCCAGACAAAGTCTGCCTTGCCGGCAGTCACATCTTTTGGCAGATCGATCAATACAGGACCGGGTCTTCCTGTAGTGGCGATATGAAATGCTTCTTTTATTTGAGAGGCAAGCTCGTTAACGTCTTTTGCGAGTATGTTGTATTTTGTGCACGGCCTTGTTATTCCAACAATGTCCGCCTCTTGAAATGCATCATTTCCAATGAGCATAGTCGGAACCTGTCCTGTCAGTATAACCAGAGGAATAGAATCCATAGAAGCCGTAGCTATGCCTGTAACCGTATTAGTAGCGCCAGGCCCTGATGTTACAAGCACAACGCCTGGTTTACCTGTAGCCCGCGCATAACCGTCCGCCGCGTGCACTGCTCCCTGCTCATGCCTTGTGAGAATAAGCTTTAGATCCTTGTCATCATAAAGAAGGTCAAAGATATTCAGGATAACCCCGCCTGGATATCCGAATATGTGCTTTACCCCTTCCCTTTTTAGAGACTCGATGATTATTTCAGCGCCCGACATTTTCATATTTTACTCCTTATTTAAAAAGGTACACTACGACTATGAATTATTAGAATATCATAGTTTTCATGAACTTTTCCATAAAAACAGACACAAGGGTATCACCCCTCTTTTCTTTCACAGCACTTGATGACATTCGTATCGCTTACTTCAACGAGTCCTCTTTCTATAATGCCGAGAACATCGTCTAAAACATTGTTAATCATTTCCTCGGAATCCACAGCTTCTATTTTTAAAGGCAGGCTCGTTGATAACTCCAATATCTTTGACTTATGGAATACGCCGTCGCTGCCGTATCCCGCAACTCCCCTGAATACGCTTACTCCCGCAATCTTCTTCTTATAAAATATGTCCATTAAAACTTCGTAAACCGGCTTCCCGTGAAACTTATCTGTTTCATCAACATAAATCGTAAGTTTTTTTGCAGGTCCACTCTTAACCATGATTTTCTCCTATATGCTTTTTGCTATGACCTCTCCAATTTTTAATGCCACAAATCCCGCAACTACGCTGAAAACGATATTCAACAAAGCGATAAACCATTCTCCGTCTTTTATCAATCCTCCTGTTTCGTATTCGAATGTCGAGAATGTCGTGTATGCTCCGAGGAAACCGACTATCAATAATAACCTCCATTGGGGATTGACCATAAACCTCTCTGTAAATAACGACATGAGAAGTCCTATAAAAAAGCTTCCGCTCACATTAATGAAGAATGTACCGAGTGGAAAGCTTTTCCCCCATTTCTGGCCAATCCATGCCCCAATCGCATACCGGGCAATTGCTCCTATAAATCCGCCTATACCTATTATGAGATAGTTTATCATCAGACTGATTTATATTCTTTCACATCAAGCCGCAAATTTTCTATATTCCCTTATAAAAACAGTCGGCGCTAACATGCTGAACAGTTACAAAATTTGTAAGTTTTTTTGTTCAATAGTTATATTACAACATCTATGGGATATTACGAATTTAAAATCACCGTTGCGGATGAGTCAAGAGACGCACTCCTGCAAAAGATGTCAGAAATAGGCTGTCTTGGAGCTATTGATAACGATAATGCTCTCATCGCCTATTTCCCGGATTCCCTGGGTATAAACGCAATAACGGAAACATTGAATCCCTTCAGAAAAACCTTAAAAGAATCTGGCCTCGATGATACGATTTTATACGAATATGTTTATATTGGCGAAAGGGACTGGAACGAATCGTGGAAAAAGAAATTTAGGCCCATTGATATCGGGGAAAATATCACAATCCTGCCGCCGTGGGAAGAACCTAACAACCAACGGATAAATCTGATAATAGACCCCGGCATGGCATTCGGCACCGGACATCATGAGACAACAAAAACCTGCCTGACTCTGATAGAAAAATTATCGAGAGAACTTTTGCAGAAGGAACGATTCCTCGATTTCGGCACAGGCACAGGCATACTTGCCATTGCAGCATTGAAGCTCGGGTTCAAACATGCCGTATGTGTGGACATTGATCCTCTTGCTGTTGATGCTGCACGTAGGAATGCAAAGCTCAATAACATTCAAAACATAGACATTAAAGAAGGCAGCATATCTGATATAAAAGGGAATTTTGACTTTATTGCAGCCAATCTCATGTCAGAGATACTGATACAGAATGCCCGTGAAATAACATCGCGCCTTAAAAAATCAGGCTTTGCCCTTCTCTCAGGAATGATTGTCGTTCAGGAGAATGATGTCATCAAAGCTATGGAAGAAGACGGACTGTGCATATTGGAGAAATCTTACTACGGCAGATGGGTATCCCTGATAGCCGGATGGCGCTAAAAATCCAGCGGACTTTTAGCCTATTTGATAGTCTTACAACAAGTTAGAGATTAAAAAAAATTATAATCATACCCCCCTGAAATTTATCAAAATTTACTTGCATTATCTGTCACCCTCCATATAATAATAAGAAACTAGTTAATAAGATGGTTAGGCGTAAAATTATGATAAAATTAAACATATGCAATTCGAATGGGACAGGGAAAAAGCAAAAAAGAATATTAAAAAACACAGGGTATCATTTGAGGAAGCAATGACTGTATTTTATGATCCGTTATCAGCAACTTTTGATGGCCCTGATCATTCTATTGATGAGGAAAGGCTCATAACCATAGGTTACTCCTCTCGTGGCCGTTTGCTTGTGGTGTCACATGCCGAGAGAGGGAAAACAGTGCGTATTATCAATGCACGGCCTACAATCGCTCATGAGAGGAAATGACATGGAGACTAAAAAAAAAAGAAAATCAGCGATGAATTACGCCCCGAATATGATTTTGATTATTCTAAAGCCGTTCGTGGCAAGTATTACAAACGCATTTTAGAAGAAGGCGCTAATGTTGTTATGCTTGAGCCGGATGTTGCCAAGGTATTTACAGATTCGGCCGCGGTAAACGATTCATTAAGGTTATTACTTGATTTAACGAAAACAACACAACGCCTGACAAAACACTCCAGCGGACGGGCAATAGCCCGCCGATGAGCTTGGTCGTTATACCCTACACATTAAACCTGAAATTGATTATATCTCCGTCCTTCACCTCATAGGCCTTTCCTTCAAGCCTCAGGAGCCCTTTGTCCCTTGCTGCTGCCATATTGCCGCATGCGATGAAATCTTCGCAACCAACTACTTCTGCTCTTATAAATCCCCTCTCTATATCTGAGTGTATCTTGCCTGCAGCCTTCTGCGCATTGGTTCCTTCAGTTATTGTCCATGCCCTGACCTCATCTTCACCAACTGTCAGAAATGATATCAAGCCAAGGAGGTCATAGCTAACGTGTATCAGTTTGTTCAAAGCAGGCTCTTGTATATTAAGATCATCAAGGAATGCCTTTGCCTCTTCGGTATTCAATTGAGCAATCTCCATTTCTATTTTTCCGCAGAGCGTTACGACCTTCGTTGTCTCCGATATGTCTTTATCAATAAAATATTTCTCAGCTTTCTGCTGAAAATCTAACATCCTGTCACTATTTAAGTCCCCTTCTCCAATATTCAAAACAACCACTTCAGGCTTTGTGGAAACAAATTGAAGGTGTTTCATTGCCTTCTGTTCCTCATCGTCAAAACTTACATTTCTGAGCGGTATCTCTTTTTCCAAAGCATCCTTACACTTAAGTAGAAGTTTTTTTTCTGCTTCGTTGGGCTTCTTCCCTTTTTTGGCGCCTTCTTCCATTCTTTCAAGCCTTTTTTCGATCAGTTCAATGTCTCCAAATATCAATTCGAGTTCCAGTGTCTCTATGTCCTTAAGCGGATTAATTTCATTCATTGGATGCGAGACTGAATCATTCTCAAACGCCCTCACCACATGGACAATGGCGTCAACATCCTTTATAAGATCAAAGACCTTCCTGTTTTGAGCAACATCGCCTTTTGTAAGGCCTATGTAATCAATATATTCCACTGTTGCATATGTAACTTTTTTGGGTTTATATATTTCAGCAAGCCTGTCGATTCTGTGATCCGGCACCTTAACAACGCCGAAATTTGGCTCACCGCTGACGGTCGGATAGATAGTTGTTTCAAGGTTTTGACGTGTCAGAGCATTAAAAACAGCAGTCTTGCCTGAGTTAGAAAGGCCTATAATCGCTAATTTCACATATCCTCCGTCTTAGATCATTTCATAAGTTAATTGCTAACTTTGCTTCGCGTGCAAAATTTTTGAGCACTATTAAGGCAGCGTAAAGCCTTTGCAGTTTTATATTCCTTTGTCTTATCAAAATAGAATCATTGTAAGGAAATGGTTCTGCCCTTATTTCGCTCTGTTTGCGTTCTATTGCCCTGTAAAGCGATTTGAGGTTTTTCTCATCGAACGGCTTTAAAAATAAAGGATTCACTGTGACAAATCCTTCTGATATGTCATATGCAATGGCTTTAAAATTCCTGCCAGATTCGGATACCATCTTGAGTATATTTTTATTTCTCTGATGATTCGGTTTTTTTCTTTACAAACAATGGAGAAATCCATATCCCTATTTCATAAAGCAATATTATTGGGACAGCCATCAATAGCTGGTTAAAAGCATCGGGCGTCGGGGTTAAAAGCGCAGCTAAAACAAAGGCGATTAAAACAGCATATTTTCGGTTTTTTGCAAGAGTTCTTGGCGTAACAATTCCCATTTTTGTCAAAAATACGATAACTATTGGAAGCTCAAAAACAGCGCCAAAGGCAAGGATGAACTTGAGGCAGAAATCAACATACTGACCGACGGAAAGCATTGGCATTAAAAAATCCCCTACTTTGTAAGTCAGCAGAAAGCTCATTGCGAATGGAAGAACTATAAGAAAACAGAAAGAAGCCCCTATAAGGAACAGCCCTGTTGCCACAAATATAAAAGGGAGCACATACCTCTTTTCTTTTGGCATAAGTCCAGGGGCAATAAATTTCCATAACTGATGAAAAATCACAGGCAAGGAAAGAATAATACCAGCTACAAAGGCAATCTTGAGGTTCATCCAAAAAGCCTCTGCTGGTCCTAAGAAAACGAGTTTTGTATCAGGCAGCTTATCTTGAGGGACAAACTGCACATACATGTTTCTTACAGAGAAATCCAGATTATATTTCAGAGGAAACATAAGTCCTCTGAAGATGTTTTCAGAATATGTGAATGAAACTACAAAGGCGATGATAATGACGGTTAAGGAGACAACAATCCTTTTTCTTAATTCCCCAAGGTGCTCTGTGAGGGGCATCTTTTCATCTTCCATTCCCTTTTATTACCCCTTTTCTTCTCGTTCTTCTGCCCCTGCTGAGGGATCTGCAATTTTTTCTTCCTCCGCAGTTTCTGAAGATACATTTGCGTCATGCCGGCTTGTGCCGCGCACTTCCACTTCCATGGTTTTCTCACTGGATTGATCTGAATCATTATTATATTTAACCGGTTTTAAATCTTCTGTCTGGCTTTCCGGCTTTATAATATGGTCTTCCCATGACATAGGTTTTTTTACCTCAAGCATCTCTGCATCAATCTGTTCTTTAACGCCATGCAGCGCTTTCTTTAGTTCAGCAACTCCTTTGCCGATAGTCCTTCCAAGCTCAGGCAATTTTTTAGGACCAAAGACAAGAAGAGCCACAATGAAAATAACTATTAATTCCTGCATTCCAAGATCAAACATCTTTCATGATACCTAATATATTGCGGATGATGCAAGGCGACATATGTTTATTGTTCGTATATTTTCTGAAGCTCTTTCTTTTCAACCGGCAGGATAAGGCTGATGGAAAATAGCAACCTGTAATCAGGAGTCCTGTTTTTTATGTCAAAACCTACTCCAATACTTGTATAAAGATAATCCGTAGTTGCTATCCTGTAGCCGAGTCTCCATTCAAAGAAGTTTATCTTATTCTTAAAGTAGTCTTTTCTTCCGATGATTTCTGAAAGCATTTTGGAATCATGCGTGACAGCTAATTCAGCGCCCATATTTAAAGAATATTCATCTTTTAGTCCAGATTTGCCTGGATTGGAATAAAAGGCGTTCAGATGTCCTTTAAACGGTCCGACTTTTTTTGTAAGTATAAGTCCGGCGCCAATTGCCCCGTCTGTAGAAAACTCATCCCTGCCGGAAAAGGTGGAAAATGTCAGAATATAAGCTAATGCAGGGTTGAATCTCCCTTCATCTATAACCCTGTGTTTAATCCCTATGCTTGCATCTTCAAAGCCGTCAATCTTATTTTGCCATTCAGTAACATAAGGAACTGTCAGATTCAACTCAACCCTGTCACTCAACCCATAAGCAAAACCAAGAGTGGTCCTATAAAAATCAGGGCTTATGGATTTTTCAAAACCTAAGCCTATACCAAAATTTTTTTGTTTCAGGCTCTCGGCGCTGAATGTGGAAAATACTCCATAGGGAGGAAGGGGCTGTAAACCCTTTATATCAAAGGCATAAGCAGAAGACAGAAGACAGATAACAGAGGACAGAAAACAGATGACAGAAAAAACAAAATAAAATTTTCTGTCTGACTTCTGACTTCTGTCTTCTGTCTCATGTCTTTTCATTGTTGATAAAATTATCAAAAATGCCGTGCCCTGTCAAATCCAATGCAGTGGTTAGGCAGTGTCATTTACCGAATGGACATACTGGATACCTGCATTCCATGCAGTTAAGGCATAAGCCGCCGTGCCCTAATTCTGCAATCTCTCTCCTCCCTATTTTCTCTCCTGCGAGCACCCGTGGAAGAATGAGATCGAATATTGTTGTCTTGTGATACATTCCGCAGGCAGGGATACCGAGGATTGGGATATTATTGATATATGCCGACAGGAACATTGCCCCGGGCAGGACTGCAGAGCCATATGTTATATCAGTCGCGCCGAGGCTCCTTATGGCAAACCTCGTTATATCATCCGGGTCAACTGACATGCCGCCTGTGGTAATAAGCAGATCCGCTCCTGCCGCAATAAGCTCTCTAAGCCTATCTGCAATAAATTTTTCATCATCAGGCGCATAGTATATTCCGGCAATTTCGCCTTCAAAAACATCAATTTTCTTTTTTATCACCGGCGCAAAGGCGTCTTTTATCCTTCCATAATAGACCTCATTACCTGTAATTACAATCCCCGCCTTTGGTCTTCTTAATTCTTTAACCTCTATAACTCCGTTGAAATTTTTTGCTATTGACACGGCCTCTTCAACTATGTATTTTTTTACAACAAGAGGGATCGCCCTCGTGCCGGCCAAAAGCCGGCCTTTTTTCACAACCGTGTTGTTGTGCATTGTCGCGCACATCACGTCTCCAAGCATGTTAAACCGCAAAAGAGCCTCTTTATTTATCTTCAAAAGCCCGTCTCTTTCTGCGATTATGTTTATCTTCCCCTCTTTAGGCTCTCCTTCTATCTTTACGCCCTCACCCATAAGCGCGTTTGCCATAGCATAGGCTGCATCGTCTTCGTGCATCTCGTCATCTGCCATGTTCAAGACAAAGAGATTTTCCTTGCCGAGCCTCTGGAGATGGCTTACATCATCCTCTTTTATTATATATCCCTTCTTAAATGCCCTGCCCTTAAATTCTTCTTTTCGGATTTCTGTAATGTCATGAGCCATGACCATGCCTACTGCCTCTGCAACAGGGACTGTCATGACTCCCAACTTAGTCCTTGTTTCATCGCTATGGGTTTCACACATTTAAAGCCTCCTCAAATATGCCTATGCCTTGCTATAATATCCGCCGTCAGCGCACGGCTTGCACAAATTTTTTCCGTCTTTCTGCACATCCCTCATATCCTGCACATACTCTCCGCACATCTGACATTGAATCCTTTTCAGAGGCCGTCCCGGCATATCCTCAGGAGCTATCTTAACCTTTACATCCAGTGTATCAAAAAGCTCATCGTCTTTCATTATCTTATATGCCTCAAGCTGAGCCTGATATTTATTCTCTATTTTCGGGAACATCTCCTTTGCCTTATCTCTTGCATCCTCCCTCGCTATAACCCTTACAGCATGGCCGGTTTTGAGATTAACAAACGTTGCAGCCATCTTGCCGTAATCCATGAACTTCATTGTCCTGTGGCCAAGACTGCATCCGGTTACAGATTGAACAGCATCCGTTGCACACCTGTCCATCTCAACAAAAACAATAATATTTTTCCTGTCATTGCCTTTTGGCTCTTTAATGTCAATGCTTTTAAGCCCAAGCATGGACATTTTTACACCAAGCACCTGACCTGGACAGAGATGACCGTGAATCTTTACTGACTCCTCAAGGAGGGATGTAAAATCTAAAATCATAGTTTATTTTAACTCATAGTTTTTATGAATGTAAATTTAGTCTTAGTTTGCCAGTTTTATATGATTACAGGTGTCGTAAAGGGGTCACCTTTATCTCCTCAAAACCAAATATGTATTTCTCCGCCTTCCTTCCAAAACAGATGCCGAGGCTTTCAAAAAGGGCAGCCTCACTGATGTCCACCTCTCTCCTCTTTATGGCCTCTGATGTAGACATATGATAAATCTTCTGTCCATCCACATTGACCACTGTATTGCCGGTTTTACCTTCAAGCAAAAGAAGCACTGCTGCTGCTCCTGCCTTATACCCAAAGTTCACATCATAAGCAGATGAGCCCCCGCTTCTGACAAGATGTCCTGGTGTTACCTCTCTCACCTCTGGTATCTCATAGACGCCGGGTACATACATGCCGACTTTTTTCATGAATCCTGTAACGCTTGGATCATTCTTTAATCTTTTTTCCAACTGCTGTCTCACATACTTGCCTGCACCCGCAAGCTTCTTGTGTCCGAATGCATCAACACCTGCAGATTCGTCATAGAGCAATTCTCCAGAGGCGGTTTTTATCCCCTCTGCAACAACAATTATATATGTCCCTGCCTTGACATCGCTCCTCATGATCCTTGCAAAATATGTTGTCTTCATGTGCTCATAAATAACATCAAAATCAACGGGTATCTCAGGTATCAGAATGCAATCTGCCTCAGCACCGACTCCTCCCCTTAGGGCTGTATGGCCAACATACCTTCCAAATACCTCTATTACAAGAACACGATTATGACTCATGCCGGTAGTCTTTAAATCCCTCGCAAGCTGTGCTATTCTGTTTATTGCTGAATCACCGCCAACACTGTACGGCTGGAGGTCGAGGTCCATGGTCTTAGGCACATGAACGCATGGAATTCCATGACCACCGAGGTCAACAACGACACTTCCGGTATCATCGCCGCCGCTTATGATCAAGGCATCTATGCTGAACTTTTTCAGTCCTTCCTTTATGCGCGCATACGCATTGGGATCCTTTATCTTACTAATCTTGACTCTTGAATGCCCTGCCTCAGAGCCAGCGAGGGACGCCTCTATCTTGCTCACTCTTTCAGCGTTCAATGTAACGACATCCTGCATATCTGCAAGATTATAAAGACCTGCATATCCGTTTGGGATAACAACTGATTCAATCCCGTAAGAATACGCCTGCCGCGCAACTCCCTTTATTACAGCGTTTAAACCGCCGCAATCACCACCACTTGTAATAATGCCGATTTTTTTAATAGATGCCATAAAATCCCTCCTTCTTTTTCAATTGTCTTTATGATATTCCTGTATAGATTTAATACTCAAATCCTTCTTGAGCAACATTTCTATGGCTTTTACCACTGCCTTTGCTCCAGAGATAGTGGTAGTATATGGGATATTATGCTGAAGGGCGCTGCTCCTTATAGAAAACGAATCCTTCTGCGCCTGAGCGCCTGTGACTGTATTGATTATAAAGTTTATCTCCCTGTTCTTTATCAGATCCACAACATGAGGACGCCCTTCCATAACTTTATTAATGATATCCACTTTAATACCATTTTCTGACAAGTATTTTGCAGTGCCCCTTGTTGCAATAATCTGGAAAGCCATTTCCGAAAGTTTTTTTGCTATCTGAGCGGTATGAAATTTATCCTTGTCTTTAACGCTGATAAATATTTTACCAGACGTGGGAATCCTGTTTTTGCTGGCTGCCTGTGCCTTTGCATAGGCAAGGCCAAAATCTTCATCTATTCCCATAACCTCGCCTGTTGACTTCATCTCAGGACCCAGTATTACATCCACTCCAGGGAACCTATCAAATGGAAAGACAGCCTCTTTAACAGCCACGTGCTTTATCTCGATCTCATCACTCAAGCCGAGTTCCTTCAATGTCTTCCCTGCCATCACCTTCGCAGCAAGTTTAGCAAGGGGAACACCTGTTGCCTTGCTGACATAAGGTATTGTCCTTGATGCCCTTGGATTGACCTCTAATATGTATATTTCATAATCCTCTTGTCTATCTTCTATCCTTTTCACTGCAAACTGAACATTCATCAATCCTACCACATTAAGCTCTTTAGCAAGAGCCTTTGCCTGCCTTTTTATCTCATCCACAATATTTAAAGGCAGAGAATAAGGCGGAATTGAACAGGCAGAATCACCTGAATGAATCCCGGCCTCTTCAATGTGCTCCATGACCCCGCCTATTATAACATCAGCGCCATCTGAAATTGCATCCACATCCACTTCTATGGCATCCTCAAGGTACTTGTCTATGAGAATGGGGTGCTCTGGCGATGCCTTAACAGCCCTTTTCATATAATCTGTTAAAGAGTCTTCATCATAAACTATCTCCATTGCCCTGCCGCCAAGAACATAGGAAGGTCTTACCATCACAGGGTATCCTATCTTATTTGCAACTGCTACTGCATCTTCGCAGGACATGGCTGTGCCGCTTTCAGGCTGTTTGAGATCGAGCTTGTGCAGCAGTTCCTTGAATCTTCTTCTGTCCTCTGCCCTGTCAATAGAATCTGGAGATGTGCCGAGTATCTTCACGCCTTCTTTTTCAAGGGGGACTGCCAATTTAAGAGGCGTCTGCCCTCCAAACTGGACTATAACCCCTTCAGGTTTTTCAAGATCAACAATACTTAAAACATCCTCTATGGTCAAAGGCTCAAAATAAAGCCTGTCTGCAGTGTCATAATCTGTGCTGACTGTTTCAGGGTTACAGTTGATCATTATTGTTTCATACCCCGTTTCCTTCAACGCAAAAACAGCATGGACGCAGCAATAGTCAAACTCAATCCCCTGCCCTATCCTGTTCGGTCCCGAGCCTAAAATTACAACCTTCTTGCGGTCTGTCGGATTAGCCTCGCATTCAACGACAGAAGATAAATGACAGATAACAGAGGACAGACTTTTTTCTTTATTCTGACTCCTATCTTCTGTATTCTGTATTCTGAAGTATGGTCTTTCATATGTCGAGTACATATAAGGAGTATATGCCTCGAACTCCGCAGCGCATGTATCAACCAGCTTATACGCAGGCTTTAATCCAATCTCTTTCCTTAATTGCCTTATGTCCCTTTCGGTCTTTCCTGTAAGCTCGGCAATGCGCCTGTCTGAAAAACCGTATTCCTTGGCGTCTATCAATAAAAACTCCTGAACTCCTAAACTCTTTAACTTTTCTTCCATATCGATGATCTGCTTCATATTATTTAAAAACCATGGATCTATCCATGTCATTTCATGGATGTCCTGAACACTTATTTCGTGTCTCAATGCCTGCGCTACATACCAGATACGCTCAGCATTCGGAGTTTTGAGCTTTGATTTTATCTCATCAACATTTCCGTCAACAAGTTCAAAACCAGCCGAGCCTATTTCAAGACTCCTCAATGCCTTCTGCAGAGATTCCTTGAATGTCCTGCCTATTGCCATTACCTCACCAACCGATTTCATCTGGGTCGTAAGAGTAGCATCAGCTTCCGGGAATTTCTCAAAGGTGAACCTCGGAACTTTTGTAACTACATAATCTATAGTGGGTTCAAAAGATGCGGGTGTTTCTCTCGTTATATCATTTTTTATTTCGTCAAGAGTGTAACCCATGGCAAGTTTTGCTGCAATCTTTGCTATGGGGAAACCAGTTGCCTTGCTGGCAAGGGCAGAACTTCTTGAGACCCTCGGATTCATCTCTATTACAACCATTCTGCCATTGTCTGGATTTAATGCAAACTGAATATTGGAGCCTCCTGTATCAACCCCTATCTCTCTGATAACCGCAATAGCTGCGTCACGCATCCTCTGATATTCTTTATCAGTTAACGTCTGAGCCGGTGCAACTGTTATGGAGTCTCCTGTATGTACGCCCATTGGATCAAAGTTTTCTATAGAACATATAATGACTACATTGTCCTTCATGTCCCTCATGACTTCCAGTTCGTATTCTTTCCAACCCAGGACTGATTCCTCCACAAGCACCTGATGGACAGGGCTGAGCTTCAAACCCTTTTCTAATAATTCCCTGTATTCCTCAATGTTATAGGCAATGCCTCCTCCTGCGCCGCCGAGGGTAAAAGCAGGTCTGAGTATGGCTGGAAATCCCACATGCTCAACAATGTCAATGCCATCCTTCATGCTGGTGATGGCTGCGCTTTTAGGGACTTCAAGACCGATCTTCCTCATTGCCTCCTTAAAGAGTTCCCTGTCCTCCGCTTTCTTTATAGCGTTAAGCCTTGCTCCAATAAGTTCAACCTCATATCTGTCGAGGATGCCTGCCTCAGATAGCTCCACGGCAAGGTTTAATGCGGTTTGCCCGCCCATTGTCGGAAGGAGGACATCAGGCCTTTCCTTTTTAATAATCAATTCGAGGATCTCTGTTGATAAAGGCTCGATGTAGGTTGCGTCCGCTATCTCCGGGTCTGTCATAATGGTTGCGGGGTTCGAATTCACAAGCACTATTTTATAGCCTTCTTCGCGCAAGGCCTTGCATGCCTGAGTCCCGGAATAGTCGAATTCGCACGCCTGGCCTATCACTATCGGGCCTGAGCCGATTAATAGTATTTTCTTAATGTCTGTCCTCTTTGGCATCCCTACCTCTCTATGAAATTTTTAAATTTTATCGCAATGTCATCAGCCGGCGAAGGATCTTCGGATGAAAATATCATTATCCTCTGCCGGTTCTTGAATTCCATCTCCACGGTATAAAATTCAGCCGTCTTTCCAAAGCCCGGTATGACCGTGCCATGCTGCAGCGCTATCTTTTCCACAAATTTAATGCCGTCGGGATTTTCAGGAGTTATGGATACATAGTCCTGCCTAATGTTTTCAAGTTCAGCAATCGGGAATGAGAAATTCTTTTGTCCAAATATTTTATTAACAGAAAAGTTTATCACTCCTCTGGCCTTATCAATCGCCACGTAGAGCAAAGGCTCGCGAAATATGTACGTCCTGAAGCCGATAAAAAACGCTGTGAAGAGAACCAGAGCTGCAATAAAATGAACGGCGGTTATCTTATATTTTGCGGCAAGAAAAAATCCCAGCAGCATCACCAGTGCGCCTGCAGCAAGGCTCGATGCGAGCTCGCGGTTATAAATGCCGATGTGAAGAGCACTTCCTTTTTCGGCCTTGAAAAAAGCTGTCCTGAAAGTGAGCAAGTTATCTTTTATGTCTATCTGATATGCGTTATCCATTATTTAAAATAAACAATTTTCGCGCCGCTGAGGTGAAATGGTATTCCCGATGTTTTAGTCCATGCGTCTTTTTTGAAATATTTTTCATCAGCCTCGGCATGCAATACATTCCCGAAAAAGGCGTAGCACTCGCCTGCCTCAACAGTCTTCCATAATTTGCACTCTATATATCCGATGCATCCTTCAATCAAAGGCGCTTTGACCCTTTTCGCATCATTTATCTTCAGCCCTGATTTTTTGAACTTATCAGAATTTCTGCCCGATGTCTTTCCGCATATCCACAATGCCTTCAATAATTGTTTTGTCGGGATGTTTATTACAAATTCCTTTGTCTGCCTGATCAGTTCAGCCGTATAAGCGCTCTTTTCCACGCATACAATGACAATAGGCGGTTCCTCGCTCACAGGAGTTGCCCAAGCGCATGTCATGACATTCGGCTTGCTGTCTTTGGATATGCTCGTAAGTAAAAATATCATTTTAGGATGCAGAAGGTGATAGATATCTGATTTGATTTCTTTTAGCATGTCTTGTCCTCCTTGATTATTTCCTTAAATCGCTCAAAGAGATGTGTGGAGTCATTCGGTCCAGGTCCTGCTTCAGGATGGTGCTGGACAGAGAATATCGGAAGCTCTATATGCTCCATGCCCTCTTCAGAGCCGTCGAAGAGATTCTTGTGAGTGAGTCTTACCTTCCCACCAAGGCTGTTTATATCAACGCAGTAGTTGTGATTCTGAGATGTGATTTCGACACCTCCGGTCTTTAAATCTTTCACAGGATGATTCCCTCCGTGATGTCCGAATTTGAGTTTGTATGTCATTCCTCCTAATGCGAGGCCTAATATCTGGTGTCCGAGACAAATCCCGAAGATCGGCTTTTTGCCTATCAGCTTCTTTGTATTCTCGATGGCATAAACAACCGTCTCAGGGTCTCCGGGACCGTTGCTTAAAAGTATGCCATCGGGATTCATCTCAAGAACCGCTTCAGCAGGCGTCTGCGCCGGCACGACATTAACATTGAAACCTGCCTCAACAAGGTTTCTGAGGATGTTAAACTTGACGCCAAAATCATAGACTACAACATTGTAAGCACCCTGTTCTCTTTCGACCTTGCACCACTTCCAGCAGCCCTCTTCCCATAAATATTTCTCTTTTGTCGTTACATCCTTCACAAAGTCCAACGCAGAGATCCCGGGATGCTTTCTAACCTTTTCCAAAAGGCTTTCGGGTTTTAAATCCACCGCAGATATAATTCCCATTTGAGCGCCGCTGTTTCTCAGATGCCTTGTCAATGCCCTCGTATCAATGCCTTGAATGCCCACAACCCTGCATTCTTTTAAATAATCTCCAAGTGATTTTATAACTTCTGACTTCTGACTTCTGACTTCTGACTTCTCAGCGCGCCAGTTACTCGGGAAATCACACGCCTCTTTTACCACAAAGCCCTCTGCCTTTATTCCGCCCAGAGATTCTATGTCTTCTTCGTTAACTCCGTAATTTCCAATTTGCGTATAGGTCATGGTTACTATCTGACCTTTATATGAAGCATCGGTGAGTATCTCCTGATAACCTGTCATAGAGGTATTAAAGACAACCTCGCCCACAGTCTCACCCTGAGCGCCGAATCCTCTCCCTTCAAAGACAGTCCCGTCAGCCAATACAAGCAACGCCTTATTCATCTATCCTCCAATTTAATTCACATCGAGAATGAAGAGAAAATACTATGTCCTGCCGAAATAAGCATGTCTATAAATCTAACCTCTATAGTCAAAAATTTTCCCCTTGCAGATCGTTATCACCGGCATGCCTTTAAGGGTCCAGCCGTCAAACGGCGTGTTTTTGCCCTTAGAGATAAACTTATCCGGCTCTACTTTATACTCTCTTTTTATGTCCATCAAGGACATATCGGCATCAGAGCCTGCTTCCAATGCTCCCTTATTTATTCTAAGAATTTTCGCAGGATTCAATGTCATTTTTTCAATAAGCTCCGGCATGCTCAATATGCCGTCATGAACAAGCTGCAAGCTTAAAGAGATTGATGTTTCAAAACCTGAAATGCCAAAGGGCGCTCTGTCAAATTCCAGAAGTTTTTCGTCTCTATGGTGCGGCGCATGGTCTGTAGCAATGACATCAATTGTCCCGTCTTTCAGCCCTTCCTTTATTGCTTCCACATCTCTTTCTGTTCTCAGAGGCGGGTTGATCTTTGCATTTGTATTATAACCCTCCACTGCCTTCTCTGTAATGCTGAAATAATGGGGACATGTCTCTGCTGTTACATTCACGCCCCGCTCCTTCGCCTGCCTTATCAATTTTACAGAGCCTTCTGTGGATACATGCGCTATGTGTAGTCTTCCGCCAGCAAGTTTGGACAATATAATATCACGGGCGACAATCGCTTCTTCTGAGGCAGAGGGAATTCCCCTTAGTCCCAGCAATGTTGAAAATTTTCCTTCATTCATAACCCCGTCATCGACAAGGTGAATGTCCTCGCAGTGAGATATGATAGGCACATTGAATATCTTTGAGTACTCCAGTGAGCGTCTCATTATTAGGCTATTCATGACAGACTTCCCGTCATCGGAAAATGCAACACATCCTGCTTCATACATCTTGCCCATCTCAGCAAGTTCTTCGCCCTTCTCTCCCTTTGTAATCGCGCCTATGGGATAGATATAACACACTCCCTCTGCAGATGCCTTTCTTAAAATGAACTCTGTAACCGTTTCGTTGTCATTCACAGGGTTTGTATTTGGCATGCAGCAGACAGAGGTTATTCCTCCCTTTACTGCAGCCATTGTGCCTGTCTTTATAGTCTCTTTGTGCTCAAACCCGGGCTCCCTCAGATGTGTGTGCATGTCCACAAGACCGGGAATAACATACAAACCGGAAGCATCAATAGTTTTAAGTTCCGAGTTTTGAGTTTTGAGTTTTGTATTTTTTATCTGTGTTCTGTGTTCTATGCTCTGTGTTCTGATTTCTGCAATCTTCCCACCCTCAATCAATATATCTCCGATTCTATCAATGCCCTGAGATGGGTCTATAATATGTCCGTTTTTGATGAGTATGCTATTATTCATTTTCCTGCATTCCGCTTAATAGATACATGACTGCCATTCTTACGGCTATTCCGTTTGTCACCTGCTCAAGGATTACTGATTGCTGACAGTCTGCAACTTCCGAGCTTATCTCTATTCCACGATTCATAGGACCTGGATGCATGACAATGGCATCTTTTTTTGCAAGTCCGAGGCGGTTTATATTAAGTCCGTATAGCATTGAGTACTCGCCTGTAGAGGGGAAGAATCCTTTGCCCTGTCTTTCCATCTGTATCCTAAGCATCATAATTACATCGGTGTCCTTTATTCCTTCATCCATATCATGGAAGACGGTTACGCCCTCAGGTAAATCCATGGGAATAAGGGTGGGAGGGCCTATGAGTCTTACCTTTGCACCCAGTTTAGCGAGACAGTATATATTTGATTTAGCGACTCTGCTGTGAAGTATATCTCCGACTATAGCTATCTTGAGCCCTTCGAGTCTTCCTTTTTTTTCGATAATGCTGAAGGCGTCGAGAAGCGCCTGAGTAGGATGTTCATTAATGCCGTCACCTCCGCTTATTACCGAAGCATTGACATTTCTTGCAATAAAATGCGGCGCTCCGCTCGATGAATGCCTTATGACTATGAAGTCCACTCCGTATGCCTCTATTGTTCTTACAGTGTCCAGAAGACTCTCTCCTTTAACCACGCTGCTTGTAGGCACTGAGAAATTCAGCACATCCATGCTCATTCTCTTTTCAGCAAGCTCAAAAGATGTCTTTGTCCTTGTTGACGGCTCGAAAAAAAGATTTACCACTGTCTTGCCGCGCAAAGCTGGAACCTTTTTGATATCCCTCTTTAAAACATCCTTGAATGAAGAGGCGGTATTGAGTATGCGCTCGATATCGCTCTTTTCAATTTCTTTTATGCCAACTAAATCCTTCATTCCTTTGACTGAAGCACTACCTTGTCCTCATGTCCCTCTTCTTCAAACTGCACACTAATATTTTCCGACATCGAGGTAGGTATGTTCTTGCCTACATAGTCAGCCCTTATCGGAAGCTCCCTATGCCCTCTGTCAATAAGAACAGCAAGCTGTATCTGGGCAGGTCTCCCGAAATCCATTATCGCATCCATTGCAGACCTTATGGAGCGCCCTGTAAAAAGGACATCATCCACAAGGATTATTTTTTTATCATTCACATCACAGGGTATCTCAGTCTTTCTCACCACAGGATGCCCTTTTCTGATCCTAATATCATCTCTATAAAGAGAGATATCAAGCGACCCAACAGGAACTTCTGTATTTTCAATTCCTTTTATCATCAAGCGGAGTCTTTTTGCTAAATGCACACCGCCTCGCTGAATTCCCACAAGGCAGATATTCTCAATACCCTTGTTCTTTTCTATAATCTCATGGGCTATCCTCAAGAGCATCCTTTCGATATCCTTCTTATTTAGCAGTTCTTTTGTCATTTGGACATAAAAAAAGCCTTCCCCTTCATTCAGAGGAAGGCATATATGTATATTCTTGTTTCAACCTGTCTCCTTACCTTTTTAGCCTCACAGTGCTATTCTTAAAGGCAATATTATTAAACCAGAATGCGCTGTAATTGTCAAATCTGAATTATATTGTCCTGATGCCTGCAATTATATTTGAACGTCAGAGTTGAATAGACAAAATACATT
This sequence comes from Thermodesulfovibrionales bacterium, assembly GCA_030017995.1. Classification (GTDB taxonomy): domain Bacteria; phylum Nitrospirota; class Thermodesulfovibrionia; order Thermodesulfovibrionales; family Dissulfurispiraceae; genus JASEGS01. The sequence goes on from JASEGS010000005.1 coordinate 67,765, forward strand.
AAATTATAGTAAAGACATGAGCCGGTTAATCAAAATCCTTTTACAATCTCTTAGGGCAATAAAAGCTTTTAACTTAAGAACCATTTTCTGCCTCATAAGCGTGGCGCTTGGCATAGCATCAATTACAATTATAGTTGCAGCTACTGAAGGGGCATATAAAAAAGCGCTTGAGATTGTAGCAAGATTCGGACCCGATTCCCTTATGATCTTCAGCGGAGGTGAAGAAGCGCGCGCAATAGGCGAAAGACAAAAGACCTTGACGCTGGAAGATGTAGATGCTGTCAGGCAGGCATTCTACAGTGCATATCTCGTAGTTCCAATGACATCCATAGGCAACACTAATGTCTCTTATAAAGACAAAAAACATCAGACCCTGATAATTGGCTCTACAAACGATTACAGCCGCGTCTGGACATGGCCGGTAATTCAGGGCTCTGACTTCACAGAAGAGGATGTCAAAGGATTAAGGAATGTAGGCCTCATAGGCCAATTTATAGTAAAAGAACTTTTTAGAGATGAAGACCCAGTGGGCAAATACATCCTCGTCAAAGGCATTCCTGTCCAAATAGTGGGGGTACTTTCCGATAGGGGGACGTCGCCTACAGGACAAAACCTTGATGACAGGATTATCATCCCGCTCACAACAGCAATGAGAAAACTGCAAAACGAGACGAGATACGTATCTGCTTTCAGAATAAGATTTACTGACCAAGAAAATCTTTATAGCCGGGCAGAAGAGATCAAGTCCTTCATGCGACAGAGGCACAAGATACCGGAAAATGAGCCCGACGACTTCAGGGTCATTTCGCCTAAGGAAATAGTAAAATTCCTTGTGGCGCTCACGAGCTCTCTTGTTATTTTTTTAGGAGTTGCAGGGGTTATATCCCTGATAGTTGCAGGCTTCGTCCTCGCAAATCTTTTTCTTTTATCGGTAAAGGAAAGAACGGCTGAAATCGGCATAAGAAGAGCAACCGGCGCAAAAAAGAGGGACATACTTTTTCAGTTCCTTGGAGAGGCGGTATTGATTACAACAATGGGCGGACTTTTTGGATTTATTATTGGCATATTTTCATCAAGGTTTCTAATGCTCATAGCACAGTTTCCCATACATTTCTCATGGAAGGCATTTGTTATAGGGCTGTTGCTTTCATGGATTATTGGCATCGGGTTTGGATTACAGCCTGCAGTTAGGGCAGCTAATTTAAGGCCAATAGAGGCGATAAGGGGATAAAATAGAGCTTTGGGGTAATGAGTGAATGAAAAGGATAACACTGAATCTGAAAATTGCTTGGCGGTCCTTGTGTAATTTCAGACTAAGGACATCCCTTGCTGTCCTTGGTGTTTTTTTGGGCACATTTTCACTAATTGTAGTGTACAATCTTTCTGATTCCCTTTCTAAGAAAACAGAGACAGAAATAGAAAACCTTGGCAAAAACCTTATAATTGTGCGGAGCGGGATAGTGAGGAGGCTTGTTGCCGGAACAAGATTGTTGAGTGAGGCCACTACACTCACAATTCAGGATGCAAAGGCAATTGCTGATGGATCGAGTTTTGTGGCTGAAGTTTCTCCATCCGGCAACAAGGCATTTCCTGTGAGATATGGGAATATCACCCTCAGATCTGTGCTCGTGGTTGGAGCCATGCCAAATTATCCGGAAATAAGAAATTTCCGGGTGGAGCATGGAAGTTTTATTACAGCCGATGATAACAAAAATCTTAATAAAGTTGCAGTGATTGGCAAAGGAATAGCTGAAAAACTATTCGGCAACGATGACCCTATAGGAAAACACATTCTCATTTTCAGGGCTCCCTGTCAGATAATAGGCATAATGGAACCAAAAGGAGTTGACATATCAGGAGTTGATCAGGACAATCAGATATTCATACCCCTGAACACTTTTTTAAAGAGATTTGTAAATAAGGACTTTATAAACAGCGTCTATGTTCAAGTCATGGACAGCAACTCTATTCCCATCGTAAAGATACAGATAGAAGACATATTGCGAAAAAGACATAAGATAACGCCTGAAAAAAAGGATGATTTCACGGTCATTGATCTAAAAGACGTTATGGCATTAAAGACACAGGCAACGTCAATGATTACTGTTCTGGGCAGAATAGCTGCAGCAGTCTCATTTCTGATAGGAGGCATAGGGATACTCTCAATAATGATCCTGATCGTGAATGAAAGACGAATAGAGATCGGAATCAGACGGGCAGTGGGATCAAGAAAACGGGATATTGTTCTTCAGTTCCTAATGGAATCGTCCTTTATATCCTTAAGCGGAGGGGCTGTGGGAGTTTTATTCGGTTTTATCGCAAGCGCTATTATACTTAAAGTATCTGAACTGCCTTTGACCATCTCTCCTGCCGGCATTCTCCTATCCTTCATCGCTTCTGTTACAGTTGGCATATTAGCAGGTCTGTATCCTTCAAAAAGAGCGATAGCAATCCAGCCAGTGGATATAATCAGGCAATAACCCTCCGACGTTATAAAGATCCGTAGCGTTAGACATGCCGTATGGTCAGATACCCTGACACCAGTATCATTCCTCCGCCGATGGCGGTTTTATAGTCGATAGCCTCTCCCAGAAGCACAAATCCCAATAATATTGCGCAGACAGGCTCTAAATATCCGATAATAGCTGTTTTATTGGCTGTCACATATCTCATCCCTTTGAAGTATAGTATCGGCGCTATTGTTGAATGCACTATACCCATAATGCCAAAAGCCCAGAGGGCAGAATGAAAATTATCGGGAAGTTTTATAAATGGCGATAAAACAGCCGCTATAAAAAGATTTTGAAAGAATGCCATTACAATCGGATTAAAATTCTGTGACAATATCCGTATAGCAACTATAAGCACCGCATATGCAAATCCTGAGAATAACCCTGCAAAAATACCTGCAGTATTTTTATCCCCGGCGGTTAGCAAGCCAAAGAATTCCTGCGCTGAGATGCCGAGCATTATCCAGAGACCGGCAGATGCAACAGCTACAGCGAGCAGCACCCTGAAGGTCAATCTCTCTTTAAGAAAGATAGGCGCTATAAATGCAACGATAACAGGCGCAGTGTAGTGCGTTAAAACTGCATTGGCAATGGATGTATTTTTATACGCGTAAAAAAAAGAAAATGTATTGACCAGACTGATAAGGCCAAGGCTGGCAAGATGTACGACCCCCTTTCCTCCATGGAGTTCTTTTCTGAACTCACTTTTGAGGAACATCAATCCTATAATAGAAAATGAGACAACACTGGAAAAAAACATTAACAAATGCACTGGCATGCCAGAAAGCCTTATGATAATTCCGAGTGAACTCCAGAGAAATATGGCGGTGAGTATGTATAACATAAAATCAGATTAAAATGTCCTCATCATCTGCGGCATGAAACATGACAACACCTCGCTGATATATTTTTTTAATTATACCCTAAGATGTTAAAATTAAATATATGGACGATCTGTTTCATATGGAGCCTGTTTCAATGAACAATAAAGATGCGCCCCTCGCTCACCGCATGTGTCCTAAAAGACTCGATGAATATGTGGGGCAGGATCATATCCTCGGCAAGGGTAAATTATTAAGAAGGGCAATTGAAGCTGACAGGATATTATCTTTGATTCTTTACGGTCCTCCCGGAACCGGCAAAACCGCCATGGCAAGGGTAATTGCTGAAAAAACCAAGGCGCACTTTGAATGGCTCAATGCAGCTACAGCAGGACTTGATGAACTGAGAAAAGCAATACATAGAGCAAGGAATCGCAAGGCAAAAGGCATACGCACTATCATGTTCCTTGACGAAATACACAGATTTAACAAGCTCCAGCAGGATGCGCTTTTGCCTGATGTCGAAGAAGGGAATGTCATACTGATAGCGGCGACCGTAGAGAACCCTTTCTTTTATGTCAATTCCGCTCTTCTTTCAAGAAGTCAGGTGTTTGAGTTAAAACCGCTAACAGAAGAAGATATTTTAAAAGTTCTGACCAATGCCCTCAATAATAAAGAGCGGGGACTCGGAAATCTGGAAATAAGCATAGATGAAAACGCATTAGGGCATATTGCAAAGATGTCTGATGGAGATGCAAGAAAAGCGCTGTCAGCACTTGAGATCGCTGTGCTTACAACACCGCCTGCTGAAAAAGGCACGGTACATATCACCTTGCAGATTGCGGAAGAATCGATTCAGAAAAAAGTTGTGGTCTATGACAAAAAAGGAGATCCGCACTACGATACAATTTCAGCCCTTATAAAAAGCATGAGAGGGTCAGACCCTGATGCAGCGATCTATTATCTCGCAAAGATGCTCTATGCCGGGGAAGACCCCCGGTTTATTGCAAGACGGATTGTTATTTGCGCCTCAGAAGATGTAGGTGATGCAGACCCAATGGCCTTGGTTCTTGCGGTCTCAGCACTGAGAGCCGTGGAATTTATAGGTATGCCTGAAGCAAAGATACCCCTTGCACATGCGACTATCTATGTTTCAAAGGCGCCAAAGAGCAATGCATGCTATAAAGCAATTGAAGCAGCCTTTGAAGATATCAAGAACGAACAAACTATGGAGGTTCCTGATCACTTAAAGGACAGCCATTATCCTGGCGCCAAGAAACTCGGACATGGGGAAGGATATAAATATCCTCATGACTATAGCGGGCATGTGGAACAGGAATATCTGCCGCGAAAGAAGAAGTATTATAACCCTTGACCCTGTTCTAAAATTTATATGTATTTACATCCGCCCTCTTCCTGGACCCCTGCGTCCACCAAAACCGCCTCTTCTCCCTTCGAAGCGTTTCTCTTTCCGCTCAGGCCTCGCCTCTGCAACCATGAGTGTTCTTTCCATAAACGCTGTGCCATTCAGAGACTCTATGGCCTTCTTTGCATCTTCCTCATTAGCCATTTCAACAAAACCAAAACCTTTAGATTGTCCTGTGTAGGCGTCCGTTATTATCTTCACAGACGCAACATCCCCAACCTTTGAAAATAACCCCTTAACATCCTCTTCTGTTGCCTTGAAGGAGATGTTGCCAACATAAAGCTTCCTTTCCATACTCTCTGACCTCCTAAGTTATTAAATAAAATAAAACCCAGAGCCTCTGTCAGTTCCTGATTGGCATTAACTCATAGGCAAGACACTACTTAACCTAAACAATATTAACTCCTATTCTTTAGCTATCCTGAACTTGTCTTTTAAAGCATTCTCCACCACAGAAGGAGCAAGCCCTTTAACAGAACCGCCAAAGGATGCCACTTCTTTTACAATGGTGGATGTAACAAAGGAAAATTCTTCTGATGGCATCATAAATACGGTCTCGATTTTCATATCCAGCCTTCTGTTCATTAATGCCATTTGCAGTTCATATTCAAAATCTGAGACCGCCCTTAGGCCTCTTATTATAGCAACCCCGCCCTTTTCTTTGACATAATTAACAAGAAGACCGCTAAATGCTTCCACCCTCACATTGGCGCAGTCTTTAACCGATTCCCTTATAATCCTTATTCTTTCTTCGATGGTAAAGAGAGGCTCTTTTTTGGAATTCAGCGCAACTGCTACAATTAATTCATCAAATATCCTCAGCCCCCGTTCAATAAGATCAAGGTGTCCATTAGTTATAGGATCAAATGTCCCGGGATAAATGGCTAACTTCAATCCTTCGCCCTCTTTTTATAAAGGGTCAAAGAAGTATCCCCGTATCTGTAAGTTTTTACCTTCTTCAAATTTCCTACTTTGTCAGGAAGCATATTTCTCGATGCATGTTCAGCGATTACAAGACCATTATCCCTTAAAATGTTCATATTGTCAACTAATGGGAATATTATATCACATTCATCCGATGCATATGGCGGATCAAGAAAGAGTATGTCAAAAAAGTTTGGAGTGGAGAATTTTTGCATAAAATTATATGCACTGTCTTTAATAGTTACTGCCCTGTCCTTGAAACCGAACCGCTCTATAATATCCTTGATGATGTTGACTCTCATTTCGTTATCGTCAACAAATACTACTCGGAAAGCGCCCCTGCTAAGCGCTTCTATCCCTACAGCTCCTGTGCCTGCGTAAAGGTCTAAAAAACTGGAATCAATGATTTCATTGCCGATGATATTAAAAATTGCCTGTCTTACTTTGGCAGAAGTAGGCCTGAGTTCATCACCCTCTTCTTTCTGAATGAATGCTCTTTTAAGACCTACCTTTCTGCCCTTTGCACTGCCGCCGGAAATTCTCATTTATCCTTAGTTTCAGGTAATCCGCAGACATTGTTCTCGCAGTGCTTTAAGAGAGGCTGTGAAAACTTTCTTCTGAGAAATGAAAGCTGGAGTATCGCAATTATCGATGAAACTATAAAATTGTATTTATAACTCGCAAAGCCGAAAATGTTCGGGATTACTGCAAGCGGATAAATCATCAGAAGAAGCCACCCCTCGTTAAACCTGAAACAGTATGCCTCTTTGCCCACAAGCCCTGCGCCTCCGGCAAGTGTCAAAGAGAGCCCGATGAAAAATATCTTCTCGGAATAAAATGCATTGATGGGCTGAATAAATATGCTTATAATCTGGAGCGCAATCCCGGCAAAGGTCATTCGCAGAATAAACCGCTTGATTTCAGCCTTCCAGACGAGCAAAAAGAGCGATGATAAAGCTATTCCAGCCTCGAATATGATAAGAGGGATGATATGCCATTTAGACTGCAGGCCATAAAGAACAACAAAACCGAGCGCTCCTATAGTCTGAAGGATATACCCTATTCTGTAAGTAATATCATAAGACCTCGGATAATGTATTCCTGCTGCATCTATCTGCTCTTCCAGCGTCGGCCACTGTTCCATTATTTCACCTGCATTTGCTTTTATTATAGTTTAACTATCTCAATATCGGATTGACAATATATTCGTCTTTCAGTTCATATCCCTTAATTCTCACAACTCTTCCCTCTACACTCAGCCTCCCATCAGCATAGAGCCTTATCGCCTCAGGGAATATCATATGCTCAAGCTTCAGGATCCTATCAGAAAGCGTCTCCTCAGTATCATCAGGAGACACAGGCACAGCAGCCTGAATAATTATCGGCCCTGTATCCATGCCCTCGTCAACAAAATGCACAGTACAGCCGCTTATCCTTACGCTATAATCTGCTGCCTGTTTCTGCCCATGAAGACCAGGGAAAGAAGGCAGAAGCGCAGGATGGATATTCATAATCTTATTAGGGAAGGCATCTATCAATGGCTTTCTCACAATCCTCATGAAGCCTGCGAGGATAACGAGTTCAATGCCTCTTGCCTTCAACTCATCTGCGATCTTTTTGAAAAAATCGTCTTTTGATTTAAAATCATTTGGATTGAGATAGAGATGCTCTATCGAATGTTTTTTTGCCCGCTCGATTGCATAGGCATTGGGATTATCGACCATTAAAAGCTTAATTGATGCATTAAGCCTTCCAGCCTCTATCTCATCGATAATGGACTGGAAGTTAGAGCCTCTGCCTGATGCCAAAACGCCAAGATTAAGCATTTCTTACCTCGCGATTAATGCATGAACTGCTTCTACCATCGCGATGGCGTTTTCTACAGGGGTTTCAGGGAGTATTCCATGTCCGAGATTGAAGATGTGTCCTTTTGCGCCCTTTGCGCTGTTGAGTATATTAGCAACCCTTGCCTTTATCAAGTCTTTAGTTCCAAACAATGTGCATGGATCGAGGTTGCCCTGTAAGGAAACTTCCCTATTGACTGCATCCGCTGCATCAGCAATATCTATCCTCCAATCAAGACCCAACACATCTGCGCCTGACTGCTTTACAAGCTTAAGCATAGTGCTACCGTTAAATGCAAAATATATGACAGGAATATCATATTTTGATTTCAATGCAGAAATAATCTTTTTTACATAAGGCAAAGCAAACCCCTGAAAATCAACAGGCGACAATATTCCTGCCCATGAATCAAAGATTTGCACTGCCTGAACTCCGGCTGAGATCTGTGAGTGTAGATAATTGATAACAACATCTGTAATCTTTGCCATAAGATTATTGAAAAGTTCAGGGGTCTGATACATCATCCTTTTGGTATTTATATAATTTTTTGAACTCCCGCCTTCTATCATATATGTAGCGAGGGTAAAAGGAGCTCCGGAAAAACCGATTAAAGGGACTTTTAGCTCCCTTGTCAATATCTTTATAGCCTCCGCAACAAATGGGACATCTTCTTCAGGCTTGATATTCTTCAATTTCAGCACATCTATTTCATCTCTTATAGGGTCATAAAGGATTGGCCCTTTGTTTTCAGAAAATTCCAGTTTCATCCCCATTGATTCAACAGGAATTAGAATATCAGAAAATAAGATTGCAGCATCCACCTTGAGAATCTCAACCGGTTGGATTGTAACCTCTGCTGCCAATTCAGGTGTTTTACAGAGAGTGAGAAAATCAACCTTTCCCCTGACTTTCTGGTATTCAGGGAGATATCTCCCTGCCTGTCTCATGATCCACACAGGTGTATAAGCAGTCTTTTCTCCGCGACATGCCTTAAGAAAAGTATCGTTCATGAAACCTCCGTTTTCTTTTTTATTCTCATCGGCACATAACCGCAAAACGGTTCTTCTTCAAGATAATCTCCTTCCATCGCGTATGCCCTTGCCCTGCACCCTCCACATACATTCACGAATTCGCAGGCGCCGCATCTGCCTTTGTATGCCTTGAAATCCCTCATATCTTTAAAAAGCTCCGAGTTTTCCCATATCTCTTTGAATGACTGCCTTCTGATGTTGCCTGCCGCCTTTGGGAAATAACTGCATGGAAGCACATTGCCATCAACATCTATCAGACATATGAGCTGGCCTGCAAGGCAGCCCTTTGAGCCGCCTGTTGAGAATTTCAGAGTGCGGCGCTCGAGCTTCTCGCCTTCTTCCTTTGATTTCTGAAGAACAATCCTGTAATAATGCGGAGCGCATGTCGGTCTGACAAGGATGTCCTTTTCATCCTTCTCCATATCATAATGCCATTCAAGTATCTTTTCGTAATCCTCTTTTGATATGAGTTCGTTCATTATCTCCTCGCCCCTGCCTGTAGGGACGATCATGAACATATACCATGCAGTTGCGCCCAGATCCTTTGCGAGCTTATAGACATTCTGGATTTCTTCCTGATTACGCTTTGTGAATGACGAATTTATAAGAAAATCTATTCCATGTTTTTTAAAAAGCCGCGCAGCATTTACAGTCCCCTTGAATGCGCCCTTTTCGTTCCTAAAGTTGTCATGCACTTCCTCAGTAGAACCATCAAGACTCAATGATACTATCCTGATGCCGGATGCTTTTATATTTTCGCATATTCCATCGTTAACGAGAGTGCCGTTTGTTGCAAGACACATGCGCAGGCCTTTGTCAGCACCATATCTTGCAATATCAAAAACATCGTTTCTCAAAAGCGGCTCGCCGCCTGATAAGACAACTACAGGCTTTGCGTAAGACGAAATGTCGTCGAGGATGCGGTACGCCTCTTCAGATGGAAAATCTGGATGCTCTTTAACCAACATTTCAGATGATGAGCGGCAGTGAACGCACTTGAGGTTGCATCTCCGTGTTATCTCCCATGCTATCCATTTAGGCGTAAATTCCATAGATGAGTATTATACCTTTTTTGTTTTCTGAAATGTAATTGCTACCTGATTCTTAACCGGCTTTTGACTAAAACGACAAGCAAAACAAGACATTGACCGTATCTTCTCTATTTAGGCGACGTAAAACTATTTTACTTCTTTCTTACAGGCATTATGTATAAGGGCTGTTCTTTATCCCCTATATTCATTATCTTTTTTACTTCCTCATCATCAAAAGCCCCCATAACCACTGTCCCAAGATTTAATGAAACGGCTTGCAGATAAATGTTTTGAGCGGCATGACCAACCTCTATATGCACGTATCTTATACCCCTTTCTCCATATTTCCCGGTTGTCCGTTCATAAACTGCCGAAAATACTATAACTGCGGCAGCGTTTTTAACCCAAGGCTGGCCTAAAACAGCATTACATAGCTCAGTTCTTTTATCCCCTTCCACAACCATCGTCAGTTCGTGCTTATGAGGCTTATACTTATAAACTCCATTGGGAAGATCATTCACATCTCCAGCAACAACATAAAGCTCAAGTGGATAGAGGGCTCCTGCAGAGGGAGCTGTCCTGAATCCCCTTGGATCTGTAATTCCTTGCGCAGCCCAGAGGAGTTGTGAGACTTCGGTAAGCGTCAGTGACTCATCTTTATACACTCTGACCGATCTTCTTTCGAGCAAAGCCTGTTCGACCGAAGTGTTGCTATCATATTTCGGCTCAGGTAGTTTTATTCTTTCATTGATGGACTCCATAGGTTCACGTTCATCTACCTTTAGTTGCTGTAACAAAAAAACCCCTCCAATTCCTACACCCATCAATACTATGACCATCATTACAATATGTATTTTTTTCATAATCTTAAATTTGTTAAATTTGGTTAAATTTGGGGTCAGGTCTTGTATTTTGATGTTTCATCCTCTGCCCTTATCAATC
>JASEGS010000006.1 GCA_030017995.1 Thermodesulfovibrionales bacterium
ATTATGCAATCGGAGTCCTTCTTACTTCAACTAAAGAAAGGGACAATATCGAAGAGAGGGCAGGAGGCTTATTGAAAAAAATTATTCCATTGAAAAGATGCTTGATAAAATTGAAACCCTGTACAAAAAACTTTTAGATAATGCATGAATTCAAAGATGTAAAAAATTTTTTGTCATTAAACTCAGCCATACAGGCGATGTCCACCTCTGTTTTGTTGACAAATACAACGCAAACGATGTATAAAAATCAAAATCTGAATAGAAAAATCAGTTTATTTTTAAATGGATATTCATCTGAGGAAACTGAGGGAATTCCATTCTGTTTTTGGTAGACAGAGGGGTCAGAGTGAAGTTAAATTTGGGATGCGGAAATAAAAGAAAAAAGGGCTTTTTAGGAGTTGATTTATACCCTTGTGAGGCGGTTGATAAGATCGCTGATCTGAACGATGTTTTGCCTTTTGAGAATAATTCCATCGATGAAATATTGCTTGATAACGTTGTTGAACACATACAGGATATATCAAAGTTATTTAAAGAGCTGCATCGAATCTGTGTAAACGAGGCAAAAATTACGGTGATAACGCCGCATTTTGCGAGCGCAGCGTCGTGGAGGGACCCAACACATATACAGCATTTATCGTATTTTTCGATGAATCATTTTGAGAAAGAAAGTGTTGCTCATTATGTGGGCGGTGGCTTTAAGGTATTGGAACGAAAGTTGTCGTTTGGGGGAGTTATGGGAAATATTGGGCGTTTAATATTTATGGTTAGTCCTAAAACGTACGAGAATAATTGGTGTTTCATATTTAGGCCTGGTACATTAAGGTTTGTTATGAGTGTAGTAAAATAAATAGGTATATTTTCCCAAGAAAAATATTTTTGATTAGCAATATTCGCAAGGCGGGAATGGAGACGATTTTTCTATTTGCAAATCGACATGAAGTTGTTATAATTAACTTTGGCAGCGCATGGAGAAAATAGTTTTATGAAGAGGAAATGGGCGAATCAACAATAAAAATACGTAATCATGGCGATGATTTTTCTGCAAAATCACCGATTTTCTATTGGATTTCAATAGTAGGACTTATTGTTACAATAATAAACCTTCCGTTATCTGAAACCGGTAAAACTATAAGTCTTGCGATTACTGCGTGCGGATTCATTATTTTGTATTCTGCTTATTATCGTAAAATTCCACGGCTCCATCCAATAGGCATAGGTTTTTTAATCATGATTATGGCTTTTATAGCAACCTCTCTGTTTGCGCCAATCATAGATAGGGAAAGTCATGTCAAAGGAATTCACAATTTGCTCAAGATGTTTTTAGTTTTCATAATTGTTGCAAATTTAGTTAAAACAGATAAAGAAAGAAATGCTATAGTCGCGGCATTTTTCGCATCTTTAGCTGTTGGCGAGTTGTGGGGCATATGGGATATTATTAATGGCAAAAAACAGGGATTGGAAATATACTCTCTCGGCCACTTTAACCATACCGGCATATACCTCGCAATAATGCTTACATTAAACTTAAGCGTGCTGCAACTTTTTAAAGTGCGCAATTTATTAAAAGCTGGCATTATAGCTGCATTTTTATTGTCTCTGGTTTCGTTAATTTTAACCACATCGAGAGGCTCTATTTTAGGTTTTTTATGTTTTTTAATACTATCTCCTTTTATAATGAAAGACCACAAGGTTATTTTAAGAGTTATATTAAATATTGTAATTTTCGCACTATTTTTTATCTTGATAACCTATTTCTACAAACAGTTATCTTCTAAACTTTTGAGTTCCGGACTGCGTTTAGAGGTATGGAAAGATGCAATTAATGTATTCATGAATTCGCCGATTTTCGGCGTTGGCTTCAATCAGTATAATAAATGGGTGACCTTGAAAGTCTTTCATGCCCACAGCCTTTACATAAATACGCTCGTTCAATCTGGAATTGTGGGATTGCTGGCTTTAATGTCTTTATTCTGGGGTTTTTTAAAAACTTGGGTTAATGCAAAAAAATATATCGAAAACGAAAAAATGAGAGCATTCTGGGTTGCCTCGTTCGGAGCTTTTGTTGTTGTAGCAGTATCCGGAATTTTTAATACTGCACTCCAGAGTGAACATGGCCTGGCATTTTCTATTCTGAGCGGGATATGTGCAGGCTTGCAAAATAAACAGTAATGGTAAAATATAATCCATAGGGATTTGTTGAATGCGTTACGGTGAAAAGGCGATAAAAAAGGCAAAGCTTGAAGTATGGGATAATCCGTATCCTGAGCGGGATTATGAGGTCAATATATCATTCCCTGAATTCACATGCCTGTGTCCGCGCTCAGGCTATCCGGATTTTGCAGTCATTAAGATAAATTATGTTCCAGACAAAAAGATCATTGAATTAAAGTCGTTAAAACTCTATCTTAATTCCTTTAGAGATATGCACATTTCCCACGAAGAGGTAACGAACAAAATATATTCAGAACTTAAAAAGGCCCTCAAGCCGAGATTTCTTGAAGTAATCGGTGATTTCAATCCGAGGGGGAATGTAAAGACAGTTATACGTGCGGCTTCAAAGCCTTTACCTTCTCTATAAACTCCCTCATTTTTCTTAAATCCTTTTTGCCCTTTTCTTCCTCTATTCCGCTGCTGACATCTACTGCATAAGGTCTCACATATCTGATTGCCGTTTCGATATTTTCTTGGTTGAGTCCTCCTGAAAGTATAATCCTTCCGAATCTCTTTGCCTCCACTGCTATATCCCAATTGAATATCTGGCCTGTACCGCCATAGGCTTCAGGAGAATATGTATCCAGAAGGAATGCCGATGTCTTATAAGTCTCAAGGAGTTTTAAGTCTGTGAAATCCTTTACTCTAAATGCCTTTATTACCCTGTGCCATATGCCGCAGGTCCCCGGCTGGTCGTCTCCATGCAGTTGCAATATGTTGATCCCGGCAAGCGCCATAATTTCTTTCATTCGCTCAGGGGATTCGTTTACAAAAACACCCACTGTTGCTACAAAGGGCGGCAAATGAAAGATTATTTCCATAGCTTTCTCAGGGGATATATACCTTGGACTCCCTTTGAAAAATACAAAACCAAGGGCATCTGCTCCATAATCCACTGCTGCAAGAGCATCCTCCAGATTTGTTATCCCGCATATCTTAACTTTTACCATATTGTTACGCCTTATCCCATATAATCTCACTTCACTTTTTTATAAGTATACCACAGGGAATATTATGATATAATAACTCTTTATAAAAAGGATTACGCGATGAAAAAATACCCTGATAAAAAAGGATACTTTGAAAGTTACGGGGGAAGATTTGTACCTGAAACTCTCATGCCTGCCCTTCTGGAACTTGAGTCCGCATATGCAAAGGCAAGGAAAGACGATTTATTCCTCGGTGAGCTTCGGCATTTGCAGGAGACCTATATAGGCAGGCCGACACCGCTGTATTTTGCGGAACGCCTCACAGGACACATCGGCGGAGCAAAGATCTACTTGAAGCGTGAAGACCTCGCTCATACAGGCGCGCATAAAATAAATAATGCTATAGGGCAGGCGCTCCTTGCAAAAAAGATGGGCAAAAAAAGACTTATTGCCGAGACTGGAGCCGGACAACATGGAGTAGCCACAGCCACAGGAGCTGCCCTTGTAGGACTCGAGTGCGAAATATATATGGGCTCTGAAGATGTGCAGAGACAGGCATTAAATGTGTTCAGAATGCGGCTGCTCAACGCAAAGGTCAATGAAGTCAATATAGGCTCAAAGACTCTCAAAGACGCGATAAACGAGGCATTGAGGGACTGGACCACAAATGTGAGGAATACCCATTATGTTATGGGAACTGTCTTCGGTCCTCATCCATTTCCTATGATGGTGAGAGATTTTCAGTCTGTAATAGGAAAAGAGGCGAAAAGACAGATGCTCAAGACAGAGGGAAGACTGCCTGATTATCTCATCGCATGTGTAGGCGGGGGCAGTAATTCCATAGGTTTATTCTATGATTTTTTAAGAGACAGTGTAGAAATGATAGGGGTAGAGGCTGGCGGAAGGGGAATAGGCTCAGGAGAGCATGCTGCAAGATTTGCAGGAGGTTCCATAGGCGTTTTTCAGGGCTGCAAAAGTTATCTACTTCAAAATGATGATGGAAATGTACTGGGCACTCACTCTGTTTCAGCAGGCCTTGATTATGCCTCTGTTGGGCCGGAACACTCATTTTTAAATGATTTAAACAGAGTGCATTACACTTATGCCACAGATGAGGAGGCATTATCTGCATTTGAACTCCTGTCAAAGACAGAAGGTATCATCCCTGCCCTTGAGTCAGCACATGCAGTCGCAGAGGCTGTAAAACTTGCGCAGAAACTATCTAAAGACAAAATTATCATAGTTAATCTCTCAGGCCGCGGGGATAAGGATGTGCAGCAGGTGGCAAGGATTAAAGGGATAGAATTGTAAAAAGCAACATTAATAAAGGTATTTTTGTTTAATTAACTGGCATGAAATCAAGAATAACTAAAACATTTGAATCGTTGAGGGCAAATGGCAAAAAGGCCTTTATTCCCTATATAATGGCAGGAGACCCTGACCTTAACAGGACAATGGAAAATGTCCTGCTGCTTGAAAAATGCGGTGCTGATATTATAGAGCTTGGCGTGCCATTTACAGACCCTCTTGCAGACGGCCCCACAATTCAACGTGCTGCTGAAAGGGCATTGGAGGCAGGGGTTACGCTCAGGAAGGTGATCTCCTTTGTCAGGGATTTAAGGCAACAGAGCGGCATACCCATTGTCCTTATGACCTATTATAATTCTGTATTCAAATATGGGGATAAGGCTTTCGTGCATGATGCTGTGAATGCAGGCGTTGACGGTGTAATAATACCTGACCTCATACCTGACGAGGCAGGCAGCTTCATCAGGCTTTCTAATAAGGCTGGGCTTGATACAATTTTCCTCATAGCGCCTACCTCTACTGAAAATCGGATAAAAAAGATAATTACAGCAAGCAGAGGCTTTGTGTATTATGTGTCCATAACTGGCATTACAGGCGCTAAACTTGCTCTTGATGACACTTTCATGGAGCATATCAACAAGGTGAGATCTTTGACAAATAAGCCTGTAGCAGTGGGCTTCGGTATCTCGACCCCTGAAGATGCACACACTATAGCGCAGGTATCCGATGGGGTTATTATTGGAAGCTCTGTAGTGAAGAAATTGTTTGAACACCCGGATAGCGCCGGTGTATTTATAAAAAAGCTGAGGGAGGCAATCTAATTTGAAATTTCAAATTTGAAATTTCAAATTACATACGTTATGGCTTGGTTTAAAAAAACAAAAGAAATAAAACCCGAGAAAAAGGTAAAGATACCGGAAGGACTGTGGGTTAAGTGCGACAACTGTAAAGAGATAATATATAAAAAAGAGATAGAAAAGAACCTTCAGGTATGTCCGAAATGCAATTATCATTTCAGGATAGCTGTTGCAGAGCGCATCAATATATTGGCTGACGAGGGGAGTTTTGTTGAGCTTTACGCAGATATTGCTACGACAAACCCTCTTAATTTCAAGGATACAATTGCATATAAAGACAGATTGGCAGAAAATAAGAAAAAAAGCGGAATTAACGAAGCTGCAGTATACGGCAGCGCTGCAATAAACAACAGGCCTGTCATACTCGCCATAATGGACTTTACATTTATGGGCGGCAGCATGGGGTCTGTTGTGGGCGAAAAAATAGCAAGGGCTGCTGAAAAAGCATTAGAAGAAAAGATACCACTGATAACAGTTTCGTCTTCTGGCGGAGCAAGAATGCAGGAAGGCATGTTTTCCCTCATGCAAATGGCAAAGGTGTCAGCAGCAATTGCAAAACTGAAAGAGGCAGATGTCCTTTATATTTCTATAGTTGCAGATCCAACATTTGGAGGAGTTACCGCCAGCTTCGCAATGCTGGGCGATGTCATAATTGCAGAACCAAAAAGTCTAATAGGTTTTGCAGGCCCCCGGGTTATTGAGCAAACCATTAAACAACAATTGCCCGAAAATTTCCAGAAGGCAGAATTCCTTCTTGAACATGGGATGATTGATATGGTAGTCGAGAGAAAAGACCTTAAGAATACTGTATACAAACTCATAGAGCACTTTATGCCGCGTGAGGAAGAAAAAGGGATGTAAAAATGCATTCCGCCAATTATTATGATGCCGTTAACTATTTGTACGGCCTTCAGAAATATGGCATCAAGCTTGGCCTAAAAAAAACCGAAGACATACTTTCGAAGATAGGGAATCCGCATAAAAACCTCCTGTCAGTGCATGTTGCAGGCACTAATGGGAAAGGCTCTGTGTCTGCTATGATAGCCTCAATTCTTATGGCTCAAGGCTTTAAGGTGGGATTGTTCACATCCCCGCACCTTGTGAGTTTTACCGAAAGGATAAGGATAAATAACAAACAGATTTCCGAATCAGAAGTGGTAAGCCTTACGAATGAAATTAGATTCGAAATTCGAAATTCGAAATTCGAAATTCCTGAACCGACCTTTTTTGAATTTGTGACAGCAATGGCATTCCTGTATTTTGTTAGGAATAAAATAGATTGGGCTGTAATAGAAACAGGGATGGGAGGCAGACTGGATGCAACTAATGTTATTACGCCTGCTGTTTCTGTTATAACCAGGATAGGCTATGACCATAAAGAGTTTCTTGGAGAGACGCTGTCAGACATCGCAAAGGAAAAGGCGGGAATAATTAAAAGAGGGATCCCTGTGGTTTCTGCGCAACAGGAGCAAAAAGCAGAAGATGTAATATTTACAAAGGCAAAGGAAGAAAACTCTCCCATTGTTGCATATGGAAAAGATTTTAAGGGCATTTTAAAATCTTCTGATATTAATGGAATTGGCTTTGATTATCATGACCCTGAACTCATAACTCATGACTCAAAGCTTGAAAACCTCTTTGTGCCGCTGCCCGGTGAACACCAACTTTTCAATGCCTGCATAGCAATAAAGGCAGCAATGCTGGCGCTTATGCAAAATACGGAATACGAAATTCGGAATTTGAAATTGATACGGGAGGGGCTCGCCTCAACCAAATGGCATGGGCGTCTTGAGATAGTAAAGAATGAGCCGTTGATAATGATTGATGGCGCTCATAATCCAGAGGCAGCAAATGCGCTTTCAGACTTTATCAGAAAACATCTGGGCGATCGCAGGATAATTCTGATAATAGGAATCATGTCAGATAAGGATATTGACGGTATTTTGAGACCTCTCTTGTCACTTGCATCAGATGTGATATTCACTACGCCGGATTATGGCAGGGCTGCCTCTCCGGAAAAGCTTTCAGAATATGCGGCATCTTTAGGGTATTGTTCAAAGGTTACAGGTTCGGTTAAAGAGGCAATCGATACAGCGATTAAAATCAGCGATGAGTCAAGCCATTCACTGATTTTAATCACAGGCTCTTTCTATACAATTGGAGAGGCAATGGAAACGCTCGGGGAAAATGCAATAATGGGTGATTTAAGGGAAACTGTATGAACATCAGAGCAGTAAAGCAACAGAGCAGTAGAGCAGTAGTTTTTATAAGGAAATTTTTTTATTTTATTTCGCTCTTCTGTTCTTCTGCTCTTCTGCTCTTTTGCTCTGATGTCTGTGCTGTCACCATCACCGCTGACCACCTTGAATACCTCCATGAAGAGGATAAATATACTGCCATTGGGAATGTAAGGATAGAAAAAGAAGATGCCCTCCTGAAAGCTGATAAAATCATCCTTTATAACAAGACATCAGACGCCGAGGCGACAGGCAATGTCTCTTACAATGACAGTGAAACCTTGATAAATACAGACCGTGCTGAAATAAATCTTGAGACAAAAACAGGCAAACTCTATAATGCTGTCATACTGCTAAAAAAAAGCAACTCATGGATTAACGGGGAAAATATTCAGAAGCTTAGTGAAGACCATTATTACGCAGCAACAGCCACATTCACCACCTGTGACTCTGAGGCATCTATCCCACCTGATTGGTGCTTTAAAGGAAAGGATGTTGATTTAATAATAGGAAAGAAACTTATAGCTAAGGATGTTACTTACAGGGTTAGAGGAGTCCCTGTGCTCTATTCCCCATACCTCTGGACACCTATAGAAACCGAGCGTGCAACCGGATTTCTGTTCCCTGTTATCGGCAGCAGCTCGAGAAAGGGATTTCGATTAAGCCCTGCCTTTTTCTGGAATATTGATGAAAACAGGGATGCAATCTTCTTCCTTGATTATTACAGCAAACGCGGCCTTGGAACAGGCATAGAATACAGATATATAGACTTAGCCAATTATGGGAAATGGCAGGCCTTTCATATCAGAGATCAGGAGCTTAAAAAGGACTATTTTGAACTCAAGGTCACCCATAACACACAAATAGGCGATATCAAAGGCTATCTGGATGTAAATTATATAAATCAGAAGGATTTTTATAAAGAGTATTCTGAGGAGACTAAAATAAATATCCAGCGGTTTTTGCAGTCCACAGGAGAGGTTTCAGCTCAGTTCACGAACTCAAGGCTCTATCTCCTTGGGCAATACTGGATAGACCTCAACGGTGAAAACTCAATACTGCCTCAGAAATTGCCGGAGTTGGGCTATGTAATTAATCCTACAAGGATCGGGCCTTTTCTCTTTGCAATGAACTCAAGCATAGCCAATTTCTACAGAGACGAGGAAGCAAGAGGGCAGAGATTAGACATCAATCCTACGCTGTATCACTCATTTGGAGACGCAGTCCGGTTCTTTCAATCCGTTTCATTGCGTGAAACTGCTTATAATCTGCAAAACGGGGGGGATTATGGGTCTTCTCCGCATAGGGAGACATTTCAATACAGAGCAAGTGCATTAACACGATTTATAAAGAAATATGACTCTTTCACACACATTATAGAACCGTCCCTTGAGTATAAGTTCATTCCAGAGACACGGTCACTGCCCCTCTTTGATTCAACCGAGCTCTTCAATAAAACTTCTCAATCGCAGTTTTCTTTATTAAATATTTTTTTATCCAAAGACTACCTTTTGTATGCGCGCCTGACACAGCCATATGATCTCAACGGAGACGACAAATCATTGCTTCCAACTGCATTAGAGGCTTTCTTCAGAGGTCCGTTTATCCTCAGGTTTGACATGTCATATGACTCAAATAAGGGCAGGACAGAGACAGTTAATTCAGAAATAGGCTTTAAAATAACAGATAAAACAATTATTCGCGCCGGAGAGCGATACAGCAGACAAGACAATATATTGCTATCTGCAGCAGGAATAGATTCAGCCCTAACTAAAAACTGGGCAATAAACGCAAGCATATGGTATGACCTTAAGGGAAACGGATTAAGGGAATCCGCTGTTCAAGCCACATATACACAGCAATGCTGGACAATTGTAGCCATGTTCAGAAGGAAACCATCTGATGGCGTGAATCCGCCTGACTATAGTTTTACATTTTTAATTGAATTAAAAGGTCTCGGTGCATTCAAGATATAATGAACATAATCATAAATCTCAATAAAAGCGCCGGAATTACATCCCATGATGCTGTGATCTCTGTAAAAAAACTATTCAAAGTAAGGAAGGCAGGGCACGCAGGCACACTTGATCCCATTGCCACAGGTATCCTTCTCATATGCCTGAACGAGGCTACAAAGGTTACAAAATATCTATCCGATCTTGACAAAGAATACATAATGACAGCAAAGCTCGGGGAAAGCACAGATACATATGACTCTGAGGGCGAGGCAATTAAAAGATTTGAGATTTCAGATTTAAGATTTCAGATAGAAGATATTGAAAAAATAATCCAGAGATTTGTTGGGGAGATTGAACAGATACCACCTATGTTTTCAGCAATTAAGGTATCAGGCAAACCCCTTTATAAGCTCGCAAGAAAAGGCATTGAGGTGGAGAGAAAGCCGAGAAGGGTAACAATACATTCCATTGAGATCCTCAGATTTGAAAATCCTTTTTTAAAATTGAAGGTCTCCTGTTCAAAAGGCACATATATACGATCATTATGCAATGATATAGGAAATGCCCTCGGCGTTGGCGCTCACATAACAGAACTCATACGCACAAAGGTTGGCAGTTTTGCACTTGAAAAGGCCGCTGCTATAAGCGAGTTGCCTCATAAAATTAGCGCTTTGCATCCCATTGATTCGGCTCTTGAACATCTGCCAGAGATAATATTGCAAGGGGATTCCCTTAAAAGGGCGCAGCACGGCAATCCGATAAAGATGGCTTTAACAACGCCTTCACATTTTGTGAGACTCAAATCTCCTGATGACAAACTTTTCGGTATCGGCAGACTCTCAAGAGGTTTTTTAAGAATAGAGCGTCTGTTGCTGATATAGCTTATTTTCATTGAAGTTGACAATATCTGACCTGTTCGGGTATTTTAATAACCAGCGGGGTGGAGCAGCCTGGTAGCTCGTCGGGCTCATAACCCGAAGGTCAGAGGTTCGAATCCTCTCCCCGCCACCAATATTATCAAGGTTCCCTGAAAATCTCTGACAAGTCTTTTTATCTCATCCATCATTTTGTATTCATGAACAAATTTTCTATCGCCAAGTGTTTAAGAAAACTATACACCTTTACAATCGTTGTGCGCTATAATGTTTTCAATGGTTGCAGGTATTAATTCTTACGAAAACAACTTTAGCTGATGTATAAAAGCAATATACACTTTTGCAATTATAATCCTAATCAACCTCCTTTTTGCAGGGTTGGCTGCGAATATGGCATATGGCATTAATATTGCAAATATCTTCTAAAAAATCGAGATTTTAAGGGGGGGACATGGAAAAACAGAGGATATTGGTTGTAGACGATGACCCTGTAATATGTCTGAGCTGTAAAAGGATATTGGGCGCAGAAGGTTTTTCTGTATTCACTGTTGAAGACGGTGGAAGCGCCATTAAGAAAGTTTCAAATGAGGAATTTGATCTTGTCATAACAGATATAAGGCTTCCTGATGTATATGGACTTACTGTTGTTCAGGAGACAAAAACTGTGCAGCCAAAGGCAGATGTTGTAGTTGTAACCGGCTATCCCTCTCTTGAAGATGCAAAAGAGTCCATGAGGCTCGGCGCTTTTGAATACCTTGAAAAACCATTTACCCCTGACTTCATGATGAATATTGCAAAGAAGGTCTTTGACAAGAGGGGATGGATATTAAAAAAGGCCTACATTGACCAATTCAAAGACTATGTTGTTCCTGCCTCAGCAATGGATAACCTTACTGTTTATTATAAGGACGGGACATGGGCAAGACCTTCAAAAGAAGGAACATGGGAAATAGGCGTGGATGTAAGGCACTTTCTTGT
Source organism: Thermodesulfovibrionales bacterium (assembly GCA_030017995.1). Lineage (GTDB taxonomy): Bacteria > Nitrospirota > Thermodesulfovibrionia > Thermodesulfovibrionales > Dissulfurispiraceae > JASEGS01. Next base: position 11,357 of record JASEGS010000006.1, read on the forward strand.
AGGCGGTCAATTGCTTTATGTTGACATGTTGAAGGATTTAAAGGCTGTAACTGCCGGGGAAATGTGCGCCAGATTGCTTTCCGGCGAAGGGAATATCTACGAAGTCAAATCCCCAATGACAGGTATTGTCAAGGATACAAATAGCCGCGCCAATGATATCATATGCTCATTATTAAAAGACCACCTCTCTGAGGGATGGTTTTTATGGCTTGTGCGGATCAAACCCATACAGGTATAAGGAGGATGAATGGTTAAAGGAAATATACTTGCGGTTGACGATGAGCAGATCATTCTGAGGAGCTGCGAAAGGATACTGTCTCCTGAAGGATACAAGGTGGACACAGCAACATCGGCAAGAGAGGGCCTTGATCTTTTGGGCAAAAATAATTATGACCTTATTATTACTGATATTAAGATGCCGGAGATGGATGGCATTGAGTTTATGAGACAGGTCAGAACAAAGAACCCTGATATAAATATAGTGGTAATTACGGGCTATCCCTCTCAGGAAAGCATTAAAGAAGCCTTGAGTCTCAGGATAATTGACTATCTGCCGAAACCATTTTCACCGATCCATCTCCTTGAGGTGGCTGGCCATGCAATGGAATTGAAGAAGAAGGGGGCTGCGCCAGAACCTCATGTGGAGGATTATACAGATGAAGTGGCTGCAAAATTGGATGCTATCATAGCTAAATATAAAAACAAACCCGGCAGCTTAATACCCGTACTTCAGGAATCTCAGGAACTCGTAGGTTATCTTCCGAGGGTTGTTCAGAGACACATAGCGAAAAACTTAAAGATACCTGTCAGCGAGGTGCACGGGGTGGTTTCTTTTTATTCCTTTTTTACTATGAAGCCCAAAGGCAAGCACAATGTAAGGGTATGTCTTGGAACAGCGTGTTATGTAAAGGGCGCAGAAGAGATAATCAAAAAACTAAGTGGCGGCCTCAAGGTTGAAGTGGGCGGCATAACAGCAGACAAAAGTTTCTCACTTGAAACTGTCAGATGCTTAGGGGCATGTGGATTAGCGCCTGTTGTTGTTGTAGATAAAGACACCCATGGGTCTGTTAATCCCGTGAAGGCGATGGATTTGTTAAAAGAATATGAATAGCAGAAGGCAGAGGACAGATGACAGAGTTTTTTATTTCTTTTCTGACTTCTGATTTCTGACTTCTGGCTTCTGAAAATTTAGGAGGTATATATGCCGAGACTGACAGTGGATGATCTGAAGAGAATAAAGGAAGAGTATAAGGCTGCCTTCACTTTAAGGGAGGGCGGACAAAGGGCAAAGATAACGGTGCATATGGGTACATGCGGAATAGCTGCAGGCGCGAGAAAGATTATGGAGGCGATTATTGACGAGATTAACAAGAACAATATAAAAGATGTGATTGTAACAACTTCAGGGTGCGCCGGCCTATGCAGCAAGGAACCAATGGCAACTGTTGAGATAATTAATGAAGCGCCTGTTAAGTATGTGCTTCTTAATGAAGAAAAGATAAGAAAGATATTTAAAGAGCATGTAATAGAGGGCAAGGCAGCAGAGGAGTATGCCTTAGCAGTGGGCAGCGAAACAGCGTATTAGGAGGAGCAATGGAAAGATATCGTGCGAGTGTTATGTTATGCGGAGGCACCGGCTGCATAGCTGGCAACAGCTTAAAGGTCAGGAATGCTCTTGTTGAAGAACTTAAAAACAGAGAACTTGAAAATGAAATAAATGTTGTTATGACTGGATGCAATGGTTTCTGTGCTCAGGGTCCGGTGATGACAGTTTATCCAGAAGACATCTTCTACGAAAAGGTTTCTGTTAATGATATACCTGTGATTGTTGAAGAACATTTTATAAAAGGAAGACCGGTGGAAAGGCTCATGTATAAAGAGCCTTTAAAGAAAAGCACCATTCCTTTAATGAAAGATATTCCGTTTTTCAGCCTGCAGGTGCTGAGGGCGCTTAGGAATAAAGGGCTTGTAGACCCTGAAAAGATAGAGGAATATATTGCCAGAGACGGTTATCAGGCTGCTGCGAAGGCATTAACAGAGATGACATCAGAGCAGATAATAAATGAGATTAAGAAGTCTGGTTTAAGGGGCAGAGGCGGAGCAGGGTTCCCCACAGGGATGAAATGGGAATTGTGCCATAAGGTTAAAGGCGAGCAAAAGTATATTCTCTGCAATGGAGATGAAGGAGACCCCGGCGCTTTTATGGACAGAAGCATAATGGAGGCAGACCCGCATGTTGTCCTTGAGGGCATGATAATAGGCGCAAAGGCAATCGGAGCCAGCAAAGGATACATATATGTAAGGGCAGAATATCCACTTGCAGTTCACAGACTGCAACTTGCCATACAACAGGCAAAGGAAAACGGCTTATTAGGTGAAAATATCTTAGGCACAGGCTTCAACCTTGATATTGAGATATATCAGGGTGCAGGCGCATTTGTATGCGGCGAAGAGACCGCGCTTATGAGGTCATTAGAGGGCAAGAGGGGTATGCCAATCCCAAGGCCTCCATTCCCTGCACAAAAGGGTTTATGGGGCAAGCCGTCTGTTCTTAATAATGTTGAAACCTTTGCAAATATCCCACAGATAATAATAAACGGCGCTGAGTGGTATAAGAGTCTCGGCACAGAGAAGTCTACAGGAACAAAGGTTTTTGCCCTGAGCGGCGCTATAAATAACATAGGGCTCATAGAGGTGCCAATGGGCATCCCGCTGAGAAAGATAATATATGATATCGGAGGCGGGATCCCGAAGGGCAGGAAATTCAAGGCAGTCCAGCTTGGAGGACCTTCCGGGGGCTGTATTCCGGAGCATCTGCTTGATACTCCCGTGACATATGAAGATATAGTTCAGACAGGCGCGATAGTGGGTTCCGGAGGCATGGTAGTTATGAATGATTTGAACTGCATGGTGAGCGTCGCAAAGTTCTTTCTTGAGTTTACCACTGATGAGTCATGCGGCAAATGCCCTCCCTGCAGGATAGGCACTACTGTTATGCTTGACCTTCTGACAAATATAACAGAAGGCAGAGGGAAGGAAGAGGATATGGAAATTCTGCAAGATATTGCCAAGGACATAATATCCACATCCCTCTGCGGATTGGGACAGACAGCGCCAAACCCGGTGCTGACCACAATAAAATATTTCAGGGATGAATATGAATCCCATATAAAGGATAAATGGTGTAAGACAGGGGTCTGCAAAGACCTGTGCACATTCTATATAGATGAAGAGAAATGCAAGGCGTGCGGCGTATGTAAAAGGGTATGTCCGCAGAATGCCATATCCGGAGAAAAGAAAGTACCTCACCGTATTAAACAGGAACTCTGCATTCAATGTCGTTCGTGCTATGAGGCTTGCAAATTTGATTCAGTAAATATAGGGCCGGTAGCTTTGCGGGAAATATTGAAGGAAGACCTTCCAGCGCAGGAGATTTTAAGGAATATGCATGCGGCTGCATTAGCCGGAAAGGAGGAATGAAAGAGTATGATAGAATTCACTATAAATGGGAAAACAATAAAAGTTGAACCCGGCTCTACAATCCTTCAGGCCGCCCTAAAAAACGGCATTTATATACCGAATATGTGTTATGACAAACGGCTGAAACCTTACGGCGGCTGCAGGCTCTGTGTGGTGGAGCTTGAGGGACAGAAAAGACTCTTTGCCTCATGTTCTACACCAGCAGAAGACGGCATGGTCGTCTTTACAGAAACACCGAAACTTACAAAAGCAAGGAAGACGGTGCTGGAACTTTTACTGGTACACCACCCGCTTGATTGCCCTATATGCGACAAGGCAGGTGAATGCAGCCTTCAAGACCTTGCCTTTAAATATGGTCCGTCGCAAAGCAGGTTCTTCGCTGAAAGAAAGCATGACCCTGAAAGAATAGATGCGCCGATTGTGGAGAGAAATCCAAACAGATGCATACTCTGCGGTAAGTGCGTAAGAGTTTGCTACGAACATCAGGGAGTCGGAGCGATCAATATCATTGGAAGGGGGTTTAAGTCAAAAATAAGCCCTGCTTTTGAAGATACTCTTAACTGTGAATTCTGCGGACAGTGCATAGATGCATGTCCTGTCGGCGCGCTTGGCGCCAAGCCTTACAGGTTCAGATCAAGGGTATGGTATATGGATGAATATAAAACAACATGCCCTTACTGCGGCTGCGGCTGCACAACCAATGTGAGCATCAGGGAGGGAAGGATAATAAGGGCAAGGGGCAAAGAGGATGTTGGAATTAATGAAGGAAACCTTTGCAGCAAAGGCAGGTTCGGCTTTGACTACATATATTCTGAAAACAGACTTACAACTCCTATGATAAAAAAGGACAGGAAACTTACGCCTGCATCGTGGGAAGAGACTCTCGAATATGCAGCAAGAAAACTCGAATCCATTAAAGAGAAATACGGACCGTCAGCCATAGGCGCCATCGGCTCCCAGAGATGCTCTATTGAAGATAATCACATGCTACAGAGTTTCATGAGAAATGTCATAGGCACAGATAATATAGATTCTGCCGCAAGATTCGGCTATGTAAAATATCAGAAGACCATTGAAAAGGCCTTTGGCCTTGATTACATGCCCATAAAATGGGATGCTCCACTTAATGCAGACTTTATGCTTGTGGTTGAATCTGATATAACCTCAACCCTTCCTGTCTGGGGACTGAATTTTATTAAAGCCAGAAACAACGGAGCAAAGCTGGTAGTTGCAGATTCAAAGGAGACAAAGCTTGCGAGATGGGGCACAGAATGGCTGAGAATAAAACCGGCTTCCGGTGTTGCTCTTCTGAATGGCGTGGCAAAGGCAATCATAGATGAAGGGCTTAATCCAGAAGTCAAAAGCATAAAAAACTTTGATGCCTTTATAGAAGGTCTTGCAGATTACACACCTTCAGCAGTCTCTATGATTACAGGCATTTCTGAAGGCGAAATAATAAACCTTGCAAGGGCATATGCCTCATCCAAAAAACGTCTCATATCTTTGACATCCAATGCGTCAGAAAACACAAAAAGTCTCAGCACACTGTTAGCCGCTGCAAATCTTGTAATACTTATGGGAGATGACCCGGAAACCCTGCAGGTCCCTGCTGAATTCGCAAACACACGGGGCATGTTATCTGTGGGCGTAAGGCCAGCCTCTGGCGGGAAAGACGCCTATCAAATGTCCTATGAATATGGAATAAAGGCGCTGTACATAATGGGGGAAAATCCCCTTGTGACCTTTCAGGATGTCACCATGGTTGAGAAGACTTTAAAGGGGCTTGATCTGCTGATAGTTCAGGATATATTCCTTACAGATACTGCTAAGCTTGCAGACATTGTCCTTCCTGCGAGCAGTTGGGCTGAAAAAGAAGGGATGTTCATGTCTGCCGCCGGCGTAATCCAGAAGATTCCAAAACTAATAGCAGAGACAGGGCAATCCGTCCCTGACTGGAAGATATTCAGAAACCTTGCCCGGATAATGAACAGAGATTTGGGCATAAAAGAGCTTTCAGATATAAGAAAGGAGATCTCATTAATCCAGCCTTCAGCCCTCAGCCCTCAGTTCTCATTTAATCCTGCCCCTTATGAACTTATGGAAAAAGTGGACGATGAGTATCCCCTGACTCTTGTCACAGCCAATATCCTTCAGCATTCAGGCGCCCTCTCCGTACTTTCTAAAAATCTGGATTCTGTTGTTTCAGACGCTTATCTTCAGATAAATGTAAAAGATGCAAGGAGATACAATATCAGGGATGAAGGTTTTACAAGGGTCATCTCAAGGAGAGGCGAGGTATATCTTAAGGCAATGATCTCTGATGAAGTTCAGGAAGGAACAGTATTTGCTCCTGCGCATTTTGCACATGCAAAGGTCAATGTGATGACGCATCCCTCTGTGAACGGGAAGATCCCTGTGATTGCAGTAAAAATTGAGGCTGCATAAAAGATTTTAAACTTCGTCTTTTACGGCAGGGGCTGAAAAAGTATTTCTATGCCCCTGCTAAGTATCATGCTGATTTTCTATAATAAAATCCTTGTTATTAAACAACCCCGTAGGCTAAACGCCTGCGGTATTGACAGCAACTCGCGGCGAGACTGTGGTTCATCTGTAATTCGAGCTTGCAATATTCATTCAGTATCATTATGACGAAATTGAAATTAAATTATAGTTACATTGGAGTGCTAATGGAATTACAAGTTAAAGTTTGCAGTCAGGCTGCAGGCAATGTTATTGTCGAAAAGCAGTGTTTTATACAGACTCGCTTAAAAACTGCAATATGTGCATGTGTTTTACGCCCTTTTCACCGGTGTCTATCATCTTGTCCATAGAAACAACGATTTTGGGATAGTTGTCTTGAATCTTCAGCAGGTTCCCGAACTCCCTGTCCCATGTCTTCTTGTCGGGGATGAGATATGCCATCTGCACATAGAGTTTTTCGCCTTTTCTCTCGCATACAAAATCAATCTCTCTGTTGCCTAACTGTCCGACCGTAACAGTATAGCCGGATGCCCGCAGGTGCATGTAAACGATATTTTCGAGCATCTTGTTGATGTCAGACAAACGGTAGTCCACAAGTGAATGCCTTAGCCCACAATCCTGAAAATAGTATTTCTCATTTATCTCAAACAGCTTTTTGCCTCCTATTTCCGAACGTTGCACCTTGAATACAAGAAATGCAGCAGAGAGAAAATGCAGGTAATTCAACACTACATTTGGAGAGATATTTGTCTTCTGTGATTTCAAAAAATCGCTGATCTTCTTTGCAGAGACTAAACTCCCGATATTGTCCGCCAGATATTCCGTCAGCCTTTCAAGAAAAGCTACATTTCTAATACTGTATCGAGCAACTACATCCTTGAACATTATCGTGTTGGTTATACTTTTAAGATAATCATAAACAACCGCATCGTCCAATTTCAGATTGACAAGATAAGGAAGGCCGCCATACTTCAAGTATTTCAAGAAGGTCTCTTCGGTATTGTCGAGTTTGTGGAATAGCATGAACTCCGGATATGTCAGGCTGTAGACCTCGATCTCGACATACCTTCCTGAAAGATAAGTTGCCAGTTCTCCGGACAGAAGGTCGGCGTTGCTCCCTGTGCAGTAAATGTCGTATTTCCCGCTTGCATGGAGATCTCTCAGCGCCCTCTCAAACTGGGCTACGCCCTGAATCTCGTCTATAAAGAGGGCTGCTTTCCCTTTTGCCGACTGTTTTATATACCGCAACAGGTCATTGTAATCCCTTATTGCTTCAAACTCATGCAATTCCTTATTGATATAGATTATGTTGCCCTTTTTAAGCCCGTGACGTGCCAGCTCGTCCATGATCTGAAAAAGAAGATAGCTTTTACCTACCCGTCTTTGTCCGACAAGCACCTTGATAATGTCCTTCTGCATGAATGGCCGTATCCTGTCAAGATACAGCGTCCGCTTAATGTATCTTTTAATCATAGTTAAAAGTATAGCATAAATACTAAATTATTTTAATTATATTTAAAATGATAGATAGACTGTTTTTGAACACCCTGAACGCTTCCTTTATTTTTCGCGTCTAATATAGGCAAGAAATAAATCTTGATGAAGGAGGTGAGGATATATAGGGAAGAATCTCATATGATCTCATTTGCGCTCCTGCCAATAGAAAAAGCTGGTGATATTTCTTTATCCGATGCGCAAGAGGCTGAAAATACATTATATAAGGGCATGGTTAAATAGATAAACAGGGACAGAATGGGAATTAAGCGCAAGTGCGCTGAACACTTCTGTAGTTTTTCTCATCAAATACAACAAAACCAAAAACGGAGGATTTGACCATGAAAACATTGATTACAGTTTTATTACTTGTGGCAGTAGTTTTTTCAATACCTGCAACTTCTCTTGCAGGCGACAGGTTCGGCAGGAGTTTTGAGAGGGCTTTTGGAACGGCTCTTGGGATAGGGGCTGCGATTATTGTTACGGATGTTGTGAATCAGGCAATAAATCCACGATACTACAGGACTGTATATTATGAGCCTGCGGTAGTTTACACTGAGCCCATATATTATGATTCATATGACCGGCACAGCGGGAGAGGATATAACAGAGGGTATAGAGACGGCTATGGCGACGGGTTCAATGACGGCTATGATGAAGGTTACTATGACGGCTCGCAGCGATATTATAGAAGATATTAAAACAACGAAACAGGATGCTTTGTATATGTCTGGTTGATTTAGCATAAGGTGAATTTATTTAATGACGAAGCATTAGCTTTTTGTGTATAATTTTATAAATTTTACACAATTAAGGAGGAATTGATTATGAGGGCGTTTATTTTAGGCATTATTGTGTCAGTCTTTCTTGTGGGCTGCGCGGGCGAGGTTAAAGAGCTTCAAATGAAAGATACGGCAGGTGCTACAAAAATAGTGGAGTTTCCAAAAGGCACGATTACCGGCGCAGCGTCAAAGGAGCAGGCAACTACGCTCGCTCAAATATTTGTTGACTCTCATAATATGGCTATAGAAGAACTATCAGAGATTAAAGCCAACACAAAGAGGTCTCTCAACAATGATGAGGCATTAAAGCATGCCACGCAGAGGATAGAGGCAGGGATTCAGAAGTTAGATGAATCCAACAGAAAGATACTTGAGACGAGCAAGAGCAATCTTGAAACAGCGCAGAAAGCAATTCAGATTATTGAACAGATGTCAAAAAGACATGGCACAGGAGAAATAACAATCTTTTTCCCTACAGGATCAAGCAGATTAGAAAAGAACTCCCTTGAATATGATAGGCTTGTCAGGTTTGCTGACTTTTTATCAAGGGAAAGCAGAGGCAGAAAAGTCTTATTAATTTCAATTGGCAGCGCCTCAGCCTTTGGCGACAAAAAACTAAATCAAAGATTAGCAAAGCAACGGTCTGAGACTCCAATGGAGATTATTGACAAGTATCTTGTAAATAATCAGCATGAGTTTTTTAAAGTTTACGGCATTGGTGACGTTTATAGTCCTCAAAATATAACAATGAAGGAACATCAAAGATACCAGCATACAAGGATAATAGCCTTTTATGAGACTACCCAGATACCTTCTCTGCCGGAAGGGCAATAAGGAGTTATCGCTAACTGCTAAAAGCGAGGGCTTTGTATAGACATCGGCAAGGAGATAAGAATAGGAATAACAACTTCGGGATAGTTGCCTTAGATCTTCGGTAGATTCTCGGCGCTTTAGCCTTTTGCATTTATCATGCCAATTCTCATTATGTTTAGGCTATAATACATTATGTTTAAGAATATATATAGCGATATTTTCTACAGCATAGCGGACGGCGTTTATTTTATAGACATTGGACGGAAGGTAACACACTGGAACCGTGGTATGACGGAGTTCAGCGGGCAAACCGAAGAAGCGGCGATTGGCAGGCATTTCGAAGATGCCTTGAAATATGAGGATGAATCAGGCGCACCGCTCTCTTCTTATGAATATCCGATAGCGCTCTGCTTGCAAGCTTCTAAGAAAGTGATAAAAAATCTCTTCCTGATTGGTAAAAATCATGAACGGCATTATATCGAAGAGCAAGCATCTCCGGTCTTCAGGGGCGATAAGCTCATTGGCGCAGTTTCTATTATCAGGGATAATTCAAGGGTCTTTGCTGCTGTTGAAGCTCACCTTAAGAGCCACAGAAGCGACAGACTGATACCTATATGCGCATGGTGCAAGAAGATAAAGATAAGCGAGGATTCTTGGAAACAGATAGAGAAATACCTGACAGAAGAAGGATTCGGGGTTTTTACCCACGGCATGTGTCCTGATTGCGCGGACAAGATATTCGAAAAGAAAGTCTATCTCGAGAGCTATCAGAACATCTGCAAGGCCATAAGCTCAAGCCTGTCACTGGATGAGGTGTTGTCCCTGATTGTAACAAATGCTGCCAAAGTGATGAATGTTAAGGCGAGTATGCTCAGGCTTCTGAACAAAGAGACCAATCAATTGGAAATGGCGGCATTTCACGGTTTATCAGAACAATATGTAAATAAGGGGCCTGTTGAATATGATAGAAGCATAGCAGACGCACTGGAGGGCAAGGCTGTTTCTATCTATGACATCACCTCTGATGCAGACTCAAAATACCGCTCTGAAGCAGAGGAAGAGGGAATAAGGAGTATACTTTCTATCCCCGTGAAATTCAAGAAAGAAGTAATAGGTGTTCTGAGGATGTATACTGCCGAACCTGTAAAATACAAAGACGAGGATCTGAAGTTTATGACAGCCATAACAGAGCAGGCTGCCATAGCCATAGTTAATGCCAGAACCTTTGAGACCACAGTGTCAAGGGCGAGGGAATATCTGAAGGTATTTGAAGAAATAACAAAGGCAGTCAGTTCGACCTTAAAACTAAACGAGGTGCTCAATCTTATAGTGAAGAAATTGCCTGAGGTAATGAATTTAAAGGCTGCGACAATAAGACTGCTCGACGACACTGGAGAAAACCTTGAACTGGTTGCTGCCAATGGGCTGAGCGAAAAGTATCTTGGAAGAGGCCCTGTGGACACCGAGGAAAATGTCATGGAGGCGCTCCAGACAAGGCCTGTTGCAATATACGACGTTGCCACTGACCAGAGGGTGCATTATCAGAAGGAAGCTATGGAAGAAGGCATAAAGAGCATGCTGACACTACCTATAATTGCAAGGGATAAGGTGATAGGCGTTTTGAGACTTCTCACCGGTGTTCCTCATCAATTCTCAGATGAAGATATCGCTTTTTCCGCATCTCTTGCCGAGGTATGCGGGACAGCCATAGAGAATGCAAGAATGTATGAACAACTCTCTCGGTAAATCACCTATAAACCCGTTCACTCATTTGCTGCTACAATGAACAGTTTCATAAAGCGGAAAATATACAAAAGCGATAGTTCTTCTCTTGAAAAGCGAGAAGATCTGATAGCTATAGAAAAAAGACTCAGAGTTTCAGTAAATGCCAAAGAGGTATTAAGCCTTTATTGCACACCTGTTATGGTCAGAGAATTGGTTGTGGGAATGTTTATGACCGAAGATATTATTAAAGGCAGTTGGTGTGCAGAGAGAATGTCCATAGAATACAGGGACGATATCTTTGTTGATATACCAGCAGAAGGAGAGGCTTCTACTGACGGCGCAGTCATAACGTCTGGCTGTATAGGAGGGATAACTTTTCCAAAGAGATTGTCCCTGCAAAAAACAGATGACCTTTTCTGTATTAAAGCAGAAGACTTGAAAAATTTGTTTAAACGGTTCCAGAGCGCCTCGGAGCTTTATAAATTGACAGGCTGTGTCCACAGCGCAGGGCTCAGTGACGGACATCATATGCTCTGTCTTGCTGAGGATATAGGAAGACACAATGCGGTTGATAAGGTTATCGGATATGCAATATTAGAAAACATCCCTTTTGAGGGCAAGATAATGTTGGCAAGCGGAAGGCTGTCATCAGAAATCGTATCCAAGTGCGCCAGATGGAACATCCCAATAGTTGCGAGCAGGACATCTCCAACAAGTCTGGCTGTAGAGATTGCAGAGAAAAATGGAATAACTGTTGTCGGATTTATAAGGGCTGACAGGCTGAATGTCTATACCCATCCAGAGAGAATAACCTAATCTGCCTTAATCCTCAAACGTTACTCTCGCAACTTCTTCAATGGTTGTCATCCCTTCAATTATCTTTTTTATTCCGCTCTGTCTAAGAGTGGACATTCCCAGTCTTATGGCCTCCTTCTTTATTTCCGATGCTGTAGCTCCCTGAAGTATTAGTTCTTTCAGTCCTTCATTTAGTGGAATAACCTCATAAAGCGCTATCCTTCCTTTATATCCGGTTTCATTGCACTCCGGACAACCCGCTCCAGCATAACATTCTGTGCCCTTAATCCTGTCAGGAGGAAAACCTATCTTTAGCAATGCTGCTTCTGAGACCTCTTGTCCAATCTTGCAGTTATCGCATATCTTTCTGATAAGCCTCTGTGCAACTATTAAAATAACGGATGACGACACAAGAAACGGCTCTATTCCCATATTTATAAGCCTTGTTATTGTGCTTGGGGCATCATTGGTATGTATAGTGCTTAATACCAGATGTCCTGTGAGAGCAGCTTTAACAGCGATCTCTGCTGTCTCAAAGTCCCTTATCTCGCCAACCATGATGATGTCAGGGTCCTGTCTCAAAAATGACCTTAGAGCAGACGCAAAGGTTAAACCAATCTCTTCCTTTATTTGGATTTGATTTATCCCGAAGAAATCGTATTCGATAGGGTCCTCTGCGGTCATTATATTGATTCCTGGATTGTTCAGCCTTGAAAGGGCAGAATAAAGAGTTGTGGTCTTGCCGCTGCCTGTCGGACCTGTCACGAGTATCATGCCATATGGTTTTTTGATGGCTTCAAGAAAGTCCTGCAGTTGCTTTTTGTCAAAGCCCAGCATTAAGAGGTCTAATTGCAGACTTGATTTGTCGAGAAGTCTTAATACTACTTTTTCTCCAAAAAGGGTGGGCATGGAAGAAACCCTGAAGTCCACTTCCCTGTTGTCGCCAAATTTGAGTTTCATTCTGCCGTCCTGAGGCAACCTTCGTTCTGATATATCAAGGTTGGACATTATCTTCACACGCGATGTCAGGGCGTTCTTTATCCTGAGCGGCAGTTTTAAAACAGGCTGCAAGACCCCGTCAACCCTATATCTTATCATTAGTATGTCCTCAAAAGGCTCTATGTGTATATCACTGGCGCGGGACTTTATGGCATTAATCAAAATACCGTTTACCAGCTTAACTACCGGGGCATCCACTTCCTTGATCGCCTTCTCTTCTTCCTTTTCTTCAACGACTGTTATATCTTCCAAAACACTGCCTATGACTTTGCCGAGGTCCTCAAGAGCAAGAATATCTTTTTGTTCTGCCTTGCCGGAAACCTTCTTTACTTCCCTTTCCCTCTTTGGATAATTGGTCTCTATAGCTTCCTTAATGGATGACTCGGAAGCCACATAGACCGATACCTTCATGCCTGTTAGAAAACGCACATCGTCTATCGCAAAGCTGTTGGATGGATCCGTGATCGCGACCCGCAAAGATGCTCCTTCCTTTGAAATCGGAATAAGTTGATGTTTTTTTGCCAATTCATACGGAATCAGCCTCAAAAGGGATGTGTCGATTTTATGGTCTGCAATGTTTATGGCAGGTGTGTTATATTGACGGCTCAAAAAAGTTATCAGGCTATCCTCATTTATATACCTTAGCTTGAGAAGCGCTGAACCAAGCCTTGTGCCATCCTCTTTTTGAATGCGGATGGCTTCATTAAGCTGATTTTCAGTTATGAGTCTCGCCTTTAATAAAAGCTGTCCTAATAAAGAAGTCTCGATTCTCATTTTTTAAAGATACTTTAAACACATGCTAAAGTCAATCATATATGGATTTTCTTTACCAGTTATCTGGACTATAGGCGAAATGCATGAAACGGAAAACGGAAAGCGGAAAACGGAAAGCAAAAAGCGGGGCATTCCCAGTTGACTCATAGTAAAATGTTACCGGAGGTTTGATGACTCAACGTATTTTTTATAACAGGAAGCGAATATATTTTTCAGCTTCTCTTCCATGCCCTTTCTCAGATGAAACGGATTCAGCCTTTCAAACTGTTCTGTAAGAGATTGCTTTACAGAAACAGGGATATCTGGTGAATTCATAATTCTTTGATAAGGTGTCTTGGGAATATCATATTTTGGTATGCTTTGGTTTTATAAATCGTCTGAACTTGCGAAGGAGTCTTATGGCATATTTACGGTGATACCCGCAAGTGGCACAAAACTCGTCAAGAATAACAGCTTTTCCCTTGCGGCTGGCTCTCTTGTACCGTAAATAGATAGCTTCAAGATACTCCCTTTTGGACTGTGAACTCATAATGCGCTCCTTTTATGCGCATGTTTTTCGGGTAACATGCATTATGAGTCAACGATTCCTTTTTATCCTTTACTTCGGTAACATTTATTGTGAGGCAATTCGATTCGCCCCGCCTCTTTTTATAAAAACTCAATTGTGTAGTATAATCATAAACAATGAAACATAAGAAGAATCGTTTTTCTAAAAAGAATTCAAGCGCCTCAAAGTTAAAGATAAACATAGGGAGGTTTGCTCTTGTCTATCTTATCCTAATGGGCGCTTTTTTCCTCTTGATAGGCCTTAAGCCAATACAGGATGTAATTGACCTTAACGGAATTTATACCAAAGGCGTTGTAATTGTTACATCGGCAGTGCTTGAAGCAATAGGCATCCACTGCACATATCAGGGCTCTATTATACGGCTTCCCTCCATCTCACTTGATCCGCACTTATGAATTTTCTTGACGACACAATAGCAGCTATTTCAACGCCAATAGGCGAAGGCGGAATTGGAATTGTGCGCCTTAGCGGAAAAAATGCGATCTCTATTGCAGACAAAATTTTTTCCTCCCAAAAATCCAAAAAACTGAAAGACGCTAAATCACACACTATTGTTTATGGTTTTATAAATAACCCCGAAACCGGAGAAAGAATTGACGAGGTCTTGGTCTCTGTCATGAAGGCGCCGCATACATACACAAAAGAGGATGTTGTTGAGATCAACTGCCACGGAGGCGCGCTTCCGCTCAGGATAACCTTGCAATTCCTATTAAAATTCGGAGCACGGGTTGCAGAGGCCGGAGAATTTACGAAAAGAGCGTTCTTAAACGGCAGAATAGACTTGTCTCAGGCGGAAGCTGTCATTGACATCATAAGGGCAAAGACAGAGCAGGCAGAGAGGCTTGCGCTCAATCAGCTTGAAGGAAGGCTTTCAAATAGGATAATTGATATCAGAGACAGGCTTACAGACATATGCGCGCATATCGAGGCGTATATTGACTTTCCGGAAGATGATATTGAGACTCTTACAAAAGCTGCGATGATCAAGGCAATGCAGGACATAGGCGAAGAGCTTGGGAATCTTTCCAAAGGCTATAATGAAGGAAGGTTTTTCAGAGAGGGCGTCTCTACAGCAATCGTCGGAAAGCCGAATGTAGGCAAGTCGTCTCTCTTGAATGCATTATTGCAGAAAGACAGGGCAATAGTTACGGAAATCCCCGGAACAACAAGGGATGTAATCGAGGGCTATCTTAACATCTCCGGCCTTCCTCTGAAAGTAATGGATACGGCTGGCATAAGAGAAACACATGACCTTGCGGAGATGGAGGGAGTAAAAAGGAGCTTAAAAGCTATTGAGGGCGCAGATATTGTGATAGCGGTTTTAGATGCGAGCAGGCCTCTGGATGATGCGGACATGGAATTAATTGAAAAGGTCAGGGATAAGAAAACTGTTTTTGCAATCAACAAGTCCGATATTCAAACTAATGATTTCGTTTTTCATTCATTTGACAACAAGCCTGTTATCAATGTCTCCGCTTTGAAGGGCGAAGGCATTGATGAACTAAAGAACACTATTTATTCTCTCTGCATATCTTCAACCAAAACCTCGAATAGAACCGTTGATATTCAAAATGTACTCGTAACGAATATCAGGCATAAGCAGTTAATAGACATGGCATTGGATGCGATTCAAGCCGCGGAAAACAGTTTAAAAAGAAACGAGCCTCTTGAGGTGGTTGCTCTTAATCTCAGGGAATCGCTTGACAGCCTCGGTGAGATTGTCGGAGCAGTTACCACAGAAGACATCCTGAACAGGATATTCAGCGTATTCTGTATAGGTAAATAAGCTTTATTTATCTTTCTTCTGAGGCGCGGGCTGAGGTGTAGGCGCTATTGTTATTTTTGAGAGAGCATCCTTGTTTATATCTATCTTATAGCTCTTTTTCAGGTTCTCTATTAAATTGTCAAATGCCTTCTGCTGTCTTTCAGCGGCTAATTTTTGACTTATAAGTCCTTTTATTTTATCGAATTCAGGCACACTGCCTTTTGAGTCTGTTACCTTAAGTATGTGAAAACCGTCTTTTAGTTTTATCGGAATGCTAATTTCGCCTTTCTTGAGCCTGAATGCAACATTCTCAAGTTCAGGGGTCAATTCCCCTCTTTTAAAGGAGCCTATGTCCCCTCCTAATTTCGCAGATGCTTTGTCCTGTGACATCTCAGCAGCTACCTTTGCAAAGTCTTCACCTTTCTGCAGTCTCTCCGCTGCCTTTTTTGCATCTCCTTCTGTTTTTATCAATATATGGCTTAATCTGACCTGATTGTTCAGCATGAATTCATCTTTGTGTTTATCGTAATATTCCTTTATATCCTTATCAGAGACCTTTGCTGATGCCTCTATCTCTTTTTCAAGAAGCTGGTTGATGATTGTAAATTTCTTGAACTCATCTATTTTTTTCTGCAAATCCTTGTTTTTGTCTAATCCCCTTTTTTTAGCCTCGAGGTATAACAACTCCTTCTTTACAACCTCATCTACAAACCTTGCCGTCCCTTCAGTCCCTTTGAAAAATTCCTTTGCCGCATCAGGAAGGGAAGCAATTGCTGCCTGCACATCTTCCTGAGTTATCTTTGTTCCGTCTATTTTTGCAACATAATCACCTTTCTGTCCGTCTTTGGCACATGACGCAATAAAGGCAGCCGCTATCACTATCCATAAAAAGGTTCTCATCGTATATCTCCTTTTGTATCTTGCATTAAAAATCATAAAAATTCATAATCATAGATAGCAGGCATGCCTCAAAGCTTTAATAATGCGATAAGATTATTAGATGCCTGTTTTTCTGCTTAATATAAAGATAATGCTAAAATTGCCTCTAATGCTGGAGGATTCGGCGCTAAGGTATCGCTATTAAAGGCTTTTCAGCACGCCTGCTACCTATTAAGAATGTCTAACTATTGATCAATGTAACATATTTGAAAAACAAAAGTAAAAGCGGATATGCTAAGAATATGAGCAAGGTAATCGTGGGCATGAGTGGAGGGGTTGACTCATCCGTAACCGCATATCTACTGAAACAGCAGGGATATGAGGTAGAAGGCGTAAGCTTTATTCTCTACGAGGCGCGGCTGAAAAATACCTTTACAGGCTGCTGCTCCATCGAGGCAATAAAGGATGCAGGGAGTACTGCAGCGCACATGGGCGTGAGACACACATCTGTGGATTTACGGGAAGAATTCATGGAAAGGGTAATAGAGCCCTTTATCACAGCCTATTCAAAGGGCATTACTCCTAATCCGTGCATCATGTGCAACAAATACATAAAGTTTCCATATCTTTTGGAAATAGCATCTGAAAAAGACGCTGATTTCATTGCAACAGGGCATTATGCAAGGATAGAGGATCAGAAGCTCCTCAAAGGGATAGATGCGAAAAAAGACCAGTCTTATGTGCTATATATCTTAAGAACAGAAGAGATTAAACGGCTTAAGCTGCCCCTCGGTGATAAAAAAAAGGATGAAGTCAGGAAGATTGCAAAAACTATGAATCTGCCTGCTGCTAATAGGCCTGAGAGTCAGGAGATATGCTTTATAGAAGACAGAAATTATTTCAAGTTCCTCGAAAACCTTACCGAAGCCGGTGAAGGCTTAATCATTGATGTTGAAACAGGCAAGCTTATAGGAAGACACAAGGGAATCCATTTATATACTATCGGACAGAGGAAGAGGCTCGGCTTATCAACAGGCAAGCCGCTATTCGTGACGAGAATAGACCCTTCAAAAAATGCAATATATGTGGGGCCCCGGGAAGCGGCAATGATGAAGGAGTTTGTAGTGAAAGATGTTAATTGGTTGATGACGGATTACGAATTACAGGTTACGAATTATAAATTCACGGCTACGGTGAAAGTAAGGTCAACTATGAAAGATGAGCCTGCTACTGTTATTGTTCTTGATAACGACAGGGTAGAGATTGTTTATAACGAGCCCCAGTGGGCGCCTGCACCCGGGCAAAGCGCTGTTTTCTATAACGGAGAGGTGGTGATAGGCGGAGGGATTATTGCGGGTTGAAGTCATGGGGAGGGAATAGGTCTTCGCGTCCCTGCTTTTTCTTTTTTATCTGGTCTTTGATGAAATCCCTCTGTTCAGGCGTTAGATCTTGCCATCTTTTCATTGCGTCTTTCAAATATCGTCTTTTCTCTGGAGGGAGACTTTTCCATCTGGAATAATTGTCCCGTAATCTTTTTTTCTCTTCAGGAGGAAGCTGTTTGAACCTTTCAAATTTCTCCAGCATTGATTTTCTGTCTTCAGGCGGCAGATTTTTAAATCGTCTGTAATTATTCTTCAGCAAATCCCTTTCTTCAGGCGATAGTTTTTCCCATTCTCTGAACCTTTCCTTAATTGCTTCTTTTTCAGAAGGGGGCATCTGTTGCCATCTTTTAAGGTTTTCTTCATAGTTCTCGGCCTTTACAACTGACGCAAAAGAACCAGTCAAAAAGATGAAACTAAATAAGCTGGTTAAAAATATTTTCATATCAAGTTTTAATGTTTTCAATCTCTTCAAGGTCTTGTAATATTTCAAGGTTCTCCAGTAATTCAAGGTCTTTAATCATCTCATGATTTTTAGTAACAAAGGCATCTTCCTGCTTTTTCTCATATACCTTGAATCCGCCAATGCCTGTTATTATTACCAGTATTATGGCGAATACATATACAATGGCTGGTTTAAGAACCACAAAATATTTTTTAGAACCTTTCGCTTCAATCTTTTCATACACCTTTTCAAGATAGTTATTCCAATATGCATCAGCCGGTTCATGTTCTTTTATCTTTAGCTTATCAAGTGAAGTCCTGATCTTTTCCCATGAATAGAGGCATCTGCTGCATGTTTCAAGATGCCTTTTAATCTCTTCGGTTGCGGATGGGTCAAGCTCTTCATAGTAGTAAAGCAGCAAGTCCTTTTCTGCATCCCTGCATCTCATCGCAAAACCCCCTTTAATTTTTTCTGGAGATCTCTGACAGCCCTGAATAAATGCACCTTAACCGTTCCCTCCGCGCAACCCATGATTTCTGATATCTCGCTTATCTTTAAACCCCTTAAGTGTTTCATCACGAATGCCTCTCTTTGTTTTATAGGCAATCTCTTGACAGCATTAGCTATGGCGCTTCCCTTCTGTTTGTCAGAGAACTCTTTTTCAGGGTTTGTTCCTCCTTTGATTTCGATAGCCTCTTCTTCACCTTCTTTGTTGATAAAATGCAGAGGGATTAGGGAGGCGAGGCGTGTCTTTCTGTTATGCGCCCTGCAGAGATTCAGGACGATCTTATAAAACCATGTTTTGAAACTGCTCTCTCCCCTGAATTTAGCTATTTCCGTGTAAACTATGGCAAATGCCTCCTGCGATATGTCCTCTGCGTCTTGCATATTGCCTGTCATGCTGTGCGCCAGTGAAAGACCCAGCCTTTTATATCTGTTGACAAGCTCACCAAAAGCTGTTTCATCTCTTTCTTTAATCTTTTTGATCAGTTCTTCGTCACTGAGTGCTGTATTTGCATTCATTTCAAATTTGCTTCTTACCCATTTAGAGCATAGTGATGTGCAAAAAGTTTACATATATTATCACAAAAGGTAATTTGTAAACCTTTTCAGAAATTCAGCATCTATAAAACCAAAGACTGAGGAAAATAAAGGTCATGGAAAGGAGGGTTCAAAAATATGAGGGCATTTTAAAACGGATATCAAAATATGAAAGGCTGAGATTAACGATTTAAAATGATTCAACTTTGAAAACGAGGAGGATACAATGAAAAGATATTCATTAATTGTGGCAATGGCTGTATGTTTTGTGGCTGTTTGGGCAATGCCCGGTTTATCCCTGACACCTGAGGAGAAAAGAGCGCTTATAAAAAGTGATATAAGGGAGATAAGGGAAGATAGAAGAGAACTCCGGGAGGATATTAACGAGCTTAGAGAAGACAGAAGGGAGCTAAGGGAAGATCTAAGAGAGGGTGCAAGCAGGGCTGAAATCAGGCATGATATAAAGGAGATCAGGCAGGACAAGCGGAAAATAAGGAAAGATGTGGCGGAACTGCAGCATGACAAGCGGAAGCTGAGAAGGGATCTGCACAGGCCAATAGATTAATTCAATAAGATAGAGCAGGTTGATCTGAGCAGCGTAGAGAAAAGGGTTTATACAGGGAGGATATTTCCTCCCTGTGTTTTTATGGTAAAGCCATGATTGCTGACATGATTTTATTATTTGTGTTATTTTAATCAATAATAATAAAGGCAGGAGAGGTTTTATGACAGGAAAGGTTGTATCAATAAATATCAGCGAGAAAAAAGGGATGAGGAAAAAGCCGGTTGAAGAGGTAAATATAATCGAAAACACAGGCATCGAGGGCGATGCCCATGCCTCGGATAAGTGGCACAGGCAGGTCAGCCTGCTCGCGCTGGAAAGCGTAAAAAAGATGCAGGATATGGGACTTAATGTAAAGCCCGGAGACTTTGCGGAAAACATTACAACAGAGGGATTAGATCTTCCCGCGCTTCCTGTCGGCACGAGGATGAAGATAGGCAGGGATGTAATAGGAGAGGTAAGCCAGATAGGAAAGGAATGCCATACGAGATGCGCTATCTATCATCAGGCCGGAGACTGCGTCATGCCTAAAGAAGGGATCTTCATAAAAGTCCTCAAAGGCGGCAAAATAAAGGTAGGAGACGAGGTCTCCGTAATGCTGAGAAAAACGGTCGAGGAATACTCCTGACCCGAATATGATTACCGTTGCGGTACTGACATTAAGCGACAAAGGCTCTAAAGGCGAAAGAGAAGACAAAAGCGGCCCTGCCATCGAGGAAACGCTCAAGTCCATAGGCGAAGTCAGGCATTACGAGATACTTCCCGACGAAAGGGATTTAATAAAGGAAAGGCTTTTGCATTATAGCGGCAAGGTTGACCTGATCCTGACAACAGGAGGCACAGGCCTTTCGCCGAGGGATGTCACTCCCGAAGCGACTCTCGATGTCATCGAGCGAGAGATCCCCGGCATAGCGGAAGCAATGAGGATGGAGGGACTGAAAAAAACGAACAGGGCGATGCTTTCGAGGGCAGTCGCGGGAGTCAGGGGCAAAACCATGATAATAAACCTTCCGGGCAGTCCTGCTGCCGTAAAAGAGAATCTCGAAGTGATAATTGACGTAATACCTCACGCAGTGGAAAAAATAAAGGGCGGTCAGGAGGAATGCGGCAGATGAGCGATGTCTCTTTTACGATGGCCTTTCTGGCTGGGGTATTCTCGTTTCTTTCGCCGTGCGTATTGCCGCTCGTGCCTGCGTATGTCTCGTTTATAACAGGCGTATCCCTCGACGAATTAAAACACTCCCAAAAAATTTCAAAAACAATCGCCAAGACCATGCCGAATACAATAGCTTTTATTTTCGGCTTTTCTACGATCTTTGTGTCTCTTGGCGCATCATCGTCTCTGATCGGCAGCCTGCTCCTTAAATATCAGGATGATCTGAGGATAGCGGGAGGCATCCTTACGATCATATTCGGTTTCTTCATAGCGGGCTTTATAAAGCTCGATTTTTTGATGAGGGAAAAGAGATTCCATATTGACAAAGGCCATGCGGGCTATATAGGCGCGTTTTTTATCGGAATGAGCTTTGCCGCCGGATGGACGCCCTGCATAGGCCCTATCCTCGGCAGCATCCTGATATATGCGAGTTCAAAGGCGTCTGCGGCATACGGCCTGAAGCTTTTATCGGTATATTCCCTCGGTCTCGCCATACCTTTCATCCTTTCAACCCTCGCCATTAATCTGTTCCTCACTTACACGAGGAAAATACATAAATTCATGAAGGTGATAATGATAATCAGCGGACTGATCCTCATCGCCTTCGGCATCATGCTCCTGACAAACAGGATGGGGCAGCTCTCGGCGCTATTCCCCGATTTCGGGATAAAATTCTGAGGAGATAAAGATGACAAACAGAGAAATTGAAGAAGTATATCAAATCGTTAAGGATTACCATGAAAAATATCTGAAGAAGCATGGCGTGAAATTACCGAAGTTGCAGGATGCTGACGGCAATTATGTAAAGGATGCTCTGGTGTTAGTGTATCTTGCAAGGTTTTATCCAAGTACTGTTTCTGTGATGAAGGGCGAGCTCACAGAATTTATCAGAAAATTTTATCCCAAAATCAATGATGTTCAGCAGGCAAGACATCTCGGGGCGCAAAAAGGGTGGTTTATTTCAGCAGGAGGCAGAGATAATGTCCATGTAAAGAAAAGCGGAGAGTATCGCTTGATTACTCTGGAAAGGCCTTATCCTCATTTCAAAGGACACAGAATTGAGGCGACCGGGAATTGGGAGGCAATTAAACGTCAATATGGAAATCACTGCGCCACCTGCGGTTCAGAGGAAGGCAAGAAAAATCTCCACTATCCGAACACAATAACGAATTTGCAAAAGGCGCATATAGACTCATCAAAACCTTTGATTGAAGGAAACATTATTCCTCAATGTCAAAAATGCAATCGCGCATACAGAGATTTTTGGATATTTGACGAAAGAGGAAGGGTTAGAGGAATTGCAAAGCCGGCAATAATTAAAAAGTGCAGTGAAAAAGCAAAAAGAGGTATTTATAGAATTTTATACAACGAGTTTAAAGGTAAAAATCCAAATGAATGGTAAGCATTTGAATAAAATCATACATGGTGATGCGCTGCAAATTCTGCCTAATATTGCAGACAACACCGTTGATTTAGTTTTAACCGACCCTCCGTATTTTTTAGATAAGATGGACGCCGGCTGGGATGAGAAAAAGGTTTCAAGCAAGAAATACCATCATGTCGTCAAGTCGCTGCCTGCCGGAATGAAATTTGACCGTGAGCAAGGGAAAAACTTTTATAAGTGGTATTATAAGATTTCAAAAGAGATTTTAAGGGTTTTAAAACCGGGCGGATTTTTCTTTTCCTTTTCCAGTCCGAGACTATATCACCGCATGGTTTGTGCGATTGACGACATCGGATTTTTTATACGAGACTCTTTTATCTGGCTCTATACGCAAAATCAGCCCAAGGCAATGAGTCTAAACCATTTTATTGATAAACTGAATGAGAATGAGCAAACAAAAACGAATTTAAAAAAACAGTTGCTCGGCTGGAAAACGCCGCAAATCAAATCTTGCTTTGAGCCGATTGTAATGGCCCAAAAAGAACCGGAAGGCACATTTTTGGAGAATTTCAGAAAATATAAAGTAGGATTGCTCAATACAGATGTGAAAATCGGTCAGGATATGTTTCCGGCCAATGTAGTTTCAACGGACACAATCAATGAAGTGGTTGATAAATGCTTTTTGATTTCAAAGCCGGACAAAAAAGAAAAAGGGAATTTTAATATACATAAGACGGTAAAGCCTTTGAGCTTATGCGAGCATATTATAAAACTAACAACTTATTCGGATGAGGCAGTTGTCCTTGATCCGTTTTGCGGCAGCGGAACAACTTTAGTGGCAGCAAAAATTTTGGGCAGAAAGTTTATTGGCATTGATATAAATAAGGAGTATATTGAAATAGCTAAATTACGGATTGAAGAAATGAACGGAGATGTTACTCGATATAATATCTCAGGTAGAGAAAAACAGTTGCGAATATGTGATAAAAAAGCAGTCTATAAAATCTCAAGAAAATCAAAACAACAACTGCTGATAAAATCATAAGTGAGATTTAACCGCATAGGGCAGAAATTCGGAGGTTTTTTTTGCAGGAGAAATATAATCCGCAGGAGATTGAGTTGAAGTGGCAGAAATATTGGGCTGAGAGAAAGCTCCACAAGACAGAAGCGGACAATTCTAAAGAAAAATTCTACTGCCTCGAGATGTTCCCCTATCCCTCGGGAAAGATACACATGGGACATGTCCGCAATTACGCGATAGGCGACGTCATTGCTCGATACAAAAAGATGCGCGGCTTTAATGTGCTTCATCCGATGGGATGGGACGCATTCGGCCTTCCTGCCGAGAACGCCGCTATAAAGCACGACACTCATCCGGCCAAGTGGACTTATGAAAATATAGAGCACATGAAAATACAGCTCGACCGCATGGGACTGAGTTATGACTGGGAAAGGGAAGTTACTACTTGCAGTCCCGAATATTACAAATGGAACCAGTGGTTTTTCCTCAAGCTCTTTGAAAAAGGGCTCGCTTACAAAAAGTCGTCATTCGTGAACTGGTGTCCTTCGTGCGCTACGGTGCTCGCGAACGAGCAGGTTATCGAAGGCGCGTGCTGGAGGTGCGACAGCACGGTGATCCAGAAAGAGCTTGAGCAGTGGTTTTTTAAGATAACTGCTTACGCGGAAGAACTGCTTCAGGGATGCGATGAATTGAAAGGATGGCCCGAGCGTGTAGTTGCCATGCAGAAAAACTGGATAGGAAAGAGCGAAGGAGTAGAGGTTGATTTCCCGATTGAAGGCTCAAGCGAGAAATTTAAAATATACACGACAAGACCCGATACCATATTCGGCGTTACATATATGTGCATTGCGCCCGCGCATCCCCTCGCGGAAAGGCTTGTTCAGGACATGGCCGGCCTCGATGCGATAAAGGCACAATACGGAAAAGAGGAAATCAAGGAAGGACTCTTCACAGGCCATTACGCGATAAATCCTCTGACAGATGAAAAGATACCCGTTTATGTAGCCAACTTCGTTCTTATGGAATACGGCACAGGAGCCATTATGTCCGTCCCCGCGCATGACCAGAGAGACTTTGAATTCGCGCAGAAATATAACCTGCCGGTGAAGGTCGTAATAATTCCTGAAAGGAATACGGACTGCGGAATCGGGAGCGCTGAATTGAAAGAGGCTTATGAAGAGGAAGGAGTTCTCATAAATTCAGACAGATTCAGCGGACTCAAAAGCGGCGATGCGAAAAAAGATATAGCGAGATTCATATCGGATAAAGGATTAGGGAAAATAACCGTCAATTACAAACTGAGGGACTGGGGAATTTCGAGGCAGAGATACTGGGGCACGCCGATCCCAGTGATATACTGCGAAAAATGCGGCATAGTGCCTGTTCCCGAAAAAGACCTTCCAGTAATACTTCCAGAGGATGTGAAATTAAGCGGCGAAGGCGGCTCTCCATTATTGGAGTCCGAGAAATTTTTAAAGGTCAAGTGCCCGAAATGCAATGCGGACGCGCGGCGCGAGACCGACACAATGGATACCTTCGTTGACTCGTCATGGTATTTTATTGCCTATTGCATGAAAACAGAGCAGCAGAGCAGCAGAGCAGCAGAGCAGCAGGAGGAAGAAAAAAACAAGCCTTTTGACTTTAACTCATCACTCATCACTCATCACTCATCACTTAATTACTGGATGCCTGTTGACCAATACATAGGCGGAATCGAGCACGCAGTGCTTCATCTTTTATATTCGAGGTTTTTCACAAAAGCGTTGAGAGACCTCGGCGTCCTCAGTTCAAGAGAGCCGTTTCAGAATCTTCTTACGCAGGGGATGGTCTGCAAAGAGACATGGAAATGCCCGGAGCACGGCTGGCTTTTCCCGGAAGAGGTGAAAAATGGGAAGTGCATCCTTTGCGCTAATGAAGTTGAAAAAGGCCGCGTAGAAAAGATGTCTAAATCCAAAAAAAATGTGATCGATCCCGATGCCCTTATTAACAAATACGGCGCAGACACCATAAGGCTCTTCTCGCTTTTTGCGGCCCCCCCTGAAAGGGACCTCGAATGGTCTGATAAAGGCGTTGAAGGCGCTTATAGATTTTTGAACAGGGTATGGGGAATAGTTTATAAACATAAAGCAGAAGAGCAGAAGAGCAGAAGAGCAGAAGTAACTTCCGCACTTCCGAGCTTCCGCACTAATGCGCTTTTAAAGAAAACCCATCAGACAATAAAAAAAGTCACATCAGACATAGAAAAGGAATACCACTTCAACACCGCAATTGCCGCCCTCATGGAGCTGACAAACGAGATATCAGACAATGCTCCGGGCAAAGAAACCGATTTCGCAATAAAGAGCCTGCTTTTGATGCTCGCTCCGTTTGCCCCTCATATAAGCGAGGAATTATGGGAGATAACGGGGGAGGCGATGGGAGAAAAGAGAAGCATATTCGAGCATTCATGGCCGTTATGGGATGAAGACATGGCAAAGGAAGAGGAAATCGAACTTGTTGTGCAGATAAATGGCAAGCTTCGTGCTAAGATAACAGCGCCTGCCGGCATGTCCGACGATGAAGCTAAACAGAGGGCATTGCAGGAGCAGAAGGTAAAAGAGACTCTCGATGGCAAAGAGATAAAGAAGGTCATTGTTGTGCAAGGCAAGCTGGTGAATATCGTTGCGGGGTAGCAAATTAAAAAATGCAAAAAGAAAAATTGAAAATTTCAATTAAAGATTTAAAATTATTCTTTAATTTTACACTTTTATTTTTTGTTTTTACTTTCTACGGCTGCGGTTACACTATTCAGACGAGGGCTAATCTGCCGTTTGACGCCATATCAATCGGAAAAATAGAGAACAAAACCCTTGAACCCAAACTTCAGGACAGATTTAGCAGGGCGCTTGCAGAGACATTCTCAGAATATGGTTTCCATGTGGATCCATCATCAAGACATTTGCTCGAATGTGAGATAACAAAATTTGAGCTGATGCCTGTAGCTGAACGCAATATGACAGCAATCCAGTATATTTTAGATATAAAGGCAAAATTTACTGTCAGAGATTTAAAGAGCGGAACTTCAGTTGTCATTTTAGTTGAGACTCCTTTTATTACATATTTCACTTCTGCTGACAGGGTCGAAGCAATCCTTGCACAAAAAGAGTTGTCAACGGATAGCGCTTTAAGGAATCTGGCTCAGGAATTGATAAGGCGTATAATCTATGAGTATTAAGCAATTTGAGCAGGAGTTTTCTAAAAACCTGCCGTCACCTGTCTATCTCATTTACTCCAGCGAGGACTTTCTCCTCTGCGACGCATTATGCAGTATAAAGGACACACATCGCGATAATGCGTTTAATTTCCATGCCTTTGATGTCAGCTCATCAGATGACAATAAACCTATAGAGCAGATTGTAGATATTCTTAACACATTACCATTTCTGTCTGAAAGAAAGGTTGTTGTAATAGATAATCTTCAGAAACTGCCAAAGAAAGATCTCAAAAAACTTGAGGGGTATTTATTAAACCCATCAGACTCTTCTCTTTTGGTCATGTTGTATAAAGGGAATGCATCCAAGCTTTTTGATGTGTCTGTCTTAAAGAGTATCAAGGTTATAGCTCTCAGGATGGAGGACAAGGATATCCCATTATGGATTAAAGGCAAAGCTAAGGATAAAGGGCTGGAACTTACAGACAGGGCGACAATGTATATGATGAATTCAGTTGGGACAGATCTTGGCATGCTCCATGCTGAAATAGAAAAGATTTCATCGATGGGGGAAGCAGGTGTAATGGATATTGATGACATTAAGGGGATAGTTTATGCCGGCGCTGAATACAGCGCCTTTGATCTTGTTGATGCGCTTAAGAGGAAAGATGCAAAAGAGGTCTTCAGGATATTCGAAAATATGAGCAAGAATATGGAGCCTCAGATGATACTTGGCGCTATAAACTGGCAGTATTCCGGACCCTGGTCAAAATCCAGACAAAAGGAATCTCAGCTTAAAGAAATTTTCAGGTTCTTGCACGAAGCTGACGCTGGGATTAAGACCTCAAATATTTATGTTATTGAGAGTTTGTTGGTCAAACTGCTTGCCGCTGACATGGGATAATGGGTTGATTTAAGATGCAAGGGCAGCGTTTGCTTTTTTTGTAATTCTCGATATTTTCCTTGAAGCAGTGTTCTTATGTATGATGCCTTTATAAGCAGCGCTGCTTATGACTTTTATCGCAGCTTTTAATGTTTTTTCAATATCCTCCGTATTTTTTGTTGATAAGATTGTTTCCAGCTTGGTGATATATGTCCTTATTTTTGTTTCTACAGACTGATTGCGCAATCTATGTTTTTCAGCCTGTTTTTCCCTTTTAATGTTCGATAAGTTCTTTTTTGGTGCTGATTTGCCTGCCAATTTCTCCTCCTATTTAGTTCAAGTTCATAGTATCTTTGAGATAAGCCAAGAGCCGTTAACTATGAGCTAAAAAGATAGCACAAAGCTTAACAGAAAATCAATATTTATGCTAATATTTCTACTAACGGCTATGAAATATAAACCTATTGATCTAACTAAACTCACAACATATTCTGTAAAGGACAGAAAGAGCAAAGTCTCTTCAGAGAAGTCTGCCCTTCTGCATAAGAAAGGGGGTTCCTTCAGCGATTTTATAAAAGGACTTCCTGATTTTCTTGCGGCAAAGGACTTAAAGGCAGTTGCTAACGCAATCATAACCGCCCGCCAAAACAAACGGCCTGTTATCCTCGGCATGGGAGCGCATTCTATAAAAGTAGGGCTCTCTGCTTTGATCATTGACCTAATGCGCCGGGGCGTTATTACAGCTATTGCTACAAACGGGGCATGCATTATACATGATTTCGAGATGGCATTTATAGGGCAAACATCAGAGGATGTTGCCATGGAATTATGTTGCGGCTCCTTTGGAATGGCCAAAGAGACAGGCCAGATGTTGAATAAGGCTATTATCGATGGAGTTAAAGACGGCAATGGCATTGGACAAGCCATTGGTAAGTTTATTGACTCTTCTGATTTTCCTTTTAAGGAAATCAGCATTTTCAGGGAGGCATACAGACTTGATATTCCGGTTACCGTGCATGTAGCAATCGGCGCTGACATTATACATATGCATCCAGAGGCTGATGGCCATTTCATTGGAGAAGGAAGTATAAGGGATTTCAGGCTTTTTGCATCCGTTGTTTCTGACCTTGAAGGCGGGGTATATATAAATCTTGGTTCTGCTGTTATTCTTCCAGAGGTTTTCTTGAAGGCGCTTACAATTGCAAGAAATTTGGGGCATAAGGTGGAAGATTTCACCACAGTTAATATGGACTTCATTCAGCACTACAGGCCTCAGGAAAATGTTTTGCGTAGACCAACAATGATTAAGGGGCGGTGTTTTGCGATTACAGGGCATCATGAGATAATGTTCCCATTGCTTTACGCAATGTTGATTGAAGAGATATAGGTAGCAGTGCAGTAGTTACTTTGCCCCTCAGAGAACCCAGAAATTTTGCTTTAAATCAGCCTCGCACTGCTATCATAATCAGATATGGAGTGTAAATGAATGTCATAGTTGATGAAGAAAAATGCATCGGTTGCGGGAGATGTGAGGAGATATGCCCTGCTGTTTTTCACCTAAATGAAACCACCGGCAAGTCTGAAGTAATAGATGAGGAGGCCTGTGATTTTGTTGGCTGTTGCGAGGCAGCTGAGGAGAATTGTTCTGTTGAGGCAATAACATTAGTAGAATAAGTAAATAAAAAAAGAGCCCTAATATCCCTAAAACTGTCCTCTGTCCAGCGTCCTGTATTGTATTGCCTCTGAGACGTGGTGGCTGCGGATAATCTCTGAACCTTCTAAATCCGCAATTGTCATCGACACCTTAAGTATCCTTGAATATGCCCTTGCGCTTAGTCCAAGGCGCTGCATTGCGGCATCCAGAAGACCATGGGCGTCTTCCGCGAGCCTGCAATGTTTTTTCATATGACGTGTCTTCATCTGTCCGTTTGCAAATATTTTGTCGTCTTTGAACCTTTTCAACTGCCTTTCCCTTGCCTCTGTTACCCTTTGTCTTATTGTCTCTGATCTTTCTCCTGAGTAGTCATTGGAGAGTTCTTTATAGGGCACAGCAGACACATCTACATGGATGTCTATCCTGTCCATCAAAGGACCGGAGACTCTTGATCTGTAACGGTTAATCATATTGGGAGTGCATGTGCATTGGTGCTGCGAGCCGAAATTGCCGCATGGACAGGGATTTAGGGCGCCGATCATAACGAATTGCGACGGATAGGTAACAGTTGCTGCAGCCCTCGATACTGTGACATAGCCGTTTTCCAGTGGTTGCCTCAGCACTTCAAGAACGTTCCTTTTGAATTCCGGCAATTCGTCCAGAAAGAGTATCCCATGATGCGCCATGGATACTTCACCGGGTTTTGGTGTCTGCCCGCCGCCTATCAGAGCTACGTCCGATATAGTGTGATGCGGGGATCTGAAAGGTCTTGTTGCTAAAAGTGATTGATTGTTTTTGAGCAGGCCGGCAACACTGTGTATCTTTGTTGTTTCCAATGCTTCTTCAAAAGTCATGGGAGGCAAAATTGTAGGAAGTCTTTTTGCAAGCATTGTCTTGCCGCTGCCTGGAGGGCCGATCATCAAAACATTGTGTGAACCTGCTGCTGCCACTTCCAGCGCCCTTTTTGCGTGCTCCTGTCCTTTAACATCAGAAAAGTCATCTTCATACTCAGAATTTTCTGACATTACAGCGCTAATATCTATAGAGAATGGTTCTGTTTTTGCTATCCCATTTAAAAACTCTATGGTTTCAGGGAGGCTGTTCATGCTGAATATATCTATTCCGCTTACTACTGCTGCTTCTGCTGCATTTTCCTTTGGAAGAATTACACCTTTTAGCCCAAGTCTTTTTGCTTCGAGGGCTATGGGCAATGCCCCTCTGATCGGTTTTATTTTTCCATCGAGGGAGAGTTCTCCGGCGAGCATGTATTCACTGATTGTATCTGAAGGGATTAGATTTTCTGATGCGATTATTCCTACTGCGATTGGGAGGTCAAAGGAGGATCCTTCCTTTTTCAGGTCTGCAGGGGCGAGATTTACAGTAATCTGCTTTAAAGGGAAGTTAAATCCTATATTTTTCAGGGCTGCTTTTATCCTGTCCCTGCTTTCTTTTACTGTTGCATCAGGAAGGCCCACCATGGAGAAGTGAGGAAGCCCTTTTGATGTTATATCAACCTCAACCTCTACAGTATGCGCATCAATGCCGTAGACACAAGCACTTAGAACCTTGGAAAGCATCTCTTTCTATAAACCTCTCTTCTATATTTCGGATAATCTCCTGTCTTGTCTTGCCCCATTTTGGCGCTATTAATATTTCATCAGGCGCTGTTGCAAACATCCTCTGCAGGACTATATCAGGGGACAAACGCTCCACAAAGTCCACGAGGAAATCCAGGTATTCGTCATGCTGGAATGTGTGAAACGGCTTGTTAGCGTATTGCTCCGCAAGGATAGTGTCTTTTATTATCTGAAGCTGGTGTATCTTCAGGAACTCCAGCGGCAGGGCTGAAATCTCGTCAGCCATGGCAAGCATCTCTTGTCTTGTTTCTGTTGGAAATCCTGCAATAATATGTGCGCCGATATGGATGCCGCGGTCTTTTGTCATATTTAAGGCATCAAGGAACGTTTTATAATCGTGTCCTCTTAAGATATATTTCAGAGATTTGTCATAGATTGACTGCATGCCGTATTCAATCAGAATGAAATGTTTTTTTGCCAGTGTTTGCAGCAATTCTATTTTTTCTTCATCCACGCAGTCAGGTCTTGTGCCTATGGCAAGTCCTATCACCGCAGACTTTGAGAGGGCTTCTCTGTAAAGTTTTTCGAGTTCTTCAACAGAGGCATAGGTGTTTGTATAAGGCTGAAAATAGACAAGGAATTTGCCAGCCCTGTATCGTCCTGAAAGGTATGCTATGCCGTTTTTTATTTGCTCGCTGATAGGAAGATTAGTTTTACATCCTGACGGCCTGAAGCTGTCGTTGTTGCAGTAAATGCAGCCTGTTACGCCAAGTGTTCCGTCCCTGTTGGGACAAGTAAAACCTGCATCTACATTTACCTTATATACGATGGCGCCGAACCTCTCCCTGAGATATGCTCCAAAGGCATTATATCTACGCATAGTTTTTAATTATTTATTTTTATCAGCCTTAATGTCAAATATCGCTGGATTTGGTATAATTATGCAAAACTTTTTTGCAGGAGGAATTTATGAGTTTAAAGGGATTAAAGGACTTTATAGAGATCAGTAAAGGCAGCATTTTTTTAAAGGACAAATCAGGCATTAGGAATATTATAGACAGCCTTATCTATGACGCTGTTTTTGAATCCAATGATGAAAAAAAGAAGGCTCTTTTAATTCTCATCAAGGAGATAGCAAAGGCATGCGGTGCAATACCAGCCTCAATTCAAGGTTTATATGAGGAGATGGGAAGGAACTATCCTGGATTCACAGTGCCTGCAATAAACATAAGGGGACTCACATATGATGTAGCGAGGGCTGTATTCAGAAAAGCGATGGAGGTGAAGGCAGGCGCATTCATATTTGAGATTGCGCGTTCAGAGATTGGATATACGAAACAGCGTCCTATTGAATATTCGGCTGTTATTCTGGCTGCTGCGGTGAGAGAAGGTTATGAAGGGCCGGTATTTATTCAGGGCGACCACTTTCAGCTTGTGAGGAAAAATTTCCTTGCAGATGCGCCTCCTGAAATAAACTATGTGAAAGGACTCATTACAGAGGCTGTTGAGGCAGAGTTTTATAACATAGACATAGACGCATCTACTGTGGTTGATATAGAGAAGCCGGCAATTAAGGAGCAGCAGAAGCCGAACTTTGAGATGACGGCAGAACTTGCAAGGCATGTGAGAGGTCTTCAGCCTGCTGGGGGTGAAGTCTCCATAGGCGGAGAGATTGGAGAGATAGGCGGCAAAAACAGCAACCCTGAGGAAGCAAGGGCATTTCTTGAAGGCTTTAATGAGACCTTTAAGGGTGGAACAGGTCTCAGCAAACTGAGCGTTCAGACAGGGACAAGTCACGGAGGCGTTGTTCTCCCAGACGGAAGTCTCGCAAAGGTCAAGATAGACTTTGACACTTTAAGGGATCTATCAGACCTTGTAAGAAAGGAATTCAAACTTTCAGGATGTGTGCAGCATGGCGCATCAACACTTCCTGAGGAGGCGTTTCATATGTTCCCTGAAACAGGAACATCTGAGGTGCATCTCGCCACAGGTTTCCAGAACATCATTTATGACTCAAGTCACTTGCCGGCAGACTTCAGAAACGAGGTATATGCTTATTTAAAGCAGGAGTGCGCAAAAGAGTGGAAAGAAGGGCAGACAGAGGAGCAGTTTATATATAGCACGAGGAAAAAAGGATTCGGGACAATAAAGAAAAAGTGGTGGGACCTGCCAGCAGATGTAAGAGAGCCTATTATGAAGGAGCTTGAGGACAGGTTCGGCCTGCTCTTTGAAAAGCTAAAGGTTACAAATACAGCAGATATTGTAAAAAAGACAGTAACGCCTGTTGTTGTCAACAAGGAGATTAATACAGATTTGCTCGGCCTCTAACATTAAAACCGGGAAATGAGTTGTGAGGGATGATAATTATTCAAAGACCGCTCTTGATCTTTTATTGATCCTGTTTATTACAGCAGTAATTTATCTTCCTTTTCTCGGACTCCCACCGTGGGGAGGCAATGAACCATTGAGGGTAGTTGCCGCTCAAGAGATACTAAAATCAGGCAACTGGACAGCGCCCATGCTGCACGGAAGGCTTTATTTTCTTAAGCCGCCTTTAATGAACTGGCTTATTGCCGCAAACGGATATATATTTGGCGCTGTCAATGAATGGACATCCCGTCTGCCTTCGGTATTTATAACATTTGCAATGGGCGTTTCTGTTTATCTCCTGTGTAAGAACTGGCTGGGCAGGGCAGGCAGATTTTTTGCAGCAGTCGCAACTGTCAGCATGGTGGGGTTAATCTCAAAGGGCGTAACAGCAGAGATAGACAGCTTTTTCATTTTTTTTGTTGTGATTTCCCTTTTAATCTGGATGAACGGCTATTCAAGGCAGTGGAGGCCTATTATCTTATGGGGTATTTCATTGTCGCTTCTTGCTGTGGGGTTTCTAACAAAAGGCCCGCAGGTTATAGCCTATTTTTATTTAACTGTTTTTGCATACCTGCTGCTGAAGAGGAGGGCAAGGTTTTTCTTCTCACTGTCCCATCTTGCCGGACTATGTCTTTTTCTGCTAATCCTCGGCAGTTATTTACTCGCTATCCTGAGATGGATTCCATTTAATGACTACATTGACATATGGTCTGATCAAATAATGCAGCGGGCAGAGGGAAAACATCACCTTGCATTTTTTACACATGCCGTTTCCTATCCCTTTATAATGACATTCCAATTCATGCCGTGGGTCTTGTTCATTATCCCGGTTTTTTATCTAAAGGGTTTGAGAAAAAAGGCAAACGGAATATTCAAAAATGAGATATTTAGTTACTCCCTTGTGATGTTGGCAGTCAACTTCCCGATTTACTGGCTGCTTCCGAGCGCCATGGCAAGATATTTTCTTCCAGCATGCCCGTTTGTAGCTATAGCGACAGGGGTATTCTTTGAATTTTATCTGCGCGAAGCGAGGGACAATCCTGAGATTAGTGTTTTTTTCAAAAAGGCATTGAAGCTTCTTTTATGGGCAGCGCTGTTTTTTGCCCTAATGCTGCTTCCGGTTGTTTTGTTCATGAAACTAAAACCATCCATGTCTTTAATCATGGTGATAATATCGCTTATATCTCTTATTATCGTCACCGGTTACAGAATCAATTCAATTAAATTGCTTCATGTGCCTGTTTATGTTGCTCTTATTACAGGACTGTTCTTTCTTGCATATACCTATATTGATACACGCTATAATTTGGAAAAGGTCTATAATCCGAGAACAATCGCACAGGAGATAGATGCGGTGTTAAAGGGAGATATAAATACAGTATATGAAATAGGTTATAACAAACAACTCCTGAGAGTGACAAGCTATCTAAGAAAAGGCGTAATTCAGGTAGAGAATCCTGCCAAATTAAAATCCATAGATAACAAAAATAATAAGACATATTTTGTTTTTTACGTCAGATTAGGCGATCAAACTCTTTTTCTGCAAGACATTGCATGGGAAAAGATTTATTCAACACCAATAGGCAGTAAGGGAGAAATTGTGGTGGGGCGATTAATGTGAGGATCTGCTATTCAAATATATAGAAATGCCCTTGCAACTTCATTCATAAAGCGATATTATTTGAATCAGCAGAAGAAAGGAGGAAGGAGCATGTCAGGAAAGATTACATTAAGCGTTATCAAGGCGGATGTGGGGGGGTATGTGGGGCATTCATCTATGCACCCTGACCTCATGAATGCAGCAGAGGAGAGGCTGTCAAATGCCTTTGACAAGGGACTGCTTATTGACTACCATGTCACGAGGTGCGGGGATGACCTTGAACTTATCATGACTCATAAGAACGGTCTGGATAATGAAAAGATCCACAAGCTTGCATGGGATACCTTTGTTTCTTGCACAGAGATAGCAAAGGAGTTAAAGCTGTATGGCGCAGGGCAGGACCTTTTGTCAGACGCTTTCTCAGGCACTGTAAAGGGCATGGGGCCGGGCGTAGCAGAGATGGAGTTTGAGGAAAGAAAGAGCGAGCCCGTAATTATTTTTATGGCTGACAAGACATCTCCGGGCGCATGGAATCTGCCCATTTATAAAATCTTTGCAGACCCCTTTAACACAGCCGGACTTGTTATAGACCCTTCAATGCACGGAGGGTTTAAGTTTGAGGTTGTGGATGTATACGAGCACAAAAAGATAATACTCTCTGCCCCTGATGAGATATACGACCTTTTGATGTTCATCGGAGCAATGCGCCGTTTTATGATAAAGAATGTTTATAGAAAGTCCGATGGAGAAATAGCGGCAGCAGCATCCACACAAAAGCTCAGCCTTATAGCAGGCCGCTATGTGGGCAAAGACGACCCTGTTCTTATTGTGAGGTGTCAGTCAGGGCTGCCTGCAGTTGGCGAAGTCCTTGAGCCATTCGCTTTCTCACATCTGGTGGAAGGGTGGATGAGAGGGTCTCATCATGGTCCGCTGATGCCGGTGCCTTTTTATGAGGCGAACCCTTCAAGGTTTGACGGGCCGCCGAGAGTAATAGCAGCCGGATTCCAGTTGTGCGGCGGCAAACTTATAGGACCGAGGGATCTGTTTGATGACCCTGCTTTTGATGAAGCAAGGAAAAAGGCGAATGAAATAGCTAATTATATGAGATCTCATGGACCTTTTGAACCTCACAGACTGGGGCTTGATGATATGGAATATACAACAATGCCTCAGTTGATGAAAAAGCTGGAGGGCAGGTTTGTCCCTGAATAATCAGAATAATATTGCCGGGAAAGAGGTGCTCGGCATAGTGGTTGGCGGCGGCCCTGCTCCGGGGATTAATGGCGTCATAAGCTCTGCAACTATAGAGGCTATTAATCAGGGCAAGGCAGTAGTCGGCATAAGAGGCGGTTTTAAAAGCCTTTTTGAGGGCAACCATAACTGCATCGTTCCTCTCTCAATGGAAGATGTCTCGAGGATACACACAGAAGGCGGTTCGATTTTGAGGACATCACGGGAATATCCGGAAAAGGTAAAAGAGAAGTTCGGCATTCTTATGTCCACTCTTAAAGGCCTCGGCATCAAATATCTTTTGACTATAGGAGGAGAGGGCACACTCTTTATGGCAAACTGGATAGAGAGGGAGGCAAGGGGAGCAATAAGTGTTGTCCATGTGCCAAAGACAATAGACAATGACATTCCGCTGCCCGGAGGTGTTTCAACCTTTGGCTACCAAACAGCGAGACATTGGGGAGTGGAGATTGTTAAAAATATAATGGAAGATGCAAGGACAACTGGCAGGTGGTATTTTATAACCACTATGGGCAGGCATGCTGGACATCTGGCGCTCGGCATAGGCAAGGCAGCCGGTGTAACCCTAACTTTAATACCCGAGGAATTTCCTGAAAATAAGCTTTCATTTAAAAAGGTCGCTGATATTCTGACAGGGACTATAATCAAGAGACTCTCTATGGACAAGGATCATGGCGTGGCTGTCCTTGCAGAGGGAATAACAGAAAAGTTTGATATGGAAGAACTCAGTCATTATGAGCAACTGGAAAAAGATGAGACAGGAAGGATAAGGCTTTCAGAGGTTCAATTAGGCAGGGTTTTAAAAAACTTTATAAAAAAGACCCTTGATGAAATGGGCATAAAGGTCACTATTGTTGATAAGAATATCGGATATGAATTAAGGGCTGCTGACCCCATCCCATTTGATATTGAATATACGAGGAATTTGGGATACGGCGCTGTCAGATACCTTCTGAGGGGGGGCACAGGGGCAATGATAGCCTTTTATGAAGGCCGTCTGAGGCCTATACCGTTTGTTGAGATGATTGATTATAACACCGACAAGGTCAGGATAAAGACTGTGGATATAACCTCTGAGACATATGAGGTCGGAAGAAAGTATATGATAAGGCTTGAAAAGGAAGACCTTGAAGGAGAGAAGTTAGCCCGTCTCGCAAAAACAGCGAATTTAAAAATAGAGGAATTCAAGGAGAGATTTGCCTATCTCTTTGATATAAATACCTGTCTATAACCGTGCAGCAGAGTAATGAGAAGGCATATGGCAGGCAGGCGACTGAGTTTATAATCAACAAAATAATTTATATGAATGATTTCGAGCGGGCAGAAAGGCTGAGGGAGGTTTTTGAGGCTCTATATGAGGTAAATAAGAGAGTCCCCATAATTGTTGAGGGCAGGAGGGATGTCCATGCCCTACGAAAGATAGGGTTCGTGGGGAACATTATCACCCTTCATGCCGGCAAGGGGCTTTATGAATTCTGCGAGGATATAGCAGAGCATTATCACAGGATAGTCCTTCTTATGGACTGGGATGAAAAGGGTGAAACTCTCCATAAGACAATATCAAAACATCTCAGGGGCATGTGGGAGGAATTTGCGCCTTTTAGGGAGATAGTGAAGATATTGTGTCAAAAAGACATTAAAGATATTGAGGGAATTCCTGCGCTTCTTGAAAGGCTCGCAGGCGAAGAAGTAAAGATTGGTGAAGAAAGGGAGGGATTTTTAGGAGATATCTGAGGCAGCCCGCTCTTTCAAGAAAGAATTATTGGTTTGTGAGCCTTTGATATATTCAAAATGGTCAATTGGGAGGCCTGATTCGGTTGTCTTTTTCTGTGATATAATTTCAATAAATGAAAACTCTCGGTTCAAAAGGTGAAGATATCGCGGCAGATTTTCTAAAAGGAAAAGGGTGTAATGTCCTGCATCGCAATTACAAGACACCCATGGGAGAAGCGGACATTGTAGCCAAGGACAAAAATACTATTGTATTTGTTGAGGTAAAGGCAAGAAGCAGCGAGGCCTTCGGTCAGCCATTTGAGGCCGTAACTTACAGGAAGCAGGAAAAAATCAAAAAAGTTGCGCTTTATTATATGAAGCATAACAAAATCGAAGCTCCGGTCAGGTTTGATGTTATAAGCATCATATCCAAAAACGGAATAGATGAAGTAAATCATATAATGGAGGCATTTTAAATTTTTAATTTATTTATGTTTGTCTATCTAAACAATAAACTCGTTTTAGCGTCAGAGGCAAAGGTCTCTGTATTTGACCACGGCTTTCTTTATGGAGACGGAATATATGAGACCATGCGCGTTTATGACGGTGTGGTCTTTATGTTGGATGAGCACATCCAGAGATTGTTTCGCTCAGCGTCTTTTATAGGACTTGATATTCCTAAAAACATATCTGATATCAAAATCGCTATCTATGAAACTCTGCAGGCAAATAAACTGACAAATGCGTATGTTAGATTAACAGTATCCAGAGGAGAAGGTCCGATAGGGCTTGATCCTGACTTTTGCAAGGAACCTACATTTGTAATAATGACCAATGAATTCAAAAGCTACCCGAAATCGTACTATGAGGATGGAATAAAACTAATAATCGCAAATGTCAGAAGGAATCTGAAAGAGGCATTGAATCCTCAGATAAAGTCCCTCAACTTCCTTAACAATATCCTTGCGAAAATAGAAGCAAAACAGGCAGATGTTTATGAGGCGATAATGTTGAATGTAGAGGGTTTTATTGCAGAAGGCACGATAATAAATATTTTCTTTGTTAAGGACGGTATATTATGCACTCCTTCTTTAGAATGCGGAATCCTTGACGGGATAACAAGGGCGCTGGTTATAGACCTTGCTGTGAGAAACGGTATCGAAGTAAGAGAAGGCGAATTCACTAAAGACGAGCTATACAACGCATCTGAAGTATTTATAACTAATACAACCATGGAAGTAATGCCTGTTTGCAGGGTTGATGACAAAGGATTCAAGGTGGGAGAGGTATCAAGACTGCTGCTGAAAAAATACAGACAAGAGGTTACAGGATATGTCTATGAAAAGAAGGGAGAGCATCCTTCCATCTGGGAATGAAATAGCGCGGCTTATAGACCAAAGCCTTTTAAAACCTCAGGCTACAGAGGCAGATATTATCAGGCTCTGCAAAGGAGCAATAAAGCATAATTTCTATTCTGTGTGTGTGAACCCGTATTATGTGCCTCTCTGCAAGGCGCTGCTCAGAGGGCATGATATAAAGGTGACAACTGTTATAGGATTTCCGCTGGGCATGACTTTAAAGGATATAAAGGTGAAAGAGGCAAAGCAATCAGTGCGTTACGGAGCTGATGAGCTGGACATAGTTATAAACATAGGCGCTGTGAAGTCAGGCAACTGGGATTATGTGGAAGAGGAGCTTTCAGAACTGATCATGGCCACAAGGTCATCTGTTCACAAGGTGATCATAGAAACATGCTATCTCAATGATAAAGAAAAGATAATGGCTGCAAAAGCGGCAATAGCATGCGGCGCGAGGTTCATAAAGACATCCACAGGGTTCGGGACAAAAGGCGCTGTACTCAGGGATATAAGGCTTATTAAAAAAATTACTGGCAGCAAAGCTGGGATTAAAGCAGCAGGCGGAATAAAAACCCTCGCTCAGGCGCTGAGTTTTATAAAAGCAGGCGCGACAAGAATAGGGACAAGCTCAGGAGCGGAGATAATGGAAGAGGCAGCCAAAGGGAAACTTCAATTGTGAATATGCACATGCACAGAGCATGATATGCATGGGTCATAGCTTCTTATAATCCTTTCACAAGCTGTTTTTATGAAATCTGCAGGTTTATCCATGTTGTTTTGCAGGAAATGGTATATGTTCATCTCTATATGTCCTAAGTTCTGGGACGTGGGGGGGATGATAGCGCAGTTCTTTACATATCCATTTTCATCAATCTCATATCTATGTATTAGTATGCCTCTGGGCGCTTCTGTTATCCATACTGCCTCGCCTGCTGCGGGCTCAAATTCAATAAAAGGTTTGTCAGGTTCTTCGTAGTCTTCGATGATCTTTATTGCCTCATTGAATGCATATGCAATCTCTACAGACCTTGCTATTATGCCCATCTGAGTATTTTTAATAGGCAGCGCTACACCGGATTCTTTTATGATATTTCTGAGCTCTGATGGCAGTTTTTCATGATTAAGGTTCAGCCTTGATATAGGCCCCACAATATACGGCCTTACTCCTGTATCTTCCTTTATTCCTGAATGGAGTGCTGTTGAATATTCCATCTGATATTCCTGAATCTTCTTTAGGAAACCATCCATTGTCAGGTCCAGACCGTTATTTGAAATGACTCTGCCTTCATTCAGCGGGTATTCATTGTCATGGCTTAAAGACACATATCCCATATCCAATGGATTTTCATCGAAGGGCAAACCTGCTGCCCATTTAATAGCGCTGACTGACTCATCATATGCCTTTTTAAGTTCAGGCAGCATGGCAGTCAAGGACTTTTTATGTGGAACTTTGTAAAATCCTCCCGCCCTTACAGATACAGGATGGATAGGTCTTCCGCCGAGGATGCTCAAGATGTTATTGCCGATTTTTTTTAACCTCAGGCCTTTCTTTGCAATATTTAGATATTCTTTGCCAGCCCATGCGCTTTCAATACCGTAAAAATCAGGGCCGTTGAGCAGATAGACATGGAGGGCATGACTCTCTATCCATTCGCCGCAATACATTAATCTTCTTAATGCCTTTATTGATTTGTCTGTTTCGACCCCAAATATCTTCTCTAATGCGTGCACAGAGCTCATCTGGTATGCCACAGGGCATATCCCGCATATCCTCGCTGTGAAGTCCATCACATCTGAGAAATGTCTTCCGACAAGAAATGCCTCAAAGAACCTCGGGGCTTCAAATATCTTCAGGTTGAGTTTAGTGACTTTGCCGTTTTTCATATGAATGGAGATGCCACCTTCTCCTTCAACCCTCGACAGGTAATTAATCTTGATAGTTTTATTCATTGATCTAACACTTACTTATTTCATAACTATTCACTGTCATCTGACCTTTATCTAATCGGGCAAACGATTATCTGCCTTCAAGTCGCACTTTCCTGTAAGCATATGTATTCATTTTATCCAGTAACTGAATACACTCATTTTGTGTTAAGCCCATATCCTGAAACTGTTTTAAGAGGGACTCTATGTTTGCTTCTTCTTTCGGGCCGAAACATCCGTAACATGCCTTTCCAAAGGAAGGGCACAATACACCGCAGCCTGTCTTTGTGATTGGTCCAAGACATGGCTCTCCATTTGTGACCAGCAAACATGGTATGCCTTTGCCTTTGCAATCCATGCAAAGGCTGTATTTAGGAATACCCGGTCTTTTCCCAATAAGAAAGGAGACCATTGTCTCCACCATCGCCTCTTTATTTATGGGACATCCCCACAATTCATAATCCACAAATACATGCTCTGATATGGGTGTTGATGCAGGAAGGGCGTCTATAAAATCCGGCGATGGATAGACATACTGTTTATACGATGAAAGGCTTGCCAAGTTTCTCAATGCCTGCAGCCCTCCTGAAGTGGCGCATGCTCCGATGGTTATCAAGCGCCGTGACCTTTCCCTTATGTCCATGATGTCCTGCCTTTGCCTTTCTGCGGATATGGAGCCTTCCACAATAGCTATGTCAAACTGGCCTTTTAGAGGACTGTCAGATGCCTCACGGAAATAAGAAATATCAAAGAGTTCAATGAAGTCTAATATCTCATCCTCAAGGTTTAGGATGGAAAGCTGGCATCCATCGCATGAAGCGAATTTAAATATGCCTATTTTAGGCTTCTTCATTTAAATCTCCTTTATCCACAAAAACCCTGCTATTTCTGAGAACCTGAATACAGGACCATTTTTGCATACAAATTTAGGACCGAAGAAACAATGGCCACAGATACCCATGCCGCAATTCATGTTCCTCTCTATTGAAATAAATATCCTTTCCGCAGGGACGTTTTTCAATGTCAACATCTTTACAGTGTTCTGCATCATCACCTCAGGTCCGCATATAAAAAACATTGTATTAATGGGATTGAATGAAACCTTGTTTAAAAGCCCTGTTATAAGCCCCACATCGCCATGCCAATACTCCTCAGGGTCAGCTTTGTCAACTGTCAGATGCACTTCGAACACGGAGCTGTATCTCGGATACTCATCTCTGAAGATGATGTCCTTTGGAGTTTTTGCGCCATACAATAAAACATTTCTCCTTTTTATATCTTTTGTTTTTACTATTTCTCTTATGACTGACCTCAGTGGCGCTATACCCAAGCCTCCTCCTATGATCATTAAATCCCTCTCTTTAATCTCTGAAAGGGGCCATCCATTGCCGAACGGGCCTCTAATGCCTATTGCGCTGCCTGTGCTTAAGCTCGATATATGGGTTGTAACATCACCTGCGATCCTGATTGTGTGCATGAGGTCGTGATCTGAAGATGCGGAGCTTATAGATATAGGCGCTTCGCCTATTGCAGGGACATACAACATATTGAACTGCCCTGGTTTGAATTTATATTTCTTCTGAACAAACTTGTCAGTTATCTGCAATGCATAGGTGGCAGTATCTCTCGTCTCTTTCTTTATCCACTTTATTTTAGCCTCAAAGGGTATTGACTTATCGTGCATTTCTGAGCGCCTCCAGTTCATGGGTTATGTCTATTCCCACAGGACACCATGTTATGCATCTGCCGCACCCCACACAGCCCGGCAAACCAAATTGTTCGAAAGTATATGCCAGTTTGTGGGACATCCACTGTCTGTACCTTGCTTTTCTTGAAGGCCTGAAGTTGCCTCCGTGAACCCTCGCAAAGTTCTTTGAAAAGCATGAGTCCCAAGCCCTTATCCTTACCCCTGATAGTCCCTCTGATTTCTTAAGGACTCCTGATAGACTGACAAGGTCATAACTTGAATTGCAGAAACAGGTGGGGCAGACCTGTGTGCAATTGCCGCATTCAAGGTCGCGTTTCTCTATCTCTGCCCACCTTGGATGTTCAAGGTTTCTGTAAATCAGCCAAGGCAGTTCGTCAAATTTGATGGCTTTCTTCATCGCCTTTCCGCACCTTTGTATGCTCTCATTCCTTTCTTTCATATCATTGTCATTAACCCTATCCTGCTGCAATCCGGTCAGCAGCCTCTCTCCTGCAACTGTCCCTGTTTCGAGGATAAAAGAATCCCTGATCTCTGTGATGACAATGTCAAAATAGTCTTTCACCTCAGGGCCTGTGCCAATGGATTGGCAGAAGCAGTTGTCGCCGGGATAAATACAGTTGACTGCCATGATAAAACAATTCTTTCTTAAGGATTCATATGTCTTGTCTCTAATATGTTCTCCTGAAAAGACCCTGTCGTATAGTTTCATGGCCGATATGTCACATGCCCTGATGCCTATGAAGGCAAATGGTTTTTCGTCGCTATTTGACGGGCTTATGGTTATTCCTTTTTTTGACTTTTCAAACCTGAAGATCTCTGCAAAAGGTGGATGAAGGAATCGTTTGAAAGAATCAGGACCCGGTGAAAAGGAAAAAACTTCAGCATTTTCTCCCTGTTTGAGTTTGTAGCAGCCAGGAGACTGCTGATCCCTATAGCCTGCAGGTATATCATGAAATTCAATTTCTGAAAGTATAATTGCGTTGTTTTCAATCTTTGGTCCGATGAGCTTGTGGGAA
Source organism: Thermodesulfovibrionales bacterium (assembly GCA_030017995.1). Taxonomy (GTDB): domain Bacteria; phylum Nitrospirota; class Thermodesulfovibrionia; order Thermodesulfovibrionales; family Dissulfurispiraceae; genus JASEGS01. The sequence goes on from JASEGS010000006.1 coordinate 55,146, forward strand.
GATTTTAATCTGTCAAAGATATGGCTGAGGTTGTATTTCTGTATCTTTATTATCATAGAGCACCGATAAGCGTAGTAAAATTGACAAAGCTTTAATATTAAGTTTACACTAAAAAGGCTAAAAATCAAGCACTAAGCTTTTCAGCTAAATTTATTATCCAAAATTATCAGGAGGAAGAAATTGTTAAAGACACTCGAAGATATTTCGCCGACAAGAAAACGGCTCAAGATAGAAATACCGGCAGAGGTTGTTGAATCAGAGATCCAGAAGGCATTGCTCAATCTGCAGAGCAAAGCGAAGCTGCCCGGGTTTAGGCCCGGCAAGGCGCCAATGGCTATGATAGAAAAGAAATTCGGAAAAGATGTAGAGGCAGAAGTTTTGGAAAGGATTATTCCTGAGTCCTATTTGGAGGCAGTAAAGGAGGCTGACATAAAGCCTGTTATGCAGCCTATAATCGAGGAGCCCTACGAATTCCAGAGAAATTCGCCTATTTCCATGACATTGAATGTTGAGGTCAGACCAAAGGTCGAAAACCTTAGCTATGAAGGCATAAATATCAAGGAGATACCGGTTGAGGTTAAGGATGAAGATGTAGACAAGGTGCTGGAGAGTCTTGCAGAGGAAAGGGCTGTTTACGAATTCTCAGAAGATGCCATTAATTCAGGAGACCTGATAACTATTGATTATACAGTAGCAGACGAGGGCGCTGAATCAAAGGACGTTGTCCTGAAGGTAGGCAGCGGACATTATCCAGCGGAATTCTTTGATGCCATTACAGGCAGGAAGAAAGATGAGGAATTGGAAGTCGAGGCAACCTTTTCTGACGATTCTCGGTCCCAGTTTGCAGGCAAAAGGGTGAAATTCAAAATAAAGATAAAAGATGTTAAAAGGCGCAACGTGCCTGCTATTGATAATGAATTTGCAAAGGATTTGGGTTTTGATAACCTTGAATCATTAAAGGAAAAGCTGAAAGACAATATTTTAGTATCTAAAAGTAAAGAAGCAGACTCGACTAAACAAAAGGAGATTCTGGATAGGATTATAGAGTCTCATTCATTTGAGTTGCCTGAAGGGCTTTTGAATTCTGAAATCGGTGGTATAATTGGTGAGATAAGGGCTGCTGGCAAAGATGACAGGCCTGATGAGGCCCTTAGAGAAGAGATAAAATCCCTTGCGGAAAAAAGAGTAAAGGCATCCATCCTTCTGGAGGCAATAGGGGAGAAAGAGGGTATAACTGCAACGGATGAGGATATGAAGGAAGAGATATTTAAAATGTCCCAGAGGTTTTATATGTCGCCGGAAAATGTGATGAAATACTATATCACAAGGGATGGTTCTTTAGGCGGGCTGAGGCGGAGTGTTTTTGAAAAAAAGGTGTTAGGTTTTCTTTTAAGTAAAGCGGTAATAGAAAAATAACTAAAGAAGATTGGAGATTAAAATGAGTATAGTTCCCATAGTTATAGAACAGACAGGCAGGACAGAGAGGGTTTACGATATCTATTCGAGGCTGCTTAAGGATAGGATAATCTTTATAGGCACTGCCATAGATGACAATGTGGCGAATGTAGTAATAGCGCAACTGCTTTTTTTGCAGACCGAAGACCCTGATAAGGATATTCACATCTATATTAATTCACCCGGCGGGGTTGTCTCAGCAGGTCTTGCTATATATGACACCCTGCAGTATGTTAAACCTGATATAGCCACTTATTGTATCGGGCAGGCAGCGAGCATGGGCGCCTTGCTTCTTTGCGCAGGTACAAAGGGAAAGCGTTTTGCGCTTCCTCATTCACGTATAATGATACATCAGCCTATAGGAGGATTTTATGGGCAGGCGACGGATGTCGAGATACATGCAAGAGAAATATTGAAGATGAAACAGACCTTGAATGGTATTTTAGCCAGACATACAGCACAGCCTTTTGAAAAGATACAGGCAGACACTGAAAGGGATTTCTTCATGTCAGGCGAGGATGCAAAGAATTATGGCATAGTGGATGATGTGATAGCCACCATAAAGGAGACAAAGAAGAAGAGTTAGGGGGTTTTTGATGGCAAAAAAGATGAGTGAAAATGTCCTCAGATGCTCTTTTTGTGGAAAGGGACAGGATGAGGTTAAAAAACTGATTGCAGGTCCTATGGTTTATATATGTGACGAATGCGTTGGTTTATGCAATGAGATAATAGATGAAGAGCTGCAGACACCGGGAGCTAAGACATCAAAGAAACTGCCTGCTCCGTCTGAAATACATGAATTTCTGAATGATTATGTTATAGGACAGGATAAGGCTAAAAAGATACTTTCTGTAGCTGTCCACAACCATTATAAGAGGATATTCAACGCCTCAATTTTAGATGTAGAACTTCAAAAGAGCAATATACTGCTTATCGGACCAACCGGTACCGGCAAAACACTTCTCGCTCAAACTCTCGCCAGATTTCTTGATGTGCCTTTTACTATTGCGGATGCAACAACGCTTACAGAGGCTGGATATGTTGGAGAAGATGTGGAGAATGTGCTTCTCAAGCTGCTTCAGGCAGCAGATTATGATGTCGAAAAGGCTCAGATGGGTATAATCTATATTGACGAGATTGACAAGATCAGCCGCAAGTCAGACAGCCCTTCCATCACAAGAGATGTCTCAGGGGAGGGGGTTCAACAAGCGCTGTTAAAAATAATAGAAGGGACTATCGCAAATATCCCGCCTCAGGGGGGTAGAAAACATCCTCAGCAGGAGTATATTCAGCTTAATACAACCAATATACTTTTTATATGCGGCGGCGCCTTTGTAGGACTGGATAAGATTATTGAGCAGAGAATAGGCAAGAGAAGCATAGGATTTGGCGCCGCACTCGGCGTGCCGGAGAAAAAGACCAAGAATATACTTAACCTTGTTGAGCCTGAGGATTTGATGAAATACGGGCTTATCCCTGAGTTTATAGGCAGGCTTCCGGTTGTGGCGACTCTCGCTGAGCTGGATGAAACAGCCCTAATCAAGATTTTAACAGAACCTAAAAATGCCCTGACAAAACAGTACCAAAAACTGCTTGCTCTGGATAAGGTTCGCTTGAAATTTACTGATGGAGCATTGTCTGCTATAGCTAAAAGGGCTGTTGACAGGAAAGCAGGGGCGAGGGGATTAAGGGCAATACTGGAAGATGTAATGCTTGATGTCATGTATGAGATCCCTTCCCAGAAGGATGTGACCGAGTGTGTCATAAATGAGGAGGCCATTACTAAAAGGGAAAAGCCGATTATTGTTTATGAAAAGAAGGCAGAATCAGCGTAAGGATTTTTCCATCGCCTTTTTTATTGCATCTCTGAGTTCAGGATCTTCAAGGTTCGAGATGGTTTGATCTATCCAGACGGCGTCTTGATTATTCAAAGGTTTTGAAGCCCGGTCATTTTTTGCAACTTTTTGAATGTTTTTAGTGTAAACTCTTCCATGCTTAAGCCTTACATTGCTGATGCCATAAGGTTGAAGCTTTTTGAGCATATCCTGCCTAAAGAACTTTAATTGTCCAAGCCATGCAGGGGAATCAACATTTATTGTTAATTCCTTATTGGTTAAATCTACAGGGTATGTGTGGAGCGACAGGGGTTCACCAAATATATTCCTCCATTCGCTCTGGATGGAATAAAGTTTGATTCTATCCTCTATGCCGAGGTTTTTGAATATGGACGAAAGGACAGAGGCGGCTGATTTCATTTCAGATTGCAGATTGCAGATTGCAGATTTTATTTTGAGGCTGTTGTTTAAATCATAAGTCTGCAATCATCATCTGGAATTTTTAATTAGGCTGCTTTTACTACCTTTTTAGAGCGGAGACACCTTGTGCAGACATATGCCCGTTTTGTGCCGCCATTTGTCTGGATTCTAATCTTCTGAATATTAGGCATGAGGATGCGCTTTGTCTTATTGTTTGCGTGACTTACATTATTGCCGACCACTTTTTTCTTTCCACATACAGAACAACTTGCCATAAAGCCTCCAAACGGATTTTAGTTTTTAACCAAAATTGAATAAATAAAGTCTTTTATGATAACATTTTAAGAACATTGTTACAAGCATTAAGTGAATTAAAGCAAATTGGAGGTCTTTAGTAAATGCCTAATGAGATAAAAAGCGCTGAACTCGCAAAGGAACTCGGTGTAAAGTCTACGGATATAATAAAGGAACTCGGAAAGATAAGGGGCACTGAATATAAAAAAGGCACAACCAATGTAAAGCTGAGCCCTGAAGAAGCTGAAAAGGTAAGAAGTATTTTTAAACCTGTTCGGGTTTCTGTGGGAGTGAAAAAGGCAACTCTGGTAAAGATAGAGAAGGAAAAGCCAAAGAAAGAAAAGATTGAGAAACCTGCAGGAATAAAAAAGGCAAAGGCAGAGAAGGTTAAAGAAGCTGTCGTTTCAGAAGAGAAAGAGAGGGTGTCTGAGATAGAGCCTGAGAAGGGGATAGAAAAAATAGAAGAGATAACAAAACCTCCGGTCGTGATTCCGGAAGAGGAAGAGGAATTAAAGCTTCCTGACAGGTTCAAAAAGGAATTAGAAGTTGAAAAGGTTGAGAAAATTAAGGTAAAGCCGGGTATGCAAAAGGCATTTCAGGCTATAAAAAAGATAGAGCCAAAGAAATGGGTTGAGCACAGGGGTATTAAGAGGCCAAAGGATAGGTTCAAAAAGATTGAACACATATTGCCTCCTGTTATCACAGCACCTCGAAAAAAGTCCATAAAACTGGAAGAGGGCATTACAGTAAAGGAATTTGCTGAACTTATAGGACAGAAGATACCTGATGTGATTAAAAAGTTTATGGAGATGGGCTATATGCCAACCATTAATCAGCCTGTGGATATGGACGCAGCAGTGCTTATAGCTGACAGCTTTGGTGTAAAGGTTGAAACTGTTATTCCGGAGAAAATAGATGTGATCGAGGAGATTGCGGAAGACGCAGGCAGCCTTAAGCATAGACCGCCTGTAGTTACTATAATGGGTCATGTTGACCACGGAAAGACATCCTTGCTGGATGCCATAAGAGAGACAAAGGTAACAGAAACAGAGGCAGGAGGGATTACACAGCATATCGGGGCATATAAGGTATCCCTGCGGGGAAAGGATATAACATTTTTGGATACTCCGGGACACGAAGCCTTTACGGCCCTTAGGGCAAGGGGCGCAAAGGTTACAGATATAGTTGTGCTTGTAGTTGCGGCTGATGACGGGGTCATGCCTCAGACCGTGGAGGCAATAGACCACTCAAAGGCTGCAAATGTGCCAATAATAGTCGCAATTAATAAGATAGATAAGCCAGAGGCTAATCTTGCAAGGGTGAGAAGTGAGCTTGCAGAGCACGGGGTGGTATCTGAAGAGTGGGGTGGACAGAATATCTTTGCAGAGGTATCAGCAAAGAAAAAGATAGGCATAGAGCATCTCCTTGAGATGGTGCTCCTTCAGGCCGAGATGATGGAGTTAAAGGCAAACCCGAACAAACCTGCGCGTGGAGCAATAATCGAAGCAAAACTGGACAAGGGCAGAGGACCTGTGGCTACAGTTCTCATTCATGGAGGCACACTTAAGGTTGGTGACGCCTTTGTAGCGGGAACTACTTCTGGTAAGGTTAGGGCGCTGATAAATGATGCAGGGGAAAAGATAAATGAGGCAGGGCCTTCGGTTCCTGTTGAGGTCATTGGTTTCTCTGAGGTGCCCAATGCCGGGGATGTGTTCGTCTGCGTTGAAGATGAGAGAAGGGCAAGGCAGGTTGCATTGGCGAGATTGCACAAACAAAGACTTGCTGAGATTTCAAAGCACAAAAAATTAACCCTCGATGAATTATATTCAAAGATAAAAGAGGGGCAGGTTAAGGAATTAAATATAATTATTAAGGGAGATGTGCAGGGTTCTGTTGAAGCAATAAAGAAGGCGTTGGAAGGCATTACTCATCCTGATGTTAAGGTGAAAGTGATTCATACAGCAGTAGGCGGCATTAAGGAATCTGATGTAATGCTTGCTGCTGCTTCAAATGCGATCATAATCGGGTTTAATGTCCGGCCGGAGTTAAAGGCATCACAGATTGCAGAAAATGAAGGAGTGGACATCAGGCTTTATAACATAATTTACAATGCTATTGAGGATGTTAAAAAGGCAATGGAAGGCCTCCTTGAGCCAACCCTTAGGGAGAAAGTGCTTGGCAGGGCTGAGGTGAGAGAAACATTCCATGTTTCAAGGGTAGGCACTATAGCGGGATGCATGGTCATTGACGGCGCTATGAGCAGGGCAAGCGATGGCATAAGGGTTATCAGGGATAATATAGTTGTATACGAAGGCAGGATAGCATCATTAAAAAGGTTTAAAGAAGATATCAGGGATGTGCAGTCAGGATATGAGTGTGGTATAACCATAGAGAACTTTAATGATATAAAGATTGGCGATATTTTAGAAAACTTTGTTATAGAGAAGATAGCAGCGAAACTTTAATAACCAGTTCTGGCTTCTGTTTTCTGACTTCTGAATATGCATCCATACAAAAGATCACAGCGTTTAGGTATTCTCCTTAGGGAAGAAATAGCCGATATAGTGATGAGAAAGGTGAAAGACCCTCGTCTCGGATTCATCACTGTCACTGATGTGGAGATGTCTGAAGACCTTAAGGCCGCAAAGGTGTATATCAGTGTATATGAAGGCGACAGGGATCTCACGCTCGATATATTGAATTCAGCAAAAGGTCTTATGCGCAGCGAGATATCAAAAAGGATCAGGGTTAAGTTCATTCCAGCTATTGAATTCAGGATTGACAAATCTATAGAACATGGCGACAGGATTGATATGCTGCTGAAAAAGATACGGGAAAGCAGGGATAGTGGGGAGTAGCGGATTGTTAAAGGGAATATAATCATGTTGCCGCCGAAAGATTTGCTCAACTTTCTGAAAAATGAGGACAATTTTATCATTGCTACCCATATAAGCCCTGATGGCGATGGGCTTGGCTCTGCGATTGCCCTTTCCATTGCCCTGCAGAAACTCTGCAAGAAGACTATACTTTTATGCAAAAACCATATGCCAAAGCAGTATAAATTTTTACCTGGCAGCGAGAAATTTATCACTTTTGAGACTCTTCGGTCTTTGGCCTCTAACTTTCAGCCCTGCAATCTCATCCTCATAGACTGCAATGACATTGACCGTATTACTGATGACAGGTCAGAAATCCAGGGCGTCAATATTAATTCTTCTTTATTGATAGATCATCATGAAACCCAAAAAGATTATGGAGATATAAAGTGGATAGAACCGGGGGCAGCAGCCACAGGTGTTATGGTGTATTATCTGACAAATGAACTTGGGGTGGAGATTGACAAAGATATGGCAATAAACCTCTACGCTGCTATAGCTGTGGACACAGGCAATTTCCGCTATGAAAACACAACACATGATGTTCTGCGAGTTGCATCTGAACTGATCGCTGCAGGCGCAATTCCGCATGTGATTTACAGGGAACTTTTTGAATCATGGCCTGACGGCCGTTTCAATCTGTTTATTAAGGTGCTTAATACCCTGCAGGTTGAAGATGGCATAGCAGTTGTTAAAGTCACCAGAGAGATGTTTAATGAAACATCAACAACACCTGATGACACAGAGCATTTTGTTGAATTTCCGAGGATAATGGAGGATGTGAAGGTATCGGTGCTCTTCAGGGAGATTGACGATAATCATTTCAAGGTCAGTCTGAGGTCAAAAGATGGCATAAATGTCGCTAAGATTGCAGAGGTATTTGGGGGCGGCGGTCATAAAAATGCTGCAGGATGCAGGATAGAGGCTGATTTTGAGACTTCTAAATCACGGTTATTGGGTTTATTGCGTTAGTTTAAATAAATAAACTTGCAGCAGTTTTTCATACAGGTCTTCAGGCGTCATCATTGCCCCGCCAGGCCTGCCGTAGAAGAGAACTTCTGACTTCCCATTGACAGCCAATCTAACGTCTTCTACCATCTGGCCTGCGTTCAGTTCCACAGTAATGAATCTTCTGTTTTCCCCTGATTGTTCGTTTATAGCCCTTTCAGGAAAGGGGAATAGTGTTATGGGTCTGAACAAGCCTATCTTATGTCCTTCGTTTCTCAACCTTCTTACAGCAGATGCGGCAATGCGGGCTGCGATTCCAAAGGCAACAACAATTAATTCAGCGTCATCAATGAAATATGCTTGAAACCTCACTTCTGTTCCTTTCATCTTCTGATATTTGGCCTGGAGCATATAATTCCTTTGCTCAAGCTCCCCCTCTCCCATGAATAGGGATTTTATGACATTAGGTTTTCTGCCTTCGCATCCTGTAAGAGCCCATGTTTTTTCAGGGAGGTCAGGTTTTACATAAGGACTTCGGACAAAGGGTTCCATCATCTGCCCGAGTATAGCATCGCCAAGTATCATAACAGGATTTCTGTATTCATCAGTTTTGTCAAAGGCAAGCATTGTTAAATCCCATAGTTCCTGCAGGTTGTACGGTGCATAAACGAGGAGCTTGTAATCTCCATGTCCTCCGCCTTTAACTGCCTGGAAATAATCTGCCTGGCTTGCAGAAATATTGCCGAGACCCGGACCACCCCTTTGCATATTAACAATAACCGCTGGAAGTTCTGCCCCTGCAAGAAATGAGATTCCTTCCTGTTTCAGGCTTATGCCCGGACTGCTTGAAGACGTCATTGCTCTTGCGCCGCATGCAGATGCCCCATATACCATGTTTATTGCTGATATCTCGCTTTCAGCCTGTATGAATGTACCACCTACCTCTGGCATGCGCCATGACATGTATTCCGGAATTTCGTTCTGGGGTGTTATTGGATAACCAGCATAAAACCTGCACTCGGCTTGAATAGCTGCCTCTGCAATGGCATTATTGCCTTTCATAAGGGTTTTTCCCATGAAGAATTATACCAATTCTGTGTTAAAATAATCCATGCCGGAGATAAGGATCCTTCCTTCAAACCTTCGCAATAAGATCGCAGCAGGTGAAGTGGTTGAACGTCCCGCATCTGTCGTAAAAGAGCTTATGGAGAATTCCATAGATGCAGGCGCCTCAAAGATCGAGATAGATATTGCAAAGGCAGGCAAAAGAATCATTAAGGTGTCAGATAACGGAAGAGGCATGGACAGGGAGGATGCCTTGCTCGCATTTGAACGTTATGCCACGAGTAAGATTAAAAATGAAGACGACCTCTTCAATATAAGCACAATGGGGTTTCGGGGAGAGGCTCTTGCATCTATCGTATCTGTCTCAAAGGCGAGATTGATTACAGCCCAGAAGTCAGAAGAAAAAACAGAAGATAAGAATATAGGGGCATGTGTGGAGGTCATAGGTGGTGAAATTAAAGAGACTAAGGATTGCTCCGCAATAGGCACAACCATTGAGATAAAAGACCTTTTCTTCAATACACCTGCAAGGCGTAAATTTCTTAAATCAGATAGCACAGAAAACTACCATATCATTGATGCCGTGACAAGGGAAGCCATATCACACTATCAAATAGGATTTGTCCTGCGTATGGATGGAGACGATGTTTTGAATCTCTCTTCCGTTACATCATACAGGGAAAGGCTTGTGCAGGTTTTCGGCAGGGAGCTTGCAGATGGGCTGATAGAAACTGCGGCTGAGGATATTCAGATGAGCATCAAGGCCTTTCTGGGCAATGCCTCTAATCTAAGGAATAACAGAAACAATCAGTTCTTATTTATTAATAACAGGCCTGTGAAGGATCACTCCATAACCTATGCTGTTTATAAGGCATATGAAGAATTGATACCAAAAGATAAACACCCTATATTCTTCATTTTCCTTGCAATGGATCCCCGAAATGTCGATTTCAATGTCCATCCTACAAAGAGAGAAGTAAGATTTGAGGATAAAAGCAGCGTCTTTGACTTTGTGTATAGGACAGCTAAAGAGGCATTAAGGAATGGGGTAACGGGATATTGGAGTAATGGAGAGATCACACAAAATGCCCGATATTCAGAAACTCTAATGCCTCAACACGCCAATACTTCTATGATTTCCGAATCTCCGTCTATGTATGAGATTATGCCACAGGCTGGAAGCATTCCGTTTATTTACCTGACCGATACCTTCATCGCAATCCCTGAAAGAGGAGGGCTTGCCTTGCTGGATTATCATGCTGCGCATGAGAGGATCAATTATGAACGGCTCTTAAAAAATATCGCCATGCCTTCGCATAAGCTGCTTTTCCCACAGCAGGTCAAACTTCAAAGCAGCGAATATAAACTGATACTCGACAATATACAGGTTTTGGATGAACTTGGATTTGAAATAGAGGATTTCGGTCATGACACAGTAATTATAAGAAGCCTGCCTGAATTTCTCAGCGGTGCCGATCTGAGCGCACTGCTCAGCGATGTAGCAGCATCGCTGATAAGCCCTGCAAAGATAAAGGATGAAGACTTAGAGCTTATGCATTCGGTAAAAAAGACGATTGCTGCAAAGCTTGCATGTCATAAGTCCATTCGCGGAAAGGAAACACCTGACGGAATGAAAATTGCCATGCTGCTCAAAGACCTCAATACGATGGAAAATCCGAATACCTGCCCGCATGGCAGGCCAACCAAGATTTTCATATCAATGAATGAGCTTAGAAAGATGTTTAAGAAGTGACCCTCTCTATATCCGCCCCTACTTGCCTTAATTTTTCATCCATCCTTTCATAACCCCTATCGAGATGATATATTCTATGGATTGTGCTTTCGCCTTCAGCGCAAAGGGCTGCAACAACGAGGGATGCTGATGCCCTCAGATCCGTTGCCATTACAGGCGCTCCTTTTAACTTCTCAACGCCTTTTACAGTAGCTGTATTGCCTTCAATGCTAATGTCTGCTCCTATTCTTCTTAGCTCAGCAACATGCATGAACCTGTTTTCAAACACAGTCTCTTTGATAATGCTTGTGCCTTTGGCTATACTCATCAATGCCATAAACTGAGCCTGCATATCAGTGGGAAAGCCAGGGTGAGGCATTGTTCTTATATCCTTTGCAGAAGGTCTGTTGTTAGCTGTTACCCTAATCCCTGTCTTTGTCTCTTTAAATGCAATTCCTGTATCCTCAAGTTTTATCATAAGTGCGTCAAGATGTTCCCGCCTGCATCCTTTAAGCAGCAGGTCACCGCGTGTAATGCCGGCTATTGTCATAAATGTTCCAGCCTCTATTCTGTCCGGGATTATTTCGTATTTGCGTATGGGTTTCAGTTCATCTGTTCCTTGTATTTCAATTATGCCTTCCCCTGCCCCCTTTATTCTGGCTCCCATTGAAATAAGGCAATTGGCAAGGTCGATGATTTCAGGCTCCCGCGCTGCATTCTCTAATATGGTTGTTCCCTTTGCAAGCACTGCTGCCATCATAAGATTTTCCGTGCCTGTTACAGTGGGGGTGTCAAAATATATGGATGCGCCCTTCAGTCTGTTCGCCTTAGCAATGACATAGCCTGAGTCGAGTTTTATTCTTGCCCCCATTTTTTCGAGACCCATAAGATGCATATTTATGGGTCTTGCACCGATAGCGCAACCTCCTGGCAGTGATACCTTTGCCCGCCCATATCTCGCCAGCATTGGTCCGAGGACAAGAACAGATGCCCGCATGGTTTTCACCAGCTCATATGGTGCTTCGAAGTTTTTTATTTCTGAGCTATCTATTACAACAATGCCATTATGGTGGCGGAACTTTATGCCCAGGTTTGACAAAAGTGCACCCATGATTTTTACATCCTTCAGGTCAGGCACTTTTGTTATAGTATTCTCCCCTGAGGTCAATATTGATGCCGTCATAATAGGCAGTGCAGCATTTTTTGCACCGCTTATTTCAACTTCTCCCTTGAGGGGCTTGCCGCCTCTGATAATTAACCTATCCATATTCCGCCTTTCGTAACATCATGAAATATAAGTCAGAATAAAAGCCGGGTCTGTATTTTAGAATCTATACGCAGCTATCTTAACATATTTTAAAAGAGTTATAATTAAAACATGGTAACAATTGACAGGCTCATTAAAAAGGTGCTTTCTTATAACCCAAAAGCTGATGTTGAGGTTATAAAGAGAGCGTATGTCTTTTCGAGAGAGGCTCACTGTGCCCAGACGAGAAGTGAAGGCACTCCCTATATCTATCACCCTCTTTCAGTGGCAGAGATACTTGCTGATATGAAGCTTGACACAGCCACTATTGTTGCGGGGCTGCTTCACGACACAGTGGAGGATACAGACACGGCGCCTGAGGACATAAAGTCAATGTTTGGTTCAGAAACAGCCTTCTTAGTGGATGCTTTAACAAAATTGAGCAAGGTAGAGTCTAAAACAAAGGAAGACGTTCAGGCAGAAAATTTCAGAAAGATGCTCCTTGCTATGTCAAAGGATGTAAGGGTCATACTTATTAAATTTGCTGATAGGCTTCACAATATGCGTACTCTTAAATACCTGCCAGAAAACAAACAGAAAAGGATCGCAGAGGAAACCCTTGATATCTATGCCCCGCTTGCCAACAGGCTCGGTATAGGCTGGATGAGGACAGAGTTTGAAGATTTGAGTTTTAACGCCCTTATGTCTGATACATATCATGAGCTTCAGAGAAAGGTGGCAAAGCGCAAAGAAGAACAGCAACTCTATATAGGAGATATCATCAGGATAATAGAGGGGAAACTCATGGCAGCAGGCATAGAGGCAAAGATAAAAGGAAGGGTAAAACATTTTTACGGCATACATCAGAAACTTCAGAAGCAGAAGATTCCATTTGAGGAGGTTCATGATGTGATAGGTCTGAGAATCATAACCGATACCGTGGGGCACTGTTACGACATCCTCGGCATTATACATTCTATGTGGCCGCTTGTGCCAGGACGTTTTAAAGACTTCATCAGTCTGCCGAAATCCAATATGTATCAGTCACTTCACACCACTGTGGTCGGGCCTGGCGGGGAGAGAATAGAGTTTCAGATCAGGACAGAGGAAATGGATAAAATTGCAGAAGAAGGCATTGCTGCGCATTGGAGATATAAGGAGGACGAGAGCGTTGACAAGAGAAATGTGAGGCATATTGCGTGGCTCAGAGAACTGGTGAAGGAGATCTCTGATGCAAAAGAGTTTCTTGAAGCTGTCAAGGGAGAGGTTGTACAGGAAACAGTATATGTATTCACTCCAAATGGTGATATCAAAGAGTTGCCTGTAAATTCCACGCCTATTGATTTTGCATACAGTATACATACAGCAGTGGGACATAAGTGTGTTGGAGCCAAGGTGAACGGACGAATAGTGCCTCTCAGAACAAACCTTAATAGTGGCGATGTTGTGGAAATAATGACCTCTCCTTCTCATGGTCCGAGCAAGGACTGGCTTAAATTTGTTGTAACACAAAGGGCAAAGAGCAGGATCAAACAGTGGGTAAAAACTGAGGAGAGGAAACGGAGCATCGAGCTTGGCACAAAACTCATTGAGGATGAGTTAAGAAGACATGGGGTTTCTTTGTCACACTTGAAGTCTGAGAAAATGGAGAAAGTCCTTATGTCCTTCAGCATTAATTCCCTCGAGGACTTGTATATTGCTATTGGGTTTGGCAAGGTGTCAGCCCATCAGGTGGTAAACAGGCTTGTCTCAGAGGTCACAGGGAAAGAAAGGCCAGAGGAAATCTCTGTTGCCAAACCTGTTCGACCCCAGAAGGAAAGGAAGAATATTATTGTTATAAAGGGTATTGATAATGTGTTGTATCATGTTGCCAAGTGTTGTTTCCCAGTGCCTGGTGACAGCATAATCGGCTTTATAACAAAGGGCAAGGGCATCACAATTCACAGAATGGAGTGCTCAAATATGGATAGGCTCAAAGAAGATTCAGAGAGGCTTGTTGAGGTGCAATGGAGTCAGGACGGTGAGGTTGCATCAAATGCCAAACTTTTTGTGGAAAGTATTGATAAGCCGGGGATACTTGCAAATCTCAGCGCCCTGATATCATCAGCAAATGTAAATATCAGTTTTCTGAAGGCGAGTTCTACCCATGATAAGAGGGCATTGTTTGAGCTCACACTTGAGATTAAGAATAGAAGCCAGCTCGCAAATATCGTCAGCAAGATATCACAGGTTGAAGGGGTCTTAAGCGTCAAGAGGTAAACCAGCCTAATGAGGTGGTTTTTTTAATGAGATTTTTTCCTTGACAAATGCTATCCTTCATGGTAAGGTTTAAGCAAACCATTGGTAGTCAATAATTCTATAAAAAGAAAGGGGGGGGAATTTAGAGAATGACAAAAGCTGAACTCATTGACAAGATTTCATCCAGTGCAGGCCTTACAAAGGCTGATGCAGGCAGGGCGCTTGATTCTACTCTGGATGCAGTAAAGGCATCACTGAAAAAGGGTCAGAAAGTCACTCTTGTCGGCTTTGGGACGTTTTCAGTCTCCAAAAGAAAGGCAAGGAAAGGCCGCAACCCGAGAACAGGCGCTGAGATTAAGATTCCTGCAACAAAAGTTCCAAAGTTCACATCTGGCAAGACATTAAAGGATGCAGTAAGATAAGGGATAAGTTTTATTTTTTTAATTAATGTGCAGGGTGACTGTTAAACAGTCACCCTGCTTTTTGTGGAGGGTGATATGCTCGCAGAATTCAGCATTATACCAATAGGCGCTGGCAGCAGCATTGGCGATCAGCTATCTGTTGCTTTAAGGATCGTTGATGAGAGCGGTATGCCTTACAAGGTAAATCCTATGGGCACAGTTGTTGAGGGGCAATGGGATGAGATCATAGCCATTATAAAGAAGTGTCATGACGAAATTATGAAAAAAGAAGATAGGGCGCTCATTTCTATTACCATTGATGACAGAAAGGGTAAACCCAACCGGATTGAAGAGAAGGTTTCTTCTGTTGAAAAGAGATTAGGCAGGACATTAAAGAAATAATGGCGGGAACCAGGAAAATACTTGCTGCAATAGATCTCGGTTCAGATACAGAAAAGATCCTCGCTTATGCATTATGGCTGTGTAAAATGGGCGGCATGGATACTGCCCAAATAGAGATGCTGTATGTCCTTGACTATGCGCTCACTCCACCTGCCTATCTAATGCCGTATATTGAAAAAGAAAAAGAGTCAGAAGAAAAAGCGATTTCAATCTGGGCTGAAAAATTGAAAGATCATGGGCTTAAAACAGGGCATGCTATTGCTGTAGGCAGGCTCGTAGAGACGTTTCATATGCTTATAAAGAAAATGAAGCCCGATGTCCTTGTTCTTGGGCACAAATCCCATGTCTTAAGGCCAAGCAGTTCTGAGAGGATGATCAGATCACTCGAAGTCCCTATGCTGGTCGTAAGGGGGCAGAAATCAGAAAATATATCTCTCGGGAGCGTAAATATAAGAAGAATTATATGCGCTGTTGATTTTTCTGAATATTCAAAAAAGGCATACGAATTTGCAAGGTTGCTGGCAGAGGAAAGTCCGGCTGAGTTAATTCTAACGCATGTAGTTTCCATCCAGATGGAGAAACTGAAGGGTATGAGCGAGGCAGATAAAAATGTCTGCACGAATGACCTTATAAAAGAAGCAGAAGGGAGGATGCACATATTCCTGAGAGAAACAGCAGGAGTGGCTTCAAAGGCGATCATAAGGACAGGAATCCCTTTCAAAATAATAAATGAAGTGGCCATGGAGATGAATGCTGACCTGATAGTTATAGGCGCAAGGGGATTGGGTTATATAGAAGGTATGATACTGGGGAGTGTCTCAGAGGCCATTGTTAAATCCTCGCCATGTCCTGTCATGATTGTGCACTAAATGAAGGAAATATTATTTCTTGTCTTCAGTCTTTTTATGATACTGCTAAGCGCTGAGTTATTCACCAACGGGGTGGAGTCCCTCGGTAGAAGACTTTCTCTATCCCAGGCCGTAGTTGGAAGTATCTTAGCTGCGGTTGGCACTGCCCTCCCTGAGACTATACTGCCATTTGTGGCCATATTGATACACGGAGGAGATGCTGCAAAGGAGATAGGCGTTGGCGCTATTCTCGGTGCGCCTTTTATGCTTTCGACCCTGGCTTTTTTTCTTGTCGGAATTTCGGTTTTTCTTAGTTTTCTCAAGAAAAAAAGAAAGTTTGAATTAACAGTCGAGGTGCATTCCATGAAAAGGGACCTCATCTTTTTCATAATGATGTATGGGATTGCTATCTTCTTCCCCATGTTTTTGAAGGATGGGCATATCTACATAGCAATACTCCTTGTCATCGGATATACTGCCTATGCATATCTGACTTTCAGGGGAGAGAGCTCGGATATACTCCATGCTGAAGAATTATATTTCAGGCGGATGTTGAACAGCTTAAAGATGCATTTAATAGGCTGGCGCCCTGCGGGTGAAGAAGGTTACGCTGCAACAGGCCTTACCCTCATAATCTTTCAGGTTGTGTCTGCCCTCGCAGTAATGGTCAGTGGAGCCCATGTCTTTGTTGGCAGCCTTGGAAAACTTTCCCTCTCATGGGGAATGAATCCCCTGCTCTTTGCCCTATTAGTGGCACCAGTTGCAACAGAGTTGCCCGAGAAATTCAACAGTGTCACATGGACATTGAAGGGCAGGGATACCCTTGCTATGGGCAATATTACAGGCGCTATGGTTTTTCAGTCCACATTCCCTGTATCCCTCGGTCTGTTGTTTACAGATTGGAGCATTTCAGGACTTGCACTCTTTTCAGCGGTCCTCGCATTAATATCAGCCTTTATTGTGGTGGCGGAAATTCAGGTCAGAAAGAAGATATCCCCGCTTACAATATTATTTGGCGGGACACTTTACTTAATATATGCAGTGGTTGTATTTACGAGATGATTTGAGTCATTCTTTCTCGTGTTCTCGTTGAGTATCTGTTATTTTATTTTCCATGTCTTTGTAAAGATACCACAATATTCCGGAGACCACAACGAGATGCAATATGGCAAGGATTAAATAAACCTGAAATTCCCAGACAATACCATAGAGTGCAAGGATAATTACCAATATCAAAGGTAAGGCATAAACCAGAAATGTGAGCACGAACCTGCTTTTCATATCTTCACTCCTTTAAGAAGTGCTGAGTTTGTTACAACTGAAAGGGAGCTCAATGCCATGGCTGCTGCTGCGATAATAGGATTCAATAATCCGAAGGCTGCGATCGGTATGCCAACCGAATTATAAATAAATGCCCAGAAGAGGTTCTGTTTTATCTTTCTCATTGTCGCCCTGCTGAGCTTAATGCCTTTAATTACATCCCTGAGGTCATCCCTTACGAGGATTATTCCTCCTGTCTCCTTTGCCACATCAGAGCCGCTCCCTATTGCTATGCCTATGTCCGCCTGCGCAAGGGCAGGAGAGTCATTTATGCCGTCCCCGACCATTGCCACGACCTTGCCTTCGGATTGAAGTCCCTTTACCACTTTTGCTTTATCTCCCGGAAGTACGTTGGATATTATTCTTTCGATCCCAACTTTAGCGCCTATGGCCTTTGCCGTCCTTTCATTGTCACCTGTCAGCATAACGACTTCTACCATTGCATCCTTAAGCCCTTTTACAACCTCTGCCGCGTTTTCCTTCAATGTGTCGGCAACGGCGATAAATCCTTTGAGATCGCCCCCAGCTGCAACGATCATGACCGTATTCCCTCTTTCTTCAAGCGCGGAAATCGTCGTCTCTTTATCTTTTATGTCGATGCCAATATTCTGCATCAGTCTCCTGTTGCCGATAACGATTTCTTTGCCTATAGCCTTTACCTTAACACCGTGTCCAGGAACTGCCTCGAATGCCTCTGCATCAGGAATGCTTAATCCCATCATGCTTGCCCTTTTTATAATTGCCTCAGCCAATGGATGTTCTGAACCTTTTTCTGCAATTGCTGCAAGCATTAAGAGTTCTTCTACTGTTACATCTGCAATAGGCACTATCTCCGTAACCTCAGGCTCTCCCTTTGTAAGTGTTCCTGTCTTATCAAAAACCATCACCTTTAATTTCTCTGCCCTTTCGAGGTATTCAGCTCCTCTTATTAATATTCCCAACTCCGCTCCTTTGCCTACGCCTACCATCAATGCGGCAGGCGTTGCAATCCCGAGGGCGCAGGGACAGGCGATTATAAGTACAGCAACAAAAGACAGAAGGGCAAAAGTCGGGTCACCGATAATTATCCAGACGGCGGCAGATAAAAATGCAACACCTATCACCGCAGGAACGAAATACGATGCCACCTTATCAGCAAGCCTCTGAATCTGCGATGATGACGCCTGCGCCTCTTCCACCATCTTTATTATCTGGCTCAATGTTGTGTCTGCGCCGACCCTCGTGGCTTTGAATTTGAAAGCTCCTACTTTGTTTAATGTCCCTCCTATAACCTGATCGCCCGTTTTCTTTTCAACCGGAACACTCTCTCCAGTTAGCATTTTTTCATCAACAGACGAATGCCCTTCAATCACAACGCCGTCAGTTGGAATCTTCTCGCCGGGTCTTACTACTACAATTTCATTAACCATAACGGATTCGGCAGGAATCTCAACTTCCGCGGCATCTCTGATAACTCTTGCTGTCTGAGGCCTGAGATCAAGGAGCTTTCTGATCGCAGCGGAACTCCTCTTTTTTATAATCTCCTCCATATATTTCCCTAAAAGCACAAATGCGATTATTATTGCCGAAACCTCAAAATATACGTTCTTCTCTTCGACAGGCAGAACTTTCGGGAAAAAGACGACAAATGCGCTGTAAATATAGGCTGTGGATGTGCCGAGCGCGATGAGCAGATCCATGTTGGCAACCCTGCTTTTGATTGCGTGCCATGCTCCGATGAAAAAACCCTTACCTCCAAAAATCATTATCGGTGTTGTAATAATGAAGAGCCATACGCCCCAAGTAAACCACGGAAGGAATGGTATCGGAACCCATGTGAGTATTGTTGCTCCTGCTGCAAGGCCGAGAAATACTGCTGCCCTGAATATCGCGAGTGCTAAAACACCTGTGAGTGCGATGGTTACACGCCTTTTCATTGATTTTAACTCTGCCTCAGGCGCCTCAAATGTCCTCACGCAGTTTTCACTGCAAAAATAATAAGACCTGCCGCCGACATCTCTTTTTATCGAGCGCTCTTTGGGAATGACCATTCCGCATATAGGATCCTTCGCCATCTCGCCTATGGCCTTCGCAGTTGCAGCAATCATCTCTTCCATTTTCGGCATTGCGGCCTTTACATCGACAAATGCCTCAGGGTCTTTGTCAAAATCTTCTTTGCACGGCTTCGAGCAGAAATGGTATGTTGCGCCTTTGTATGAGGATGTGGCTACGGCATCCGTATCCTCAATAGTCATCTTGCAGACTGGGTCTATGACCTTCATTGTTTCCTCTCCTTTATCCTCGGCATGAACATTGGAACGCTTTCCATATAACGCTTGTATTTATCCCCGAACAATTCAAGCATATCGCCTTCTTCCCTCTTTGACAAGCGGTAGTACACAAATACGAGAACGGGAAACATCAAAGCCGTGATTATGGTAGGCCATTGAATAAGCATCCCTATCATCACAACAAAGAGTCCCGAATATTGCGGATGCCGCACGTAGGCGTACGGCCCCTCGGTTACTAATCCGCCTTTAGCAGCGTGGATGAGCTTCCAGCCTTTCCACATAATCATGAACCCTATTAATACGAGGCCGTTGCTTATAAGATGGATGACAGTCATCATTGCCGGCCCGCCGCCTAAAAATGAAAGCCAGAGATGCCCGCTCTCATGAGAAAATGGATTCAATGCAGGATATTTGCTACCGAGAATGCCGGTTAGGATGTATATGGTTAGAGGAAATCCGTACATCTCGGTAAATAGAGCTACAAAAAAGGCAAGGGTTGCACCCATGGAACGCCATTCCCTCTTTTTGAGCGGTGTAAGAAAGCTCAGGATGAAAAAAGCAAAAAGTGCGACATTAACTACTACTAAAGACCAGAAACCGTAGGCATAAGAAATTCCCTCTCCATGCATATTATTTTCCTTCCGTTGCTCCAAATTTTTTGCTTATAAAATTGTACACAGGCACAAAGACAATTCCGGCATAGACGCCGTAAAGAAAGCTTTCTACAAGACCGAGAATAAACCCGCCGAAAGTCAGCCATTTAAATGCTGGAAGAACCGCTTCAAGAAATGCGGACATGCCGTGCATTCTTTGAGGAACGAGCAATCCGTAGAGAACGCAAAGGATATATGAAATGCCAAAGAAAATCCCCGATGACCAGCTCACGACTTTTATATTCAGCAGCATCCGTGACCTCCTTTCCGTTCCTTTTTTTCGCCCGATTTTTCTTCATGCTCCTTATGTTTTTCTTCATCATGACCGCCATGCCCGCCGCATCCGCCTCCGTGCGCGCCGTGTCCGAAAAGGTGCATGGCTATGAAGAGAATGAAAAATAGGATAAAAACCCAGTTCTGTTGTATCCATTCCATTTCGCTATCTCCTTACTCTTTTATGAAGGAATTGTAAATAAGCGCAAAAACCGCACCTATCACATAGCCGTAAACGATCATCCAGAATGTGCTGATCAACGCGCCCAAAAGGGTATGTGAGTATCCGGGATGAAAGGGCGCAATCAAAAGGAAAAAATCAGTAGCAAACCCTGTGAGTACGGACAGGATGTTCAGGACAAAGCTTGCCCCCCCTGCCATAATTGCCGTAGTTAAAGCAAACGCCTTTAAATTGAGTTTCATTGGTTACCTCCCTAAACCTATTTCAGTATATCACCTTTATTGAATATTTCAAGCGTTAACGTTATTTCTTCCCCACGGGGACTTTTCCCTTTTCAAGTATCTTCCTGCATGTCCATCCTATCACCGTCGCCGGGTTTCTCACCCTGTCGGCCACGGTCAAGGCCATCAGGCTCGTCGTCCTTTCAGCAACTATCGTCTCGAATTCCTTGGGGCACAAATGCCCATACATCGGAGGGAATAAAAAGGAGACGATCAAGAATTCCATGATTCTCTTTTCTTCGGCGACTGGGGGATCTCTATCGTTATCTCCGTGCCCTGCCCGGGCCTGCTTAAGATATGTATTCTGCCTTGGTGTCCTTCCACGATCTTCTTAGCTATAGGCATTCCGAGGCCGGTGCCAGAACTTTTTTTCGTGTAAAAAGGGATGAAGATGTTATCAAGCGTCTCTTTATCCATTCCCGAACCGTGGTCCTTTATTCTGATGACCAGATGATCCTTATCGGGTGATACGCTGATGTTGACCTCCTGATCTTTATCTGAGGCGTCGATTGCGTTGTTAATGAGATTGACAATCGCCCTTTCCAGATGCACCGCATCGACCTGGGTCGGCAATGTCTCCCGCGTCAGTTCGACTGTCAAGGCGACTCCTTGTTCTTGCGCCTTTGCCTTGCAAGAGTCACAGGCCCGTCTGACCGTGTCCCTGAAATCTTCCAGTGTCGGTTTCAGGTGGATAGGCATGGAAAAGTCCAGGACATCATGAACAATGCCCTGCATTGTCAAGGCGGATTCCCTGATCGCCCGAAGAGCGGTTTCCCCTTCGCCTTTTCCCTCTTGAATCCGCTTCGTGAAGCCCAGGATCGTGATGAGGTAGTTCCTGATGTCGTGTACTATGACGGCCGTGGCCTGGCCGAGACCGGCGAGGTATCGCTCTTTATCCAATTGGTTCCTGTGTCTTCTGTCGCGATCGATCAGCATCCCTGAAAAAACGGCAAAAAAACCCTGAAGCAAAAGGTGCAGAAGTTTGTTGGCTTCCGTTGTCATCTGATCTGTCCAAGTCATAAGTAGATAAGGCAGATACAGAATAGAAATGGATGCATAGGCGAGCAGGGCGCCTTTTAGGCCAAAGACCAGAGCACCAAACAGCACAGGGATATAATAGAACTCCCTGTAAATATCGTGGTATTCATGGGCTTCTTCAACGGTGGAATAATGCAGGTATGTAATGACCGCGATAAGAACGGCAATGAGAATTACTGCATGTTTTTTTTCAGCGAATTGCACGATATCCGCCGGGAACGCCCTTTTTGGAAAGAACAATTTGCCAGACCTGCAAATATCGAGACCTGAATGCGCCTGCAGAACTCAGCAAATAGTATTTCCACATGCGGTAAAACCTTTCGTCATGCTTCTCTTTTAAATTATGCCAGTTCGAATCAAAATTCTTAAACCATGCGCTTAAGGTGGCATCGTAGTCGGCGCCGAAATTATGCCAATCCTCCACAACAAAGAGTCCCTCAACCGATGCGGCAACCTGTCTCATCGATGGGATAAGCGAGTTAGGGAAGATATACTTTTCAAGCCATAGATCATTTATCGCCCTTCTCTGACCGGCGCCTATGGTATGCAATAGGAACAGTCCCTCATCTTTCAAGCAGTGGCGCGCGATTTCCATATAAGTTCTGTAATTTTTGCAGCCGACATGTTCGAACATGCCGACAGAAACAATATGGTCGAATTTATCTTTGATATCCCTATAATCCTGCAGCCTTATTTCAACAGGCAGGTCTTTGCATAATTCCTTCCCGAATTCCGCCTGTTCCTTCGAGACTGTGACGCCCATAACTTCAACGGCGTATTTTTCCGCTGCATAGCCTGCGAAACCTCCCCATCCACGATATTGTCCCTTTCTTTAGTTGAAGTAAGAAGGACTCCGATTGCATAATCTTA
>JASEGS010000007.1 GCA_030017995.1 Thermodesulfovibrionales bacterium
CGTAATCACGGCTGGATATGTCAAGAACCATGTTCTTCAACACCGATTCCCTCATGCCCTGAGGGTCCCGGAACGCCTCATATGTGGCAAGAGGGATTTCCGTTTTGTTCTTGCCCCTTAGACGGGGGCGGTCTATAATTACTTCTTGCTTGTCATAATACACAGGCCTGAGATCGCTGCCCCACCAGTTGGCCGTCCTTAAAGGATTCTTTGAATGCTTTGGGCCGGCTATCCGCACACATTCCGAATTCATCGCCGCCAACATGAGCAATATACCCGTCTCCTGCGCCATCTCCCTTATAAGCTCTGGCAGCCTCCCAATGACCTCGGCTACCCGAAGAGGAAGCTCCAGCAGAACCCCTCCCTCACTGATCTCCCTTATTTTCCCGTTTACTTTTCTCTGCATCTTCCGGTATCTTTTCTCCATAGAAGCGGTCTCCTTTTGTTTTTGATTTTGGCAATCAATTCTAATCGGGGGCCGCTTCCTACTTCAACAACTCAAAGGGACATGCTCTTATGGGTAATAGGTGTATGGTTTTTCTTATACTATTATGAAGGATGTTATACAAAGAGATTTTCTTTCTGGGATGAGATAAAGGCATTGTGGAAGATTGCTTTTTTTTCCACAGTTGGCGTGTTTGTTAATGTATCATTGGGGAAACTCAGCGACAATGTGCCGAGGAGTCTGATTATTCTGATGGGTTTTTTTGCATTGCCTGTTAACCCTGTTATAAGGATAAATTCTCAGAAATTCTTAAGGAAATTCGGTCTCTTTAAACGGAGGGTTATTATAGTCGGCACCGGAGATATAGGCAGGCTTACCTTAAAGGCGCTGCAAAGGGAACAGAATTATGGCTACCATGTTGTCGGCTTTATAGAGGATGGAGAGGGTTCGGGCAAAAGGATTGAAGGGATAAAGGCACATAAAGGAATAGACAGGGTTGACAGATATATCAAGAGATCAAATATTTCAGATGTATTTGTTGCCCTGCCGGACATTGAGAGAGAAAAAATGAAGGAACTTGTCAAAAAAGTCCAATTTAAAGTTGAGAGGATTATGTTTATTCCAGACTTGCAGAGCATACCGGTTATAGGCACAGAGGTGCATCATTTTTTCAATGAACAGATACTCTCTTTTGAGATAAAGAATAACCTTGCAAAAAAATACAATATACTTGTGAAACGGCTTTTTGACGCTATATCCGGCGCATTGTTAATTGTTGTCCTTTTTGTGCCTATGCTTGTCTTGTCCTTACTGATTATGCTGGACTCCCCAGGACATCCTATATTTACTCAGAAGCGCAACGGTCGATATGGAAAGACATTCAGGCTTTATAAGTTCAGGACAATGTATACGGGAGCAGACGAAAAGCTAAATGAAGTCTTGCAGAAAGACGCAAACGCAAGATTAGAATGGGATAAATATTACAAATTAAAGAGCGATCCGAGAGTGACCAAGATAGGCAAGTTTCTGAGGGAAACATCTCTGGATGAACTGCCGCAGATATTCAATGTTTTTAAGGGGGAAATGAGTCTTGTTGGTCCGAGGCCTGTTACGCAGGAAGAGATTGATATACATTATAAAGAAAATGCAGCGGTCTGTTTTAATGTCCCGCCAGGACTTACCGGACTGTGGCAGATATCAGGCAGAAATGATGCCAGCTATGATCACCGGGTTAACCTCGACTTGTGGTATGTTAGGAACTGGAATCTCTGGCTCGATATAGTTATATTATTAAAAACAGTAAGAGTTGTATTGAGGAAAGAAGGGGCATATTGATCGTTTAACACATTTGGTAGGGAGGGAGCATGGTGTCAAATAAGACGCAAAATCTTCAGGACAGTTTTTTAAACCAGTTAAGGAAAGAAAAAATTCCAGTGGTGATTTATCTGACGAATGGCGTAAGATTAAAGGGTGTTGTAAAGGGATTTGACAACTTTGTGATATTGCTGAAGGATGCCAATGAACAGCTTATATATAAGCACGCCATTTCTACTATTTTGCCTGAAAAGAATGTTGATACAAGGGTTGAGGAATTTGAAGTTTAAATTTATAGCAAGTTGCGGGTTTGCCGCAGGGATTCCAAATAATTATTTTAACAGGAGATATTGATTATGTTGAAGACCATGAGGAAACATGCAAAATTTTTCTATGTCTTGTTTTTTATTGTAATTTTAACATTTATATTCTGGGGTGTCGGCACATTGGATAAACCTACTGCGGTTAGCGTTGCTGAGATAAACGGAGAAAAAATCAGTGTGGAGGAATATTGGAGGGCATACGATAATATGAGGCAGGTCTATAAGGACTTGTATAAAGAACAGTTTAATGAAGAGATGGAAAAAAGACTGAAGCTGAAAGAGGCTGTGCTGAGCGGTCTTATAGAAGAAAGATTACTTTTGATCTCAGTTAAAGAAATGGGTATAAATGTTACTGACAGGGAACTTCAAGATGCTATTATGAGCGACCAGAGATTTATGAGGGACGGCATATTCAGAAAAGATGTGTATTTCAGAACGCTCCAGCTTAACAGGCTAACGCCTGAGATGTTTGAAACATCCATGAGACAGCAGTTGGCTTTGTTGAAAATGAAGCGATTAATAGGTTCTGCTATTGATGCGAATCCACTTGATCTTAGGGGAATTTCAGGGGATGATAAGAAAGCAATAGAAGCGCAACAGGCAATATTGCTTAATAAACGGGATGCTGCATTAAAATCGTATGTCGAAAGCGTGAGAAAGAGCATTAATATAAAGGTAAACACCGATCTTATTTCATAAAGCATGGATAGCAGGTATGCCGAAAAGCCTTAAATAATGCGATGAGATTATTTTTCTGCCTGTTTCTCTGCTGAATGCAAAAGGGGATACTGAAGTTGCCCTTAAACAGCGGGAGGTTCGGCGCTAAGGTATCGCTATTTAAGGCTTTTCGGCACACCTGCTATCCAGATACCAGAAAGCTTCATTACGGATTATGGAAATGCCTATGGATTACAGGAAGAGCATAAAAATGTTATACTACTAATCAAAATTTAAAGGGGTAAGCAAATGCTCGATGATAAATTGCCGCTTGGTTTAACCTTTGACGATGTCCTTTTACTGCCTGCAAAATCCGATGTTCTTCCGAGAGATGTTGATGTAAGCACTAACCTGACAAAAAACATAAAACTTAATATACCCCTTATAAGCGCTGCAATGGACACTGTTACTGAGGGCGGGCTTGCAATCGCGGTTGCAAGAGAAGGCGGGCTGGGTATTATTCACAGGGCAATGTCTCCACAGAAACAGGCTCTTGAAGTTGACAAGGTGAAAAAGTCCGAAAGCGGCATGATCGTTGATCCGATTACAATATCTCCTGATGCGCTTATTTCTGAAGCATTAACGCTCATGGAGCGGTATAGGATTTCAGGTGTCCCTGTCACAACTGAAGGAAAGCTGGTCGGCATTCTAACCAACAGAGATCTGCGTTTTGAGACTAATCTTAAAAAGAAGGTCTCCGAAGTAATGACAAAAGACCGCCTTATTACAGCAGCGATGGGCACTACTCTGGATAAAGCCAAAAAACTTCTGCATGAATACAAGATAGAAAAACTTCCCATTGTCGATAGAGACTTTAATCTCAAAGGATTGATTACCATTAAAGATATAGAAAAAAAGAAGAAATATCCGAATGCTTGCAAGGATTCTCTCGGCAGGCTGCGGGTGGGCGCTGCAGTGGGCGTTGGAGAAGAGGCGTTGCACAGGGCTGAACTTTTGGTAAAGGCCGGCGTTGATATTATAGCCATAGATACCGCGCATGGTCATTCAAAGGCTGTTATCAATACACTTAAGCAGATAAAAAAGAGGTTTGAAATAGATATAATTGCCGGCAATGTTGCTACTGCTGAAGGCGCAGAAGGCCTTATTAGAGCCGGAGCAGATGCAGTGAAGATAGGAATTGGTCCTGGCTCTATCTGCACCACAAGGATCGTTGCCGGCTCTGGAGTCCCGCAGCTTACTGCAATAAAGAATTGTTATGCAGTTGCATCAAAATCAAACATCTCGCTCATAGCAGACGGGGGTATAAAGTATTCGGGAGATATAAGCAAGGCTCTTGCAGCAGGCGCACACTGTGTAATGATAGGAAGCCTGTTTGCAGGCACAGCAGAGTCCCCGGGAGAGATAATCCTCTATCAGGGAAGGAGCTATAAGGTCTACAGAGGGATGGGTTCTCTCGGCGCAATGGAACAGGGGACAAAAGACCGCTACGCTCAGGAGGGCGTTGAGAGGGAAAAGCTTGTTCCTGAAGGAGTCGAAGGAAGGGTTCCTTACAAAGGCTCTGTCTCGCAGAGCATTCATCAACTTGTCGGAGGTCTGCGCTCTGGAATGGGATACTGCGGTTGCGCTAATCTTGAGGAAATGAGAAAGAAGGCAAAATTTATTCAGATAACAAATGCAGGCTGGAAAGAGAGCCATGTGCATGATGTTATCATAACAAAAGAAGCCCCGAATTATAGGGTAGAACAGTAAAAGCAGTTAAAAGTCGGGAGTCAAAAGGAATAATGGCTAATAATAATAAAATTTTAGTCCTTGATTTTGGTTCGCAATATACCCAGCTCATAGCGCGCAGGATAAGAGAGGGCAGAGTTTATTCGGAGATTTTCCCGTTTAACGCTCCCATAGAAAAGATAAAGGCATTTAATCCAAAAGGCATTATCCTTTCCGGAGGCCCTTCCAGTGTTTACGACAAGGAAGCGCCTGCCCCTGACATCGAGGTATTCAAACTTGGGCTACCAATACTCGGAATCTGCTACGGCATGCAGCTGATGGCCCATTACCTCGGAGGAAAGGTTGCAAAGGCTGTAAAGAGAGAGTATGGAAAGGCTGAATTGATTGTGGATGACAGTTCAGACCTCTTCAAAAAGGCATCGAAAAAGACAAAAGTCTGGATGAGCCACGGAGACAGAATCGAGAAACTGCCGAAGGGATTTTCCACCATTGGACATACAGATAACTCACCCATAGCCGCCATGGCGTACAGGGAAAAGGGATTCTATGCACTGCAGTTTCATCCTGAGGTTGTCCATACAGACGAAGGCACAAAGATTCTGCAAAACTTTGTATACAGCATATGCGGATGCAAACCCACATGGACAATGAAATCCTTCATTGAAACAGCGAAAAAAGAAATTAAAGAAAAGGTTGGCGACAGGTGCGTTATATGCGGCATAAGCGGAGGAGTGGATTCTGCTGTTACTGCGGTACTTGTGCATGAGGCAATAGGAGATGCCCTTACATGTATTTTTGTTGATAATGGCTTGTTGAGGGCAGGCGAGGTAAAGAAGGTTGAAGATACCCTGCGCAAGAGCTTCCATATGGACATACGCGTGGTGGATGCATCCGAGATATTTCTGAAAAGGCTTAAGGGGGTTAAAGAACCTGAGAGAAAGAGAAAGATCATAGGCAATGAGTTCATAAGGGTATTTGAAGCAGAGGCAATGAAGATTAAAAATGTAGGATTTCTTGCACAGGGAACATTGTATCCAGATGTTATAGAAAGCACTTCCCTTAAAGGTCCGTCTGCTGTTATCAAGAGTCATCACAATGTGGGCGGCTTGCTTAAGAAGATGAAGCTTAAACTTGTTGAACCATTGCGTGAACTTTTTAAAGATGAAGTCCGATTGCTGGGAAAAGAGCTGGGAATGCCTGATGAGATAATTTACAGGCATCCATTCCCGGGCCCTGGCCTCGCAATAAGGTGTATAGGAGATGTTACAAGGGCGGGAACGGAAGTCCTCAGAAATGCTGACGCTATTGTCCTTGAGGAGATAAAGAAGGCAGGGCTTTATGGTGATTTGTGGCAGGCATTTGCTGTTCTTCTTCCCACGAAGAGCGTTGGCGTTATGGGCGATGAAAGGACTTATGAGAATGTTATTGCAGTTCGGGCTGTCACAAGCCTTGACGGAATGACTGCTGATTGGGCAAAGATACCATATGAAGTGATGGAGAGGATCTCGAACAGGATAATAAATGAGGTAAAGGGCGTAAACAGGGTTGTTTACGACATAACCTCAAAGCCTCCCGGAACAATTGAGTGGGAATAAAAAGGTTAATATGGATATTAAGTTTTACCTTAAAGAGAAAAAATATCTGGTCGACCGATTTCTGGAGTCATATTTTGCCAATCCGATAAATCCAAAGACGCTTAATGATTCAATTGTTTACTCTCTTTCTGCAGGCGGCAAAAGAATCAGGCCAATCCTCTGTCTTGCGGCATATGAGGCATGTGGCGGAAAGGCAGAAGATATTGTCTCTTATGCCTCTGCACTTGAGTTGATTCATACCTACTCGCTTATTCATGATGACCTTCCTGCTATGGACGATGATGACTTAAGACGAGGCAAACCTACAAACCATAAGGTTTTTGGAGAAGGCATGGCAATTCTCGCAGGAGATGCCTTGCTCACAGAGGCGTTTTATCTTCTTTCAAGTGAATCTCAATCTTCAAATAGAATGCCTCAATCTGTAATATTAAAGGTCATTCATGAAATATCAAGGGCGTCAGGGATGCACGGCATGGTGGGAGGGCAGGCGCAGGACCTTTTGTCGGAGAACGTTGAGCCGGATGCAGAGACTCTAACATTTGTGCACAACCATAAGACCGCCGCTCTTATCACAGTCTCAGTGCGCACAGGAGGAATGCTTTCCGGATGTAGCGAAAACGCACTATACCTGCTAACAAAATACGGGGCAAACATAGGCCTTGCGTTTCAGATAGTTGATGATATACTTGACGTAGAAGGAGAGACAGAGGTAATAGGCAAGCCCAAAGGATCCGATGAGGAAAAGAAGAAGCTGACATATCCAAGGCTTTATGGACTTGAAAAATCAAGAGAAAGGGCTGGTGAACTGGTAGAACATGCTATTGGCTCCCTTGCTGACTTTGATGAAAGAGCGGAACCTTTGAGGGCAATTGCAAGGTATTTAATTGAAAGAAAAGAATAGATGTTTATAGAAAAAATAAATTCTCCTCAGGATTTAAAATCCCTCAGGTTTGAAGACCTGAATGTTCTTGCTGAAGAAATACGCAACATAATTATTGAGAGGGTGGCTGTCAATGGCGGGCATCTGTCCTCCAATCTTGGCGTAGTAGAATTAACCATGGCCCTCCATTATGTATTTGAGTCACCCTTTGATAAGATAGTCTGGGATGTAGGGCATCAGGCATATACCCATAAGCTCCTTACGGGTAGATATAAGGATTTTCCAACCTTGCGGAAGCATGGAGGGATTTCCGGTTTTCCGAGGATCACAGAAAGCCCTCATGATGCATTTGGCACAGGTCACAGCTCAACATCCATCTCTGCAGCCCTCGGAATGTTGGAGGCAAGGGACATCCTTAAAAAATCTCAGATCTCAAATCTCAAATCTCAAATTCCCGGCAAGGTAATAGCGGTTATAGGCGATGGGGCATTGACAGCAGGATTAGCATTTGAAGGACTGAATCATGCAGGTCATCTGAAAAAGGATCTTATAGTTATTCTTAATGATAACGAGATGTCTATTTCTCCAAATGTGGGCGCTCTTTCCGTTTATCTTAACAAAGTATTGACAGGCACTTTTTACAGGAAATTCAAGAAAGAAACAAAGGCATTACTTGGGAATATCCCCAAAATCGGGGAATCTGTTGCTAAAATTGCAGAGAGGGCTGAAGGAAGTTTGAAGGGTTTCTTCTTACCAGGCGGCCTTTTTGAAGACCTTGGATTTAACTATATAGGACCTATGGACGGACATGATATCCCTCTGCTTGTAGAAACTCTCAGCAAATTAAAGGATGCAACTGAACCAACTCTTATCCATGTGGTTACAAAAAAAGGTAAAGGATACAAGTTTTCAGAAGAAGACCCCTGCGGTTATCACGGCACTGGACCCTTTGAAGTCGGCAAGGGAATAGATATATCGCCTCCTGTGCAATACGAATCAGAACAAACATATGGTGAAATTTTCGGGAATACTTTAACAGAAATAGCGTCATCGGATGACAGGGTCGTGGTAATCACAGCAGCCATGAAGGAAGGAACAGGTCTTTCTCTGTTTGCGGAAAAATTTCCAGATAGATTTTATGATGTGGGCATTGCAGAGCCCCATGCGGTTACTTTTGCGGCAGGGCTTGCAGTTCAGGGAATGAAGCCTGTTGTAGCTATTTACTCAACATTTCTCCAGAGGGCTTACGATGAGATTGTCCACGATGTATGCATTCAGAACCTTCCGGTTATATTTGCCATTGACAGGGCTGGAATAGTTGGAGAAGACGGCGCAACCCATCAGGGATTGTTTGACATATCCTTTTTAAGGCACATACCTAACATTATATTTATGGCTCCAAAGGACGGCAGAGAACTAAAGGCAATGATGAGACTGGCTATTGCCCATGACGGACCTTCTGCTATAAGGTATCCGAGGGGTAGATCTCAGAAGTTAGAAGACAAAAGTCAGGGGACAGACATTGAGATGGGGAAAGCTGAATTATTGAAAGAAGGTGACGATATTGCGATCATTGCTGTGGGTAATACAGTGCACCCGTCATTGAAGGCAGCAGAGATGTTGAAAAAAGACGGCATAAATACATGCGTTGTAAATGCCAGATTCATCAAGCCCATGGATAACGACCTGATAGTAAACCTCTCGCAGCGGATAAAGAAAATAATAACCATTGAAGAAAATATCCTTGCTGGCGGTTTTGGCTCAGCAGTGCTGGAATGCATTGGCAAGGCAGGGATGAATGATGTTTCGATAAAGAGGATCGGAATAGACGATGGATTTGTTGAGCACGGCTCACAGAAGATACTGAGGAATAAGTATGGGCTTGATGATGAAGGGATATATAAAACTGCATTGGCGTTTCTGAAGGAATCATATGTCCATGATTTGTAATCGTTTGCTGGCAGACGGCAGGCAGGTTCATGTCTTTATAATCGACAACATCCTATTATTTATATGTCCTGTCTTTATTCTGCTTAATTTAAAGCCGCTTCTGATTAATCCTAAAAAGGTTTTCTTTATAAGGTGTCGTATAAAGTCATTCACCTGCCTGTCATCTGCCTTTTATACAGAGTGGGTGAACGATTACCAATGAAATCCCGTCTTGATAAAATTCTTGTTGACAGGGGCGTTGTTGCCAGCCGGGAGCGGGCGAGGGCATTGATTATGGAGGGGAAGATAGTTGTCCGGGGGATGCCTGTCACAAAAGCAGGGACTATGGTTGATGCAGATGCGCCAGTTGAATTAAGGGGTGAGGATATCCCTTATGTAAGCCGCGGCGGATTGAAGCTCGATGCGGCAATCAAACATTTCAATATCATGCTTAAAAACAAAATCGCCATGGATGTAGGTTCATCCACAGGCGGATTTGCAGACTGCATGCTTCAGCATGGCATAAAAAAAGTCTATTGTATTGATGTAGGATACGGACAGCTTGCATGGAAATTAAGGCAGGATACGAGGGTCATTCTATTCGAGAGAACTAATATCCGTTATCTCGAAAAAGAGAAGATACCTGATGAAATAGATATAGCAACTATTGATGTATCATTTATATCGCTGATAACGGTAATCCCGAAGGTTCTTGATTTTTTAAAAGAAGATGGTGAGATCATAGCCCTTATAAAACCGCAGTTCGAGGTTGGCAAGGGAGAGATTGACAAGGGAGGGGTTGTGAAAAACGAGGCAAAACGCTTGAAAGCTGTCGAACATGTGAGAGAAAATCTTGAATCCTTCGGCCTCGAAACCATAGGAATTATACAATCTCCGATAACCGGACAGAAGGGAAATATAGAGTTTCTGATTTACATTAAAAAACATTCTGCATAATTTTCAAAAACTGTTATAATATTTGCCGTAATTAACACAAATTCCGCTGGGTTTACAAACGGGGAGAAGCATGGAACTACCGTCCGGTTTTATAAGCAAAGAGACATGGAACAAGGTGCTCAACTATATAGCCCTGAGTGATAAAGAACCGCCTTATCTGCTCATTGACAAGAAAATTGTGCAAGATAAAATATCTATCGTAGGTAAAAACATCAGGAATTCCCGTGTGTTCTACGCTGTGAAGGCCAATCCTGACATAGAGGTGATAAAGCTCGTGAATCCACTTGGCGTAGGTTTTGAGATCGCGTCCGAGGGCGAGCTTCAACTGCTCGCCTCTATTAATGTTGAGCCTGATAGAATTATCACCAGCAACCCCGTAAAGACCTTTAAGTTCCTTGAGCAGGCAGTAGAATATGGGGTTAAATATTATGCCTACGACTCTTTTGCGGAAGTAGACAAGCTTACGAGGTATGCCCCGGGCTGCAATGTCTATGTCAGGCTGACGGTTCCAAACGAAGGCAGCGAATGGCCTCTTAGTAAAAAATTTGGGGTGGAGATGGACGATGCCCTCGATCTCTTAGTATATGCAAAGGACAAGGGACTGAATCCTGTGGGTATTACCTTCCATGTGGGATCTCAATGCAATAATGTATACAACTGGAATGTAGCGGTAGATAAGGCGAGGGAGTTGTGGGAGATGGCAGAACAAAAAGGGATTAAGCTCTCAATGCTCAACATTGGCGGAGGTTATCCAATCCGGTATACAAAGAATGTGGTGAATATAGAGACGATCGAGAAAAAGGTAGACAAGGTGATATTCCAGAAATTCCCTAAGGACATAGAAGTATTCATAGAGCCGGGCCGGGCTATGGTTGGAGATGCCGGAATATTCGTATCAACTGTTATAGGCAAGACCAAAAGGGGCGATGAGAACTGGCTCCATATTGATGTGGGCGTTTTTAACGGACTTATGGAGAGCGTGGGAGGTATCAAATACACTTATGTTGTCGGAAGCAGGAACGAGCCGTTGAGTTGGACAATAGCCGGGCCGAGCTGCGACAGTTTCGATGTGATAGACCGCGAGGTTGAGTTGCCGGAGCCTGAGGTAGGAAATAGGATATTGATACTTTCGAGCGGGGCATACACGATTTCATATGCGTCGGAATTTAACGGTTTTTCGATACCAAAGACGATTTTGATATAACTCAAATCCAACAATAAGGCTAGAGATAAGGATGGGGCACTTCAGAGACTTATCCTTATCTCTGGATCTTGATATAAGAAGGAGGACAATATGATCAAATATTTCGAGAAGGACCCGTATGCGCCCATACAGTATTTGTATGATGTGGAAAAGGTGCTTCATAAAAGCAAAAGCCCGTTTCAGGAGATAATGGTTATCGAAAACCCATATTTTGGCAAAATGCTTATACTTGACGGAGTTATCCAGATAACAGAGCGGGATGAGTTTTTTTATCACGAGATGCTTGTCCACCCTGTTATGCATGCCCATCCAAACCCAAAAAATGTCATCGTCATTGGCGGCGGTGACGGCGGCACAGTACGGGAGGCGCTCAAACACGGCTCTGTGGAAAAGGTCTATTTTATTGAGATAGACGAAGAGGTTATCAATGTGTCTAAGAAGTTTTTCCCAACCGTTGCAGGCGGCATTGATGATTCCTGTGTAGAGATAAAATGCATGGATGGCGCCGAATTCGTAAAGGGCAGGGATGGAGATATTGATGTAATAATAGTTGATTCCACTGATATTGTAGGATTTGCAAAGAGCCTTTTTACAGTTGAATTTTTCAAGTCTGTTAAGGAATCCCTGGCAGATGATGGAATGTTCGTAACCCTTTCAGAATCCCTCCATTTCCATAAGGATATAGTCATAGAGGTCCAAGAGGCTATGAAGCTCATATTCCCAATAGTTGACCTTTACACGGCTTCAATCGCCACATATGCAGGAAACTGGTGGACCTTTTCTGCGGCATCAAAAAAACATGATTTGAGACAGATGAAGAGAGAATTCAGGATCGATACCAGATATTACAGTGATGAGATACATCATCAGGCATTTTTGCCTCCGAAGATGTATGAGAAATTGATGCAGAGAAAGCTGCAGTGGTGAACTCCTTGACAGGACTGTTTGTTAGTTGCTAAATTATTAGCACTCTAAGCTTGAGAGTGCTAATAGCACTTAATTTATATTTTCAGAATGGTGTCGCTCATGCTTGATGAAAGAAGCAAACAAATCCTATATGCAATTATTGAGAGTTATATAGATAAGCCAGAGCCGGTTGGCTCACGCTTTGTAACCAAAAAATACCCGTTTGGTTTTTCGTCTGCCACTATTAGGAATATAATGGCAGACCTTGAGGAATTTGGTTTTCTCAGCCAGCCCCATACCTCTGCGGGAAGGATACCCACTGATAAAGGTTACAGATTTTATGTTGATTCCATTTCCGGCACGGACATTAATAAAGGATTTGTTCGTGAGCGGATGGATAAGGCTTCATATCTTCATTACGATGACAGTTTAGGGGATATGGTCTGTCAGTTCACAAAGAAACTGGGAAGGATAAAAAATGATATGAATGCCATGTTTTCAGAAGTGATAAATACCTTGTCCTCTATGTCAAACTATGTTAGCGTTGCTCTTCCCCCGAAAACTGAAAAGACCACTTTTAACAGAATAGACCTGATAAGGTATAAAGATAACAAGGCAGTAGCCATTCTGTTGACGAACGAAGGTGTCATAAAAAACAAGGTGTTAAAAATTGACGCAAGTCTTGCTCAGGAAGATATTAACAGTATTGCTGATTATCTGAATTCAGAATATGCCGGACATACGCTTGATGAAATAAGAGGATCGCTTGTTAAGAGGATGAAACAGGAAAAACTGTTATGGGATGAAGTTATAGCAAAGGCAATAAAAATATGTGAACAGGCGCTGCTTTTCACAAGCGAAGACATTTTTGTGTCAGGCCTGTATGATGTGATAAACCTCCCGGATTTTTCAAATATATTGAGGATAAAGCAGATAGCAAAGGCTATAAAGGATAAGCACCTCATTTTGCGGTTATTGGACGAGTTTTCAGATGCTGAAGGCGTTCAGGTATTGATAGGCAGTGAGCATCATTATGAAGAGTTAAATGGATTGAGCGTTGTCGCATCACCTTATAAAGAAGGAGACAGGCCTATGGGTGTTATTGCCTTAATAGGCCCCACAAGAATGAACTATCCAAAGGCCATATATATGGTTGACAGGATAGCAAAATGCATAAGTAAAACTTTATCTGATTGAAATCTGGCAGCATCGGGGGTTGCGTTATTATGGGAATAAAGGAACAATCTGGCGAGATGTCTGATGTTACTGAGAGTTATGAAACTGATATTTCTAAGGCGCCGGAAGACAAAGCAGCAGAGGTGACAGAAGACATAAAGGCTGAACTTGAAGGACTTAAAGATAAATATTTGAGGCTTTGCGCAGAGTTTGAGAACTACAAAAAGAAGGTTCAGAAGGACAGAGATGAGCTTATAAGGTATTCAACCGAGTCGCTGATTTATGAGCTTTTATCGGTCATTGACAGCATGGAAATGGCGTTAAAGCATTCGGAGGATAGTGCCGGATTGTCTTCATCTCTTGTTAAAGGCGTGGAGAATACCGTGAGAGAATTAAATAGGATATTGGAAAAATCAGGACTCACAGCGATAGAGGCAATGGGTAAACCCTTTGACCCTGCTTATCACCACGCCATGACACAGGTTGAGGCAGATGAAGTTGAAAGCAATACAGTTGTGGAAGAGTACAGGAAGGGTTATATATATGGCGATAAGGTTTTGAGACCATCGCTTGTAGCGGTATCTAAAAAGACAGTAAAGAGCAATGACTAACAAGAATATAGAAAATAAAGGAGGAAAACTATAATGGGCAAGGCGATAGGAATAGACCTTGGCACTACAAATTCAGTGGTTGCAGTTGTAATAGGCGGTGAACCGGTTGTAATACCCAATCAGGAGGGCAACAGGACAACGCCCTCTGTTGTAGCCTTTACCGAAAAGGGTGAAAGGCTTGTTGGACAGATAGCCAAGAGGCAGTCCATCACAAACCCCGAAAATACAATATTTTCCATAAAGAGATTGATGGGAAGAAAGTACAATTCCCCGCAGGTTGAACATGCAAGAAAGAGGCTTCCATATCATATAGTGGAGGCGCCAAATGGCGATGCACATGTGGAGGCAAGGGGAAAGAAATATTCTCCGCCGGAGATCTCTGCCATGATACTACAGAAACTGAAACAAGCTGCGGAGGACTATCTCGGAGAGCCAGTCACTGAGGCGGTTGTTACTGTGCCAGCATATTTTGATGACAGTCAGAGACAGGCAACAAAGGACGCAGGGCAGATCGCAGGGCTAAATGTCTTGAGGATCATAAATGAGCCTACAGCAGCAGCCCTCGCCTACGGTCTTGAAAAGAAAAAAGAAGAAAAGGTTGTGGTGTATGATCTCGGGGGAGGAACCTTTGATATATCTGTTTTGGAGATAGGAGAGGGAGTTATTGAGGTCAAGTCTACCAATGGAGATACATACCTCGGCGGCGACGATTATGATTTAAGGATCATTGACTGGATGGTGGAGGAATTTAAAAAGGAGCAGGGAATAGACCTAAAGCATGACAAAATGGCGCTTCAGAGGCTCAAGGAAGGCGCTGAGAGAGCAAAGATAGAGCTCTCCACAGCCATGGAGACAGAGATAAACCTTCCTTTTATCACTGCCGATGCAACAGGACCAAAGCATTTGCTGATGAAGCTCACAAGAGCAAAGTTTGAGATGCTGACAGATGATTTTACACAGAAGACCATAGAGCCGTGCAAGATGGCTATCTCTGACGCAGGACTATCCACCAGCAATATAGACGAGGTTATTCTCGTTGGCGGACAGACAAGGACTCCAAAGGTGCAGCAGGTCGTGCAGGGCTATTTCGGCAAAGAGCCTCATAAAGGTGTTAATCCTGATGAGGTGGTTGCAGTAGGCGCTGCTATTCAGGCCGCTGTTTTAAAGGGTGAGGTGAGGGAGGTATTGCTCCTGGATGTGACCCCTCTGTCCCTCGGCATAGAGACACTCGGCGGTATCTTCACAAAGATGATAGAAAGAAACACTACCATTCCCACAAAGAAATCGCAGGTATTCTCCACTGCATCTGATAATCAGCCAGCCGTCACCATTAAAGTACATCAGGGTGAAAGAGAGATGGCTGCAGATAATAAGCTCCTCGGTTTATTCGAGCTCGTTGGAATACCCCCGGCACCGCGCGGTCTTCCTCAGATAGAAGTTACATTCGATATAGATGCAAACGGCATTCTTCATGTCTCTGCAAAGGACATTGGCACAGGAAAGGAACAATCTATCAGGATAACTGCCTCCAGTGGTCTTGCAGAGGAAGAGATAAAGAGGATGATGCGTGATGCAGAGGAGCATTCAGCAGAAGACCATAGGAAGAAGGAATTTGCCGAGGTCAAGAATAACGCTGATACACTTATCTATTCAGTAGAAAAGTCTTTGAAGGAATACGGCGACAAGATAACGCTCCACGAAAAGAATGATATAGAGAAAGCGCTTGAAAGGTGCAAGCAGGCTAAAGATTCAAGCAATGACTTAAATGAGATAAAGACTACTGTGGAGGAACTGACAAAGGCATCCCACAAATTAGCTGAACACATATATAAGGCGGCTCAGGAGCAGACGGCTGGTGCAGGAGCAGCCAAACCTGAAGCCAAAAAGCCAGAGGAAGAGGTTGTAGAAGCGGAATTTGAGGATGTGGACAAGAATAAATGACAGGCGATGGGCAATAGGCTATAGGTAAATGAAAGATTACTATAAAACTCTCGGGGTCAGCCGGGAAGCCACACAGGATGAGATAAAAAAGGCCTTTCGGCAGTTAGCATTAAAGCACCATCCTGATAGGAATCAGGGGAATAAAGAGGAAGAAGAAAGGTTCAAAGAGATAAATGAGGCATATACATGCCTCAGTGACTTTGAGAAGCGTGCCAATTATGACAGGTTTGGCACAGCAGAAGGTGTTGGACCTGGCGCTGGGTTTGGGTTTGGTGCTGGCGCCCCTTTCGGTGACATATTTGAAGATATATTTGAAGACTTTTTTGGCGCTTTTGGCGGCACAAAAAGGCCGAGACCTGCAAAGGGCGTTGATCTTAGATACAACCTTAATATAACCCTCAAAGATGCTGCCCATGGCATTGAAAAGATCATCAGTGTGCCGAGAGTTCAGAATTGTGATAAATGCAGGGGTACAGGCGCTGCCCCTGGCACTTCGCCAATTACTTGCAGTAACTGCAGGGGCACAGGTCATGTGAGATTTCAGCAGGGTTTCTTCAGCGTCTCCAAGACCTGTGGCAAATGTCATGGATCAGGGAAAATAATAGAAAAACCTTGCATTAACTGTAAAGGCAGCGGCAAAAGCAGAGTTCATAAGGAAATATCACTAAAGGTGCCTGCCGGGGTTGATAATGGTTCCAGATTGAGGATGAGCGGTGAAGGAGATATGGGCAGTTATGGCGGGCCGGCTGGTGATCTATATGTTATTATTTCTGTGGACGAGCATGAATTTTTCAAAAGGGATGGGATGGATATATATTGTGAGGCTCCAGTATCCTTTACAAAGGCTGTTTTCGGCGGAGAGATAGATGTCCCTACATTGAACGAGCCGGCCAAACTAAAGATTCCTGCCGGCACCCATTCAGGAAAGTCCTTTCACCTTAAAGGCAAGGGTATGCCGAAGCTCGGGGGTTATCAGAGGGGAGATCAGATAGTGAGTGTGTATATAGATGTCCCGAAAAAACTCACTCCGCGACAACGAGAACTTCTCGAGGAATTTGCGAACATAAGCGGCGATGCTGTTGATGACTCTTCAAAGGGGCTTAAAAATAAGCTTAAAGATCTCTTCTCAGCATAACAAAAAGACTATTTATTGCTCTATCATAAAAGGCACATCAACATTGCCAAGGACTTTTTTGATTTTCTCGATACTTGTTTTTGCGTCATCATATGTAACGATAGTTTTCATCTTATCCGGTTCTGTTTCACTTTCTACATTCAAAACCCCGTCAATGTCTCTCAAGGCAGAACTTACCTCGCTCAGCTTGGTCGCTCAACGCAGGCCGGCGTGATCTATGGTCAGCTTTTTTATTTCGGCATTGCATTGCTGAACAAAGGCAAGAGATAAAAACAGCGTTGCGATAATCACAACAGCAGATATTTTATACTTCATTACGCTTGTGCCTCCTTCACTCTAATTTTTGAGATTTATTTTAACCCGGATCCGGATATAAAGCTGTATTAAGGGGGATATGAGTCAAAATTACTGCTCATTGTTTTATAGTTCTAACAGGCCACACATAGTTGTTGGCCTTCTTATTAGCGCCGTCCACATAGCCCTCCGCCATAATGACAAAACACGCATAGTCGCTCCCGCCAAAATTAGTTGATGACCAATAGCCGTCCGTCTGTACATTTGTAAAGCCTTGTGTGTTAAGCCATGCAGCATTATCGCTACATGAGGAACCGTCGCATGTTTGTTCTTTATATCCTGCGTTAAAAAGGCTTTCAAGCTCGCTGCTGTTAGACAGCCTCCAGTCAGTGTATCCGCATACTCCCCCGCTCCTGTTAAGGCTTTTCACATAGTCCAAGGCGCCCTGCCATGTCCTTGTTCCGTTAGGCAGGTTGCCATTTTTAATCCACATCAATCCTGTAAATGTATCGGTTACGCAGTCGCCTTTTATATTAAATCTCGTTTTGTCATGCTCAACTCCAGTCCTCGTTGTCTGCCTCGCTTCAGCAGAGCGGATACGCTGACAATGACAGGAGCAGCATTTTTCAGCAGCGCCTTCAGTGCTTTGTTGCGCATCCGAAATCTGCGCAATAATAGCTGAAATAAAAGCCGCTGCAAAAAACGCCGCTATAGATGACAGCCTAATAACCATAGCCTGTTTTTTATTCATCATTGCGTTTACGCCTCCTTCATTTCAGAAGGTTTAGAATAAACCCTTCCAGAGCATCGGTAGAAGTTTCCCCGAGTATCCGGTATCTTATTATACCGTTTCTGT
The DNA here is from genome assembly GCA_030017995.1 of Thermodesulfovibrionales bacterium. Classification (GTDB taxonomy): domain Bacteria; phylum Nitrospirota; class Thermodesulfovibrionia; order Thermodesulfovibrionales; family Dissulfurispiraceae; genus JASEGS01. The sequence continues at coordinate 17,973 of JASEGS010000007.1, forward strand.
CAACGATCATGGTTGACGGTACGCCTCTCACGCTGTAATTTGTTGCAGCGCCGACATAAGGGTCCAGCAATACAGGGCTGTAAATATTAAGTCTTTTTATTACCCCTTCAATCATCTTTTTCCCTTCCCCGAAATTTATGAATACAGCGCTGATTCCTTTTTTACTATACCGTGCAATCAAAGCCTCTATAGCTGGCAGGTTTTTTTCGCAAGACGGACACCAGCTTGTCCAGAAATATAGAACCAGAATCTTTCCGCTGAAATCATCGGGGATGCTGACCTTTTTCCCATTCAGGTCAGAAAGAGAAATGCCAGGCAGTTTGTCTCCTATCTTTAACTTCGGCGATTCGCAATAGCCGTAAATGCTCAATACAAAGACTAATGATACGGCTACGGCAAATGTTAAACCTCTCAAAATGCTATTTCGCTCCTGCTTTTTTCAGCAAGGCAATTACCTTATCATGTTTTTGTTTTTTTGCATATTTCAGCGCAGTTTCTCCATCCTTGTCTTTCATGTTCACATCAGCGCCCTTGTTCAACAATAGAGATACTACACCCATGCGTCCCCTAAGCGATGCAAGCATTAACGGAGAAATGCCGTCATTGTCTTTTGCGTTTATCTCCGCTCCTCTGCCGATTAAAATATTCGCAACCGGCGTATGTCCTGCCACTGCTGCGTACATCAGCGCCATAGAGCCGTTGTTATTGCGTGCATTCACATCAGCGCCTTTGGTCAATAATGCCTTCACCACGGCGGTGTTACCGACGGACACTGCCGACATCAAAACTGTATCTCCGTTGATGTCCTTGGCTTTTACAGCAGCCCCCATATTTATCAGGACATTTACTATACCCTCATTTCCTATTGACGATGCAATCATTAATGCACTCTGTCCTTTCTCATTTTTTATATTCGGGTCAGCATTGTTTTTCAAAAGAGTATCAACAAGCGCCTTATTGCCGAGCATCACAGCTCCCATAAGGGCGGTATCGCCGTAAAGATTCATATGCCTTTGGCGAGCTTACCTTTGAGCCTGCCGAGAATGCCTCATACGCCTTTAGAAATGTATCCTGAGCGAGGTCTTCTGCATCGTCTTTATTTCCGGTAAGCCTTAATGCAGTCCGGTAAAGGGCATCGATATGCGGCAGAAATTTTTCTTCAAATATGACTTCTTTTGATTTAAAATAATCAAGGATACTCATTAAATCCTCATGTTAATGTTAACAAGACTGAATGGAAAAGACAATGAGAATATTAGTGCCTTGTGAAGAGATTAAAAAGATAAAGGCAGTCAGGCTGTCATATGACAAATCCCATTATCTCTCTTCTGTATTAAGATGCAGAAAGGGAGATAGTCTTGAGGTATTTGACGGACATGGAAAGGCTTATAAAGCCGAGATATCAGCAATCTCAAAGGAAAATGTTTTTATAGATATCATTGAAGAATTGACATCTGACACAGAATCAACTGTAAATCTTATTCTCTGCCAGGGTATACTTAAGGGTGAAAAGATGGATCTGGTAATTCAAAAGACAGTCGAGCTGGGTGTGAATGATATAGCACCGGTCATTACGGAAAGATGCCTTGTGAGGGAGACGAGAAAGACAAACCGTTGGCGGAAGATCGCAGAGGAGGCAGCAAAGCAGTGCGGGAGGACAGTTATACCAGTAATCCATGAACCTATTGAATTCAGTCAATTTCTAAAAGGGCAAGGGTCAGGGGTCAAGGGGCACAAACTAACCGGTTTTATCTTCTGGGAAGAAGGAGGAGTGCCATTGAATGAAGCTTTTTTCAAAGTATATTCTTCATTTTGCCGCCAATCACCCAATTTGCCTATTCACCTTTTTATTGGCCCTGAGGGCGGATTTGCGCAGGAAGAAGTGAAAACAGCAGAGGAATATGGACTTATAAGGACGACTCTCGGCAGGCGTATTTTGCGTGCAGAAACAGCGGCAATTTCATCTGTGGCATTGGTTCAATTTTTGTTTGAAAACAGATTCTGTTATAATATCTAAAAAACAGAAAGGAGCGTGATCGGCACATAGAAAGCAAGGTCAAGGCAATGGAGGCTGCGAGGGCAGCCGATGCTAAAAAATCGAAAGATACGTTAATCCTTGAATTAGGGAATCTCACCGTAATTGCAGATTATTTTGTGATCTGTTCTGGTGAAAGCACCACTCAGGTTAAAGCAATTGTTGAGAACATAGAGAAAACATTGAAAGCGCAGGGCGTTAAAACTCAAAATATAGAGGGCTTGAGCTTCGCAAAATGGGTTTTAATGGATTATGGAGACATGATAGTCCATGTCTTTGAAGATGAAACGAGAGCTTATTATGAATTGGAGAAGCTTTGGTTAGATGCCCCGCGAATACCACTCGAATTTCACCCTGGAAAAATAAAAGTGGGAAGCAAGGGGTGAAGATAAAGGTCTTTTGGGTTGGAAGGACAAAAGAGCGGTATCTCGTGGATGGAATTAACCGTTACTTTAATTTAATAAGGCATATGGCACAGATAGAAATGATGGAGATCAAAGAGGACAAGGGCAAGACATTAGAGAATGCCCTTATTACTGAAGGGAAAAGGATATTAAGGCAGACAGGCCAGTATGTATTGCTTGATGAAAAGGGCAGAGAGCTTGACTCTAATGAGTTCGCTATGTTTCTGAGAGATTATTTGGAGAAAGGCGGTATTGACTTTGTCATGGGAGGGCCTTATGGTGTTTCAGACGAAGTCAGGGAGAATGCAAATTGCACAATTGCCCTTTCAAAGATGACCTTTACGCATGAGATGGTGAGATTAATATTTTTAGAGCAGCTTTACAGGGCTATGACAATTATCAAAGACAGGAGGTATCATCACTAAATGGGCAAGTTTATAATACTTTTAATTTTAATCTTCTTTGCTGTAATCGGCATATTTGCCGTTGAAAATAAAGACGCGGTGATCCTTAAAATCCCGTTTGGTGACGCATACGAGATCCCCAAAATTGCCGTGATAATTTTTTCCACTTTCATCGGCGCTCTTATAGTCCTGTCTCTTTTCTGCGTCAGGGATATGAAAAGGACGATTGACAGCCTTCAATACCAGAAAAGGCAGAAGAGAGGGACAAAGATTCAGGAATCTTATTCAAAGGCATTGAATGCCATCCTCGGAAATAAAGAAGAAGATGCGAAGGAGGCTTTAAATGATATTCTCAAGGAAGATCCTGAACATATCGAGGCGCTTTTGAGATTTGGCGACATTTATCTTAAAACAGGGGATAACAAGACTGCTTTTAATTATTATAAGAAAGCACGGGACATAAATCCTTTAAACCTTCAGGTATTGCTCTCTCTTGAGGCTGTGCTGGGAAACATGCAGATGTATGATGATGCTCTGAAGTATGCTGAAGATATCCTCGATTTAGACTCAGAAAATCTAACTGCTCTTTACAGAAAACGTTCGATACTTGAAAGAATTGGAAAGTGGGACGACCTTCTTTCTATTCAAAAGAATATTATAAAACTTGTCCACAGTGAAAGTGATAAGCAAAAAGAGGAGCGCAGACTGTTTGGCTATAAATACGAATATGCACGCACAAGCATGGAGAACAGGGAGATAGAAAAGGCTGAGAAGGCTTTCAGGACAATCCTTAAGATGGACAATGGCTTTATTCCTGCGCATCTTGGACTGGCAGAGGTGATTCTTATCAAAGGGGACATTGAAGAAGCGATAAACCTTTTGGAAAAAGCATTTGAGCAGTTAAATTCAATAATAATACTGGCGAGGTTTGAGGATCTGCTTATAGGCGTTGGAGAGCCGGGCAGATTGATAAGATTTTACAAAAATGCCGTAGCAAAGAAGCCTCAGGATAACGGATTGAGGTTTCTTCTCGGAAAACTATATTATAGGCTTGAGATGGTTGACGATGCTATGGAAATCTTGAATTCCATTGACACAGGCGCTTTTTCTACTATAGAGCTTTATGGATTGAAAGGGACGCTTTACTGGAAGAGAAACCAGATCCCAAAGGCGTTGGAAGAATTTAAAAAGGCTTGTGATATAAAGCAGGCATTGAGGATTCCATATTGCTGTTCAAATTGCGGCTTTGAATCGGTAGAGTGGTCAGGCAGATGTGCTCAATGCAAGGAATGGAACACATACAGGCTTGATATATATGGCACCTGCAAGGCGTAAGAATAGTGACAAGTTATCAGTGATGAGTGATGGCTCAAAGGATAAAAAAACTTCACAGATAAAAAAGAAAGGCTCCAAAGCAGGCTCATCACCCATCGCCTATCATCCGTCACATCTGCTAAGAGTTGTCTTAGATACAAGTCTTTTTGTGAATCCAGACGTCAGGACAAGCCTCGGCAACACTCCGACAGAGGCCCTCGAGACTTTCCTGTTTCTTGCAGCACAGATACATGTCCTTGAATTCTACATGCCTCCGTCTATATTTGAAGAGCTTCTGCACTTTGTGGAAAAGGAAAAGATACCAGGGGACCTCTTGGTTATACTGCATCAAAAGCCGCCCAAAAGGCATGAATTAAAAACCCCTGCCTTTCTTTTATATGAATTGATAGAAGACTTAAGAGAGAGGGTAAATAAGGGATTAAGGGTTGCCGAGAAAGCGGTAAGGAGCGCTGAGCACAAAAAAGTGGATGAGATTGTGCAAGACCTCAGGAGGAAGTACAGGGAGGCATTGAGGGAAGGTATAATTGACAGCAAAGAAGACGTAGATCTGCTTTTGCTCGCCATGGAGCTGGATGCTATGCTTATTACAGCAGATCAGGGATTGATAAAATGGGCGGAAAAACTTGGCATAAAATGGCTTTTCCCTGAGAAATTCAAAGATTATCTCATGGGAGCAATAAAAAGAACAGAACTAATCAAAGAAACCGTATCCCGTTAGCCTGTGTCTGAGTTCTTTTGTTCCTTTAATATAAATCCTGTGAAACCTTGCCCTGTGATATTTGCCGGTCTTTTCTACTGAGATGAGCTGCGTGCGAATGTCAGACCTGTTTAGGTGATGCATAAGATCGTCAATGGTCTTTCTGTTGTTTACTCGTATATCAAATGTTTCTTTTATGTTTTCACCTTCTGATATGCCTTTCAGTGTTTGTTCTGGTATCAAATAGAGCGTCTTTGCGGAATTCATTAGATAATCGGAACTGAATGGGATCCCAAATTCATGACAAAAAAATACAGCCCTCAATATCCTCTGCATAAAAAAGCCAGCGGGGAGTTCTGTAATAAGGTGGGCTGTTGCCTGCAAATCCCTTAGGCAGGATGAAAGAGTTACGTATTTTACAGATTTGCCAGATGAGACAGGCTTAATGACTATGCCTTCCCTGCCTTCTTTGTCAAGCTCAATTATTATCTCTTTTATTTTACCTGCATCAGATGAGCTAAAGGGTCCCCATTTCCTCACCTGCTGAATATTATATTGCTCAAGTATTCTATATCGCTCCTCAGCAGGCAGATGATTGCTGTTTTCATCAACAATGTCAAAGGCAAAGAAAGCCACATCCTCCTTAACATAAGGGATAACCTCTGTATTATAAGGACTGCCCGGACCCACAACCTCACCGCATATTATGCGCTCTGGGTATTCATTGAAGAAATTAATATCGATAAGGTCTTGTATTCTATCTGTGGTGAATGGGCAAACAAATCCGCCTCTTGTAAAACAGAGTGGGACTCCGTTTATTAACGCTACCCGTACATTGTAGCCGTCCATCTTTTCTTCCACATAGAATTTGTTTTTAAAGTAGCGGTTTATACCGTTTTCGAGATGCAATATCCTCATTATTCTCGGATAGCCAGGAGCGAGCCCTTTTTCATAGAAGATGGCGCCTCTGTGAAAAGTTTTATATTCGCTTGACAACCTTAAGAAGGCAAGGTCTTTAAACTGGTCAGAGCAAATGACTCCCTTTTCTTTGAGCGTTGTTATTTCTTCGTCTGTAAAGAATTTTGACAGGAATGCAGGGATGGACTTATTCATCTAATTAACATCCGCAATCAATATCAGGGCTGTTTTTTTCTGCCCTCTCTTCATTAGATAAGGTCTTCTCCATAAGACGCCTTTTCTTTGATGGCATGACCTTGCCTTTTAGTTGAGTTATTGGGATTCTTTTTCTGGAGGCTTTTTTGACAAGTTTTACTATTTCTTTTTTCATAGTTGTTTCCATGAAATAAAAAATGCCGAAGGCGGGAGTCGAACCCGCACGGCCTTGCGACCACTAGACCCTGAACCTAGCGCGTCTGCCAGTTCCGCCACTTCGGCTGGTTTTTATTTTACCATAATTTCAGTCTTCGCGTTCTATGTTAAAATATCCGAACTATGGAAGCCCCTGTATCTAATTTTATACGCAGCATTGTTGCAGGAGATGTGGCGGCGGGTAAGCACGGTGGAAAGGTCATCACCAGATTCCCTCCTGAGCCGAACGGATATCTTCATATAGGACATGCAAAATCCATATGCCTTAACTTCGGCCTTGCCCAAGAATTCGGAGGCATCTGCAATCTGAGATTTGACGATACAAATCCGTCCAAAGAGGAGCAGGAATACGTTGACTCTATAATAGAAGATGTCAGATGGCTTGGCTTTGACTGGCAGGACAGGCTCTATTACGCATCGGACTATTTCGAGCAGTTATATGAATGGGCGGTCCAGCTTATTAAGAAAGGAAGGGCATATGTCTGCGACCTGTCAGCGGATGAGATAAGAGAATACAGAGGAACACTTACAGAGCCCGGAAAAGAAAGCCCTTATCGCAACCGCTCTATTGAAGAAAACCTCGATCTCTTTGAGCGCATGAGAAAAGGCGAATTCCCTGACGGCTCAAAAACCCTGCGCGCGAAGATAGACATGAGCTCCGGCAATATCAATATGCGCGATCCGGTCATGTACCGGATAAAGCATGAGGAGCATCACCGCACTGGCAATAAGTGGTGCATTTATGCGATGTATGATTATGCACATGGCCAGAGCGACTCCATCGAAAGAGTTACGCATTCCATTTGCACAATGGAGTACGAAGACCATAGGCCGCTTTACGACTGGTATATTGACGAACTCGGCATTCATCACCCGCAGCAGATAGAATTCGCAAGATTGAATTTAAGTCATACGGTAGTCAGCAAAAGGAAACTTCTCAGATTGGTGAATGAAGGACATGTCAAAGGTTGGAATGACCCACGAATGCCGACCATTGCAGGAATAAGGAGAAGGGGATACACGCCTGAGGCAATAAGGAATTTCTGCGAACGCATAGGGGTCGGAAAGAAAGAGAGCCTTGTAGATATGGCTCTCCTTGAGTTCTGCGTGCGTGAGCATCTGAATAAAATTGCGCCGAGGGTAATGGCAGTAATCCGTCCTTTGAAGGTTATTGTCACAAATTATCCTGAAGATAGAGTTGAATATCTCGATGCGATAAATAACCCTGAAGATCTAAATGCAGGAACAAGAAAAGTGCCTTTCTCAAAGGAGCTTTATATCGAGCAGGAAGACTTTATGGAAAATCCTCCGAAACAGTTCTTCCGACTTGCTCCGGGACGCGAGGTAAGGCTTAGATACGCTTATTTTATAAAATGCGAGGATGTTATTAAGAACAACAAGGGAGAGATTGTCGAGATCCACTGCACATATGATCCTGCTACGCGAGGAGGCGATGCGCCTGACGGAAGAAAGGTCAAGGCAACTCTCCATTGGGTATCTGTAAAACATGCCATTGACGCAGAGGTAAGGCTTTACGATACACTTTTCACAAAAGAAGAGCCTGATGATGTTGAAGAAGGCAAAGACTTTACGGATTATATAAATCCGAAATCCCTCGAAGCACTAACAAGATGCAAGCTTGAGCCGTCATTGAAGGAAGCAAAGGCAGGGGACAGATTTCAGTTCGAGCGCCTCGGCTATTTCTGCGTTGATAGTGTTGATTTAACCCCCGGCATCCCTGTCTTTAACCGCATAGTTACCCTCAAAGACGAATGGGCGAAGATACAGAAGGGGTTTATCCTTCGATAACTTTTGATAATCTTTTCAATATCTTCTCTTTTCCTACTATTTCCAATACTTCAAAAAGCCCTGGGCTCGCAGTGCCTCCGGTGATTGCAACCCTCACTGGCTGGGCTATTGCGCCGAGCTTGATGCTGCGCTCGTCTGCAAAGTTGTGAAAAACCCTCTCCAATTCTATTGCAGTAAAATCAGAAACTCCCGAAAGGATCTCACGCAGTTCAGACAGGGAATTTAAATTTTCAGGCTTCAGAAATTTTTCTTTTGCCTTTGGGTCAATATCCACATATTCGAGAATGTAGTATTTTAAAGAAGCGGCAAGCTCTACGAGCGTCCTACTTCTCTCTTTTAGTGTATTGACCGCCTTCGAGAGCCATTCTATATCTATCTGTTGGCCTTCAAATATGATGCCCTCTTTAATCAGGAATGGCATCGCCATTTCAGCGAGACTCTTCGTATCTTCATTGATGATATACTGGCTGTTGAGCCAGAGGAGTTTTTCTGGATTAAAGACTGCTGCAGACTTCCCGATATTTTCAATTGTAAAGTATTTTATAAGCTCATCACGAGTGAATACCTCCTGATCGCCATGAGACCAACCGAGTCTCACAAGATAATTCACAAGGGCATCGGGAAGATAGCCTGTCTCTTTGTATGCCATTACAGATGTTGCTCCGTGCCTTTTGGACAGCCTTGTCTTGTCAGAACCTAATATCATCGGCAGGTGAGCGAATTGAGGCGGCTCCCAGCCGAATGCCCTGTATATATGCATCTGTTTGGGAGTATTGTTTAGATGGTCGTCTCCCCTTATGACATGGGTTATCTTCATGTCAATGTCATCCACAACCACCACGAAATTATAGGTAGGGGTTCCGTCAGAACGCATTATAACAAGGTCTTCCAACTGGCTATTATCAAATTCGACCACACCTCTTATGAGATCAGTGACCACTGTGGTGCCTTCCTGCGGCATTTTGAATCTTACTGCAAATGGCTTGTCGGATACAGGTTCGGTCAGGCTTCTGCATCTGCCGGCGTATTTTTGCGGCATACCTTTTTCAATGGCTTCCTTTCTTCTTTGTTCCAGTTCTTCAGGGGTGCAGTAGCAGTAATATGCCTTGCCTTCTTGCAATAGCTTTTCAATATAGCTTTTGTATGCATCGAACCTTTCAGTCTGTCTGTAAGGGCCTTCATCCCAGCTTAGTTTGAGCCACTTCATGCCTTCTATAATGGCCTCTATATATTCTTCTGTTGAGCGGCTTGTATCTGTGTCCTCTATTCTAAGGATGAATATCCCATTGTTATGTCTCGCAAAGAGATAATTGAACAGAGCAGTTCTTGCCCCTCCAATATGTAGGTGCCCTGTTGGACTTGGTGCAAATCTAACCCTTATATTGCTCAATGCAAAGCCTCCCTCTGCTTAAGATTAGCTTCATGATACCTCATGGGTATAATAGGATTCAAGTTATGACCATAATCCGCAATCAAGCAAAGCAGGCACGGCTTCAAAGTCTTTATCAATGCGATAAGATTATTAAATGCCTGTTTATGCTGCTGAATGCAAAGGGTGATATTGAAATTGCCTCTAATGGAGGAGGGATCGGCGCCAAGGTATCGCTGATAAAGCCTTTTCACCCATGCCTGCTTTGTTTCTGTAAATGTTTGGCTACGGATTCAAGTTATGAAGGATAAACGCATTATGGTAAATCTTTACAGATAATGCGGGCATGTGCTAACCTATTAACCTAAATAAATTATTGAATCTATTTTGAAAGGTGGTGGTATAATGTCGCTGGATATAGTAAAAAAGAAGGAGATCATAGAATCTTTTAAGATTCACGACCTCGACACAGGCTCTCCTGATGTGCAGATAGCATTGTTGACAGAGAGGATAGGCTATCTTACAGAGCATTTTAAAACCCACAAAAAAGACCATCATTCAAGGCGGGGACTTTTAAAACTTGTTGCTCAGAGGAAAAGACTTCTCACCTACCTGAAAACTGCTGACAGAGGTCGTTATGATAAGGTTGTTGAGCGCCTTGGGATCAGAAAGTAGGATTTCAAATTGAACCAAATACTGAATTTAAATTATGGAAAGAGGATTTGATGACTAATATAGCTCTGGAGATTAGAGGGAAGCCGTTAATTATCGAAACAGGACAGATGGCGAGACAGTCTGATGGCTCGGTTATTGTTAGGTATGGCGACACTGTTGTCCTTGCTACAGCAGTTGCAGATAAAAAAGCCAAAGAGGGGTTAAACTTCTTTCCCCTTACTATGGATTATCAGGAAAAGACTTACTCCGCCGGGAAGATACCCGGAGGTTTTTTTAAAAGAGAAGGCAGACCGTCTGAAAAAGAGGTATTAACCTCACGTCTTATAGACCGTCCTATCAGGCCGCTATTTCCCAAAGGGTTTTATTCAGAAACGCAGGGAATAGTGTCCGTACTATCCTATGGCAATGAAAATGTAGCTGACATACTCGGAATAATAGGCATGTCTGCTGCTCTCCATATATCAGATATACCTTTTAATGGTCCTGTCGCTGGCGTAAGGGTTGGCCGGCTTAAGAACGATAATGGCGGCAACTTGATTATCAATCCTGACATATCCGAATCAAACGACCTTGACCTCAGTCTTATTGTGGCAGGCACAGCGGATGCAGTGATCATGGTGGAGGGAGGAGGTTCAGATGTTTCTGAATCTGTTCTCTTAGAGGCTATCGATTATGCCCACGAAGAGATAAAAAGGATAGCAGCGGTTCAGAATGAATTAAGGAACAAGGTTGCAAAGGCGAAAAGGCCTGTTGCGGTCATTGAAGAAAATCATGGATTTAAAGAGGCAGTCCGGTCATATGTATCTGACAGGATGAGAGACGCCTTAACAATACCGGGAAAACAACGCAGGCAGGAAGCCTGCGATATTATATTGGATGACGCTATAAAACACTTTAATACCCCGGAGAACAGGGAGAAATATTCCGGCAATCCAGAAAAAGATCTCACAAGGGATATAGCCAACATATTTGATGATTATGAAAAAGAGACAGTGAGACACATGATACTTAAAGAAGGGCTAAGAGCAGACGGCAGGAAACCGGATGAGGTAAGGCACATATCCTGTCATATGGGCTTTCTGCCGAGGACACATGGCTCTGCTCTGTTTATCAGAGGCGAAACCCAGGCCCTTGTAATAATCACTCTCGGCACTGCAGAGGATGAACAGAAGATAGATTCTCTTGAAGGGGAAAGCTATAAGAGGTTCATGCTCCACTATAATTTCCCGCCTTTCAGTGTGGGAGAGGTGAAGCCTCTCAGGTCTCCCGGAAGAAGAGAGATAGGTCATGGCGCCCTCGCAGAGAGGGCATTAAAATATGTTGTGCCTTCAAAGGAGTCATTCCCTTACACCATACGGATAGTATCTGATATCCTTGAGTCAAATGGTTCCTCATCAATGGCAACAGTATGCGGCGCAACTCTGGCATTAATGGATGCAGGTGTGCCCGTATCTGCGCCTGTTGCTGGAATTGCCATGGGCCTTATAAAAGAGGGCGAACAGGTTGTTGTGCTTACTGATATTCTTGGACTTGAAGACCACCTCGGTGATATGGACTTCAAGGTTGCAGGCACAGAAAACGGCATAACAGCATTTCAGATGGATGTAAAGATAGGCGGCGTTAGCCGTAAGATACTTTCAGATGCCCTTGAACAGGCGAGGGTAGGGAGGCTTCACATACTGGGCAGGATGAAAGAGGCAATATCTTCTCCGAGACAAAATCTTTCTCCTCATGCACCCCGGATATACACAATGCAGATAAAACAAGACAAAATAAGGGATGTTATAGGCACAGGCGGAAAGGTTATAAGGGGGATAATAGAGCAGACAGGCGCAAAGATAGATATAAACGACGCAGGGGTTATAAATATTGCATCTTCTGATGAGGAATCAGCTAAGAAGGCAATAGAGATAATAAATGGCATTGTTGCTGAAGCGGAGCTGGGAAAGATATATATGGGCAAGGTAAAAAGAATAGCTGATTTCGGCGCTTTTGTAGAGATACTTCCCGGGACTGACGGTCTCCTGCATATATCACAGATATCAGAAAAAAGGATAGCAAAGGTCACAGACGAGATAAATTTAGGGGATGAGGTTCTTGTCAAGGTAATTGAGATAGATCCGCAGGGAAAGATAAGACTCAGCAGAAAAGAAGCGATGCGGCAACAAAAAGTTTAAGAGTTGAGGAGTTAGGAGTTATGGAGTTGACGCCTTAACTCTTAAACTCTTAACTCTTTAACTCACTAATTATGTTTACAAAACGTCATCTCGATAACGGTATCCCTGTTGTAATGGAGCAGCTGAAGAATTTCCGCTCTGTGATATTGGGGATATGGGTTAAGGTTGGCGCCCGCAACGAAACTCCTGATAAAAATGGCATTTCCCACTTCCTTGAACACATGTTTTTCAAGGGTACAAAAAAACGAAGCGCTACAGATATATCTATTGATATAGACTCTCTTGGTGGAGACCTCAATGCCTTTACATCGAGGGAAAATACAGCATTCTATGTGAAGGTATTGGATGAATATATTGACAAAGGCATTGAACTGCTGTCCGATATTTTTCTTCACTCCAGATTTTCAGAAGACGAGTTGGAAAAAGAGAAGGGGGTTATAAAAGAGGAGATTAAGCTCATTGAGGATACTCCTGATGATTATATACATGACCTTTTCAGCAAAACGGTTTGGGGAGATACAGGGCTCGGGCAGTCTGTTTTAGGAAGAAGAGATACAATAAAGACATTCGTCCGTGAAGACCTGCTCCATCATGTGAGCAAATACTATGGGACATCGGATACCGTAATATCATGTGCAGGCAATTTTGAGCCTGATCGAGTAATAAGCTTGTTAAACCACTACTTTGGAGGGCTAAGGCGCGGATCAGCGCCGGAATCATTTTTCCCGCCTTGTTTTAAAAGCGAGGTTGCAGGCTATCCACGAGACCTATCAGAGGCTCATATCTGTCTCGGCGTTGATGGATTGCCTTACGCCAGTGAAGATAGATATGCACTCGCCCTTCTTAACTCTATATTGGGCGCCAGCGTAAGCTCGAGGCTTTTTCAGGAAATCAGGGAGAAGAAGGGTTATGCATATTCCATATATTCATTCATATCGTCTTATATTGATGCAGGTTTCTGGGCAGTCTATGCCGGCACTGGCAGAAAAAAGGCGGTAACTGTTACAGAGCTTATCATCAAAGAGATGAAGAAACTCCATAACACTATCTCTGAAGATGAGCTTAATAGGACAAAAGACCAGTTGAAGGGGAACCTCATACTCGGACTGGAATCCACAAGCAGTAGGATGCAGAACATAGCGCAGCAGGAGATATGCTATGGCAGATACTATTCCCAGAAAGAGATAATGAAGGAAATCGAGGCAGTCACCATGCAACACGTAAGGGATTTAGCTCATCGCCTCATCAATGATGGCAAAATGAGCTTGACGATCCTTGGCCCTGTAAAGACAGAGGAGTTCAAGGGATTGCTGAATTAGATGCTCCGGGAACTGAGAATCAAGAATTTCACCATAATTGATGACTTATCAATAAGTTTTGAGCTGGGTTTTAATGTGCTTACCGGTGAAACAGGCGCTGGCAAATCAATAATAGTTGATGCCTTAGGTCTCCTGTTGGGCGATAAGGCTTCTCAGGACATGATAAAAGCAGGAGCTAAAGAAGCGCAGCTTGAGGTCTGCTTTGACGATATAGGACATCAACAGCTTGTGGAATTGTCCATTGAGAATGAAGAAGGTATTGTTATAAGAAGGTGTATAGCTCCACAGGGCAAGGGAAGGGCTTTTATAAATGATGTCACAGTGGGGCTTCAGACATTGTCAAACATAGGCAACGGCATTGTCAATATCCATGGTCAGCACGAACATCAGGATCTTTTGAGAAAAGAGAGCCATCTTTTATTCCTCGATGCCTTTGGCGGATTAACTGAATATGCAACAAATCTGCAGATATTGCATCAGGAGGTGACCAGCCTCAGGAATAATTTAGCTGAGATGAAAAACAGGGTTCGGGAAAGGGCTCAGAGGGTGGAGTTTCTTAGATTCCAGATAGAAGAGATAGATTCCGCGAGTTTAAAAATAGGGGAGAAAGAATCCATAGAAGGAGAAAGGTCTATCTTGTTAAATTTAAGCAAGTTAAAAGAGGCTTCAGAAACAGCATACGATATGCTTTATGAGTCTGAAGGCTCCTGCCTCGAGCAGTTATCCAAGGTGGCTATGCAAATAAGGGGTATGGCACAGATAGATCAGAGCATAAAGGGACTGTTAGAGATGCTTGACTCGGCAATCCCGCAAATAGAAGATGTTGCTATCTTGCTTAGAAAAACGAGGGATAAATATGACATGGAGCCTAAAAGGCTCGAGGAGCTTGAAGACAGGATTGAACTTATTAGAAGGCTGGAGAAAAAGTACGGAGAAGGCATAGAGGGGATATTGAAATACAGGAACAATGCAGAAGAAGAATTGAAGGGGCTGGAGCATATTGAGGAAAGACAGGAGGCGCTGGACAACGAATTGACTCTTAATGAAGATAGATTATTAAAAATGGCGGAGGAACTCTCTGGCAAAAGACAGTCAACGGTAAAGAATCTGGAAGGCATGATCAGGAATGAATTGCGTGAACTTGGTTTTCAGAAAGCTGATTTCAAAGCTGCCATAAAAAGAAGAGAGACAATCACGGCAAATGGTGTAGATGAAGTTGAATTCCTTTTTTCCGCAAATCCGGGAGAGCCCCCAAAGCCTTTGATAAAGGTTGCCTCTGGTGGAGAGCTTTCGAGGATAATGCTTGCATTAAAATGCATAGAAATTCAGAAGACAGAAAAACTCCAAACTCCGAACCCCAAACCTCGAACTCTTATTTTTGATGAGGTGGATGCCGGCATAGGCGGCATTACAGCACAGCATGTTGGCAAGAGGCTAAAGGACATCTCTAAAAACTATCAGGTATTGTGCATCACTCATTTGCCACAGATAGCAGCCCTTGCAGACCATCATCTAAGGGTGGAAAAGGTTATGGTTAAGGACAGCGTAAAGGTTAAGATAGAGCCTCTAAAAGGGAAGGAGAGAAAAGAAGAGCTGGCGCGAATGCTCAGCGGCAGGGTTACTGATGTGTCCCTCAGACACGCAGAAGAACTGCTCGGATTGACAAAGACAACAGCCTAAAATTAAGATTTCAATTATGGGAAAAACCACGAAAAAAAATGCAAAGGGCAAAATTGTTATAGACATTGAACTATGCAAGGGCTGCAAATACTGTGCAATGGCATGTCCAAAGGGATGTATTTCTATGTCAAGGGACTTCAATTCAATGGGATATTTTGTAGCGCATTTTGAACATCCAGAAAAATGCACAGGATGCGCTGTCTGCGCTCAGATGTGTCCTGAGATAGCCATAGAGGTGTGGAAGGAGTAGAGGAGGCTTTATGCAAAACAATGTTGTTATATTCGGCAAGGCAGGCTGACCTTATACAGAAAAGGCCCTGTCGGTCTATGGAGATAAGGCAGTGTATTATGATGTGAAAAAGGATAGTGAAAAAATGCAGGAGATGCTCAGTTATTCAAATGGCGCGAGAAAAGTGCCTATAATTGTTGAGGATGATAAAGTGACCATAGGTTATGGAGGTTCGTGAGGTGTTTGATTACCGGCAGTTGCCGGATAAGTGATATGAAGCGCATAAAATATTTTCTCATAGTTGTTCTGCTATTTATTCCGTTAAGCGCATATGCTTCTGTTAAAGAATATATGCTCAAGAACGGTCTTAAAGTCTTAATAATTGAAGACCATAAAGCGCCTCTTGCCACCTTCCAGATATGGTATAAGGTGGGATCAAAGGACGAAACAACAGGTAAGACAGGCATGAGCCATCTCCTTGAGCACATGATGTTTAAAGGCACGTCTAAATATGGCGCAAAGCAGTTTTCGCTGATTGTTCAGCGCAACGGCGGTGTAGATAATGCCTTTACCACCAAAGATTACACAATGTATTACCAGACGCTGTCTTCAGACAGGATGGGGCTTTCTATAGACCTTGAGTCCGATAGAATGGCTAATCTCTTGCTGGACTCAAAGGAGGTAGCTTCTGAAAAGAATGTTGTTATGGAAGAAAGGCGGATGAGATATGAGGACGATCCTCAGAATCTGCTTTATGAGAATGTTGTTGCAGAGGCATTCAAAGTCCATCCATATCGCTGGCCTGTCATAGGATGGATGGAGGATATCGCATCAATTGAGAGAGAAGACCTTTATAAGTATTACAGGACATATTATTCTCCTGATAATGCATTTATTGTAATCTCAGGGGATGTAAATGCAGACAGCGTTATTGCAAACATTAAAGACAGATTTGAAAACATATTCTCTGGGGGGCAGGATTCAGGGGTCAGGAGCCAAAAATCAGGAATAAAAGAGCCCAAACAGGAAGCACAAAAGAGGATATATCTTAAGAAAGAAGCAGAGCTGCCCTATGTATTGATGGCATATCATGTGCCCGATTTCCCTCATGAAGATAACTTCGCTCTTGATGTGCTGTCAACAATACTTTCAGGCGGCAAGAGTTCCCGGCTCTATAAAAGCATGGTATATGAAAAAAGGCTTGCTATAAATGCCTTTGCAGACTATCATGGTTTTTACAAGGACGATTTCCTCTTTGTCTTTGGCGCCACAGCCTCACCTAAAAATTCCGCTGAAGACCTTGAAAAGGCTATATATGATGAAATTGAGAAAATAAAGAAAGAGCCTCCCTTGGAGAAGGAAATTGAAAAGGCAAGAAATCAAATAGAGTCATCATTTTTATTTGCGCAGGATTCCAATTATACAAGGGCGCTTTATACAGGGATGTTTGAGATGATGGGAGGCTGGAGACTAATGGACAAATACCTTGAGGGAATAAGGAAGGTGCGCTCTGAAGATGTTCAGGCTGTAGCAAGAAAGTATTTAACGGATGACAACAAGACAGTTGGGATTTTAGTGCCGGTGAAAAGAGGAGAAAAGTGAAACAAATAAAGCAGAAGCGCAGAAGCGCAGAAGTGCAGAAAAATAACGGAGCAATAGTAAAAAAAGGCGCTATTTTATTTATTTTCTTTTTCTTCTGTTCTTCTGTTCTTCTGCTCTTCTGCTCTAACAATGCTCACGCCCTTGAATTCAAGAAGCAGACGCTTCCTAATAGCATGACTGTGCTCCATGTAGAAAGGCATAACCTTCCGATAGTTATGGTAACACTATTGATAAAGGCATCTTCCCTTAATGAGCCTTCTGATAAGGCAGGGGTGGCATATCTAACCTCAAAGATGTTGACCGAGGGCACGTCCAAAATGAGCTCATCTGAGATAAGCGAGGCAATAGAATTCATGGGCGCATCGCTTGAGGCAACCACAAACACAGACTATACAACCATATCCATGTCTGTGCTGAAAAAAGATGTGGAGAAAGGCTTTGAGATATTCTCTGACATTTTATTAAGACCCTCATTCCGCGATGAAGAACTTAAGAGGAAAAAAGAATTAATTAAAGGTGTTCTGAAAAGG
Source organism: Thermodesulfovibrionales bacterium (assembly GCA_030017995.1). Lineage (GTDB taxonomy): Bacteria > Nitrospirota > Thermodesulfovibrionia > Thermodesulfovibrionales > Dissulfurispiraceae > JASEGS01. The sequence continues at coordinate 35,567 of JASEGS010000007.1, forward strand.
AGCGAAGAGGAGCCGGGTTTTATAGCGGAAAAAGCATTTATCAAAGAGGTCTTTGGCAACCATCCATACGGCAGGCGCATTGAAGGTGACACGGAGAGCATTAGTAAGATAACAAGGGATGACGTGATGGATTTTTACAGGGAGTTTTATGTGCCGCAGAATGCAATACTCTCTGTTGTTGGAGACCTGACACAGGAAGAACTGGACTCAATCATAAAGCAATATCTCTCAGGATGGCAAAATTCGGATTGCCCGTGCAGTTCTGTGCCAGAAAAAAGGAAGACTCCTTCTGTTGATAAAACCAAGGTTGTGTTGATCCACAAGGATATAACTCAGGCGAACATTATCCTCGGTCATATGGGCATTTCAAGGAGCAATTATGATTATTATGCAGTGTCTGTTATGAACTATATTCTCGGCGGCGGAGGATTTGCCTCAAGGCTGATGAAAGTTGTGCGTGATGAGATGGGGTTGACTTACTCAATTCACAGTTCATTCATCGGGAATAGGGAGCCGGGGCAGTTTGATGTGGAGGTGCAGACAAAAAACGAATCAGCAGGCGCAGTAATTCAAGAAATTCTAAAACAGATGGAAAAGATACGCACAGAGCCGGTCACAGAGCAGGAGCTAAAAGACGCCAAGGCCTATCTCACCGGGAGTTTTCCGAGAAGGCTTGAGACAGGCAGGAGGATAGCTGACTTTCTTGCAGCAGTTGAATTTTACAATCTGGGAGATGATTACATCAAAAAATATCCTGAATATATAAACAGAATTACAAAGGATGATGTTCTGAGGGTTGCAAAGAAATACCTCAATCCTGAAAGATATGTGCTGGTTGTAGTGGGCGCTGAAAAGAAGCTTAAATTAACGGATTTTAAGCCTTCTGAAAATGTCCATTAATTCTTTTGCCGATAACTGTCCCGGCGCAGAAGGCTTATTAATATAGCTATATGTTATAAGAGAGCCAAAGAGTGGATTGAATACCCTTGAAGGCAGCCCATTATCTCCCATGGACATGGTAATAAGCCCTTCTTCTTTGTGCCTCAATGTAAATAAAAGAAGCCTTATAAAATCATCCCTGCTGTTTGCCATCCCTGCTATTTTTATGATGTCTGCGCCCATCTCTTTCCCTCTTGAGACAACAGAGTCGAGGAAGGCGTCATCAGGCGTTAATTCAAAGTTGTGATAGGAGGCAATAAGGATCTTTTTATGTTTTGCGCAAAGTCTCTTTGCCTCTTTAATGTCTGTCGAGTTTAGCTCTACATCAACAATATCAGAAAAAGAAGATATGAGCTCATAAATGCCAGTTCTGTGTGGAACCTCTCTTTGTCCTCCCTCTCTTATATCCCTTGCAGTAGCGATAATAGGTTTTTTGAATATTTCTTTTGCTGTTTTGAATACTTCTTTTACATGGGCTGGCGTAATGTCATTAAACATATCAACCCTTAACTCTATGAGATCAACATTATGTATATCCTCATGTATATCCTCGCTGATATGAGGAATATCAGCATCTGTGAGCACCCCTGCTATAAGGGGCATTTCTCCGAAAGTGAGATTGCCAATTTGGAGCTTCATGTGGCTATTATAATAGCCCATAATCCGTAATCATGACAAGCACAGGCACAGTCTGTTGCGGATTTAAAATAATAACTTTTGCATGAAAAACAAACTGACAAAATGATATAATTCGCAATGAAATTATGTCCGTCCTATCTCTCTTTTATTCTGTATAATCCTATTAGAAAAGCCTTTACAGACAGGGATAGTGTTCTTGATGAGTCAGGGGTTAGCGATTCATCTGTGGTTCTTGAGGTTGGCGCAGGCAATGGTTTTTTGACAGAGGCAATAGCTCAGAGGGCAAAGAAGGTCTATGCAATTGAACTTCAACATGACATGGTCAGAAAGCTCAAAAGGAGAACTGACAGGTTTTGCAGCAGGGTTGAAACAATATTGTGTGATATAGCAGATTGCAGCATTGGAGATGAATTAGCAGATGTTGCTATAATGTATTACAGCTTTCATGAAATAAGCAGGCAGTCAGAGGCAGTTAAAAATATCAGCAGGGCGGTTAAAAAAAACGGCATATTGTCCATTTACGAGCCGACTATAGAAGTGGATAAGGCTGCAATGGGAAGGACTGTAAAAATGTTTGAGGACATTGGCTTTAAGGCGGAAGCTGAACGCAATGGTCTTTTTACAAGATTTGTTAGGCTTAGAAAATTATAAAAATGAGAATTTCTTGTTTTTTTTCTTAGTTTAAACAGGGCGGTTAGCTCAGCTGGGAGAGCACCACGTTCGCAACGTGGGGGTCGGGGGTTCGAATCCCCTACCGTCCATTTTGATTGTCTTAATTTGTCTCCAAGGCAGGCATGCCTGCCATCTATTGCGGATTATGAAATATATTGCTGCTGCTTAAAATACTTCTCATTTTGTGGTATTATTTAAAAAGGCCTTTAGAAAGACATTTAAAACCATTTCATCGGAGGTAATATGCCACGTCCAAAAATTCTTACATTTATCCTTGCAGGCGGCAAAGGCGAAAGACTTTTCCCGCTTACTGCTTTCCGTTCAAAACCCTCTGTCCCTTTTGGCGGAAGATACAGGATCGTGGATTTCGCCCTCAGCAATTTTGTAAACTCCCACATATACTCCATTTACCTTTTAGTGCAATATAAATCCCAGTCAATAATAGAGCATGTCAGACAGAACTGGGTTTTGTCGCCCATTATAAAAGACCATTTTGTTACTGTGGTGCCGCCGCAGATGCGCATGGGGCCGGAGTGGTTTCAGGGCACGGCAGATGCGGTTTTTCAAAACATAAATCTTATTCAGCAGCATAAACCGGCTCTTGTCATAGTCTTCGGGGCAGACCATATTTATAGGATGGATATTCGCCAGATGATAGATTTTCATCTTGAAAAGGACGCCCATGTTACTGTTGCCGCAAGACCTGTTCCTGTTGAGCAGGCCTCTGCCTTTGGGGTAATCCAGAGTGACAGTGAAAGAAGGATTACAGGCTTTCAGGAAAAGCCGAAGGTCCCCGCTCCGATGCCAGATGACTTAAAGCGTTCTTATGTATCCATGGGTAATTATATATTCAATACTGAAGTGCTGTTAAAGGCGCTGTCCCGGGCGCAGATAAAGAAACAGCATGATTTTGGCGCCCATATTATTCCAGGCCTTGTTGACACCGGCAAGGTGTTTGCCTATGACTTTGCAACAAATATTATACCCGGAACCATGTCCTATGAAGAAAAAGGATACTGGAGGGATGTAGGGACAATAAAGGCATACTTTGATGCTCATATGGATATGCTTGGTGAAAGGCCTTTGTTTGAATTGAATAATTCCGAGTGGCCGATACATCCTGTAGGTTATGAAGGTTCTGCGTCAAAAATTTTGAATGCAAATATTAAGAACAGCTTTATAGCAGAAGGGGTATTTATACGAAAGGCTAAGATAATAAATTCAGTGATTCGCAGCGGTGTTGTAATTGAGGACGGTGTTACTGTGGAAGACTCCATAATCCTTGAACATGTTGTTTTGAAAAAAGGCAGCCATATTAAGAATGCGATTATTGACAAGTTGAATATAATTGAAGCAGGAGAAGAGATTGGTTTTGTTCGGGAAAAAGACAGATTCAGGTATCATATAGACCCGAGTGGAATAGCTGTAATGCCGCGGCAAGGAAGGCGTGTGAAAATCAGGGAAGTGATGTGATGAGCGTATGAATCTTCAGGATGGGCTTATCAGTGAGCTGGCAGAATTATGTGGCATTATCAATGAATATTGGGACATCTTTGGCAAAAGGCATGAAACCTCAATAGAAACCCAAAAAGCTATTCTCAGAGCGATGAAGATGAGGATTGACTCTGAGGAAGACATTAGAAGGGAAATAAACAAAAAGAAAACCTATCAATGGAACAGGCTTATTGAGCCGGTCAAGGTAATATCAGTAAGGGAACAGCCGTTAAAAATCCATATGTTTGTGCCTCTGAAAGAAGATGAAGAGGCAACTCTCTTGTGGTCTATTGAAGACGAGCATGGACAAAGAGATGATTTTATAATCGCATATCAGGAAGCGACCATTTTGGAGGAGCAATGGATAAACGGCAAAAGGCATTTAAAGATTGAGCTTTCGGATAAAACTGCCAGAGGCATCGGTTACTATTCGATAAATGTAGAATGCAGACGCACAGGGAATATATTGTCAGGCAAATCAAGGCTGATAATAACCCCTGATGCCTGCTATATACCGCCCTCTTTAATTGGAGATTGGAGATCGCAGATTGCAGGATCGGAAAATCCGAAATCAAAAATCCAAAATCAAAAATCAAAAACATGGGGGCTTTCCATAAACCTTTATGCTGTTGCCTCTGATGCTAATTGGGGCATTGGCGATCTCGGCGACCTTAAAAAGATTATCCAATGGATTGCTGATTTGAAAGGTAGTTTTATCGGGATTAATCCTCTCCACGCTATTGCCAATAAGAAACCTTTTGGTATAAGTCCATATTCGCCTCTAAGCAGGCTGTATAAAAACTTTGTTTATCTAAACATGGAAGATATTACAGAGGTGGCAGAATCTGATGACCTAAGGGCAATTATTGAATCCAATGAATTTAAAAGTGAATTAGAAAGAGTTAAAATGCAGCGGCTTATTGATTATGAGGCTATAGCTTCATGTAAAGAAAGGATTCTCAGGCAGGCATTTGATATTTTTTTAGCAAGGCACTATTTACCGGGCTCTGAGCGCGCCAAAGATTTCAATAAATATCTGTCAGAAGAGGACGATCTGCTTGATTCCTTTGCAACATATATGGCGCTGAGGAGACATGAGGTAAATAATGGAAGAGGGGAGGACTGGCACGGGTGGAGTGAAGAATATCGTGACCCTCAAAACAATGCTGTCAAAGAGTTCAAAAAAAACAATGATAAAGAAGCGCTCTATTATAAATATGTACAGTGGCTGATTGACAGGCAATTGGAAAAGATTTCTCATATAGCAGAAAGATCAGGGATGCATGTTGGTATATATCATGATCTCGCTATAGGTTCTGTTGGCTGTGGAAGCGATGCGTGGATGGCTCAGGATATGCTTGCATACGGGATGTCTGTTGGAGCGCCTCCAGATGATTTTAATTTAGAGGGACAGAATTGGGGATTCCCTCCAATTATACCTGAAAAATTAAAAGAAACAGGATATGAGCTTTTTATACAGATCATTAGAAAAAATATGAAACATTGCGGCGCCATCAGAATAGACCATGCCCTCGGCATGTTCAGACTGTTCTGGATACCTGATGGGATGAAGGCTGACTCAGGAGCTTATGTAAGTTGCCCGGCAGAAGACCTTCTCAGGATCATAGCTCTTGAGAGCATGAGAAATAGGACAATGGTTATAGCAGAAGACCTTGGCACTGTGGGAGACAATGTGCGGGAGATGCTTAATAGTTTCAATATGCTTTCGTACAGGCTTCTATATTTTGAGAGAAATTATCCTGACTCTGCCTTTTTACAACCTGACAAATATCCTGTTATGGCGCTGTGCGCTGTAACTACACATGACCTGCCGACAATATACGGCTGGTGGGTCGGGCGTGATATCGAAGTTAAAAAAAGACTGGGTATCTATTCCGGTGAAGATATATTGCAGAGAGATATTGAAAATAGAGAAAGAGATAAGACATTACTCCTGAATGTACTCCAGTCACAAGGGCTCTTAAAACTTAACTCCAAACTCCAAACTCCAAACTCTATGACTCCAGAATTATGTCTTGCCATTTATGAATACCTTGCCCGCACTCCCTGCAGGCTCTTGTCTGTCAGCCTGGATGATGCCATTGGTGTAATTGACCAGCAGAATATGCCCGGCATAACAGATTCTTATCCAAGCTGGATGCAGAAGACGCCGGTTATGCTTGAGGAATTTATTGACAACAAGCGGTTTAATAACCTCTCCCTTATGCTTTGTAGAAATAACCGATGCCTGATTTAACCATAGTTATTCATAAATATATTGATAAAGGCAGGACATAGTATTTTCGCTCATTCTCGGAAGGCATCCAAGCCTTCCTCCGAGGCTTTCGCTTCCTCGGACATCCTGTCCTCGCTTACCACCGAAAGAAACCGCTCAAATACCATGCCCTGCCTTGTGGATAAATTTTATGAATTAAATTGGCTAAATATTTCCATTGATAATTTTCTAAAAAATTCATAAAATTTAAGAGTATACAGGAATAATTACGTGGGTGTTTTATGTTTGGGAAGGTAAAATGAATATCTTGTCACTTTTTTCATTTTCCGCCTTTTGGATCTATTTGTATCTCGGGTTCTATACCATCCGCTTAGACCATAGATCAAGATTAAACTGGATATTTTCAAGTTTATGCCTTGTGTTTGCCGTCTGGGCATTCTCATATACCTTTTTTTATTCAGCGCCGGATAAAGAAAGCGTATGGTTCTGGTATAGGATATCTTCAATTGGCTGGTCTTCCTTCCCTGCTATATTTATGCATTACAGCCTTGTATTGACAGAAAGGGAAAAGACATCGGACAGACCCTTGGTATATCCTTTTCTTTATCTCCCAGCATTAACTTATATTTATAAGGGATCAACAGGGACGCTGCTTGTTAAGGACTTTGTTTATCAGGGACTGGGTTGGTGTGAAGTAGCTGCCTCTGATTCAATCTGGTTTTGGTCTTATGTTGTGTATTATTCAGGTTTTATACTTGGCAGTTTGTTCCTTGTGCTTCATTGGGGACAGAAGACGGAGTCTCTAAGAAAGAAAAAACAGGCAAAAATAATTCTGGCCACGAGCATCCCAACGCTCATAGGGAGTGCTGTAACAGATACAATATTGCCTGCTTTAGATTTATATATCATGCCTTCAGTGGCTGTAATCCTGATTCTTGGTTGGATATTCGGGATATGGTATTCAATATCAAGACATAAACTTATGTCCCTGACTCCTTCAATTGCTGCTGATGAAATTGTTTTCAGGATGGTAGGCATGCTGGTTTTAGTTGATCCAGAGGGGAGAATAATCAAGGTGAACCGTCAGGTCAAGGAGTTGCTTGGTTATGAAAATGATGAAATAATTGGCAGGCCTTTCAGCAATATAGTTGTCGAAGGAGACCTTGTTGATGAAGCTCTGGCAAAACTAAAGAAAAATCCAGATCAAACTGTGGTTTATGAACTGGTATACAAAGGGGAAAATAATATGGAAGTGCCTGTCTCTGTTTCCTTCTCTGCCGCAAGTGATAAATACGGCGAAATGCTCGGCACTGTTGTTGTTGGTCGTGATATAAGACAAATGAAACAACTCCAGCAGGAAATCAAGGAAAGGCGGAGGATGGAAGAGACCATCACATATCAGGCATACCATGATGCTCTTACAGGTCTGTCCAACCGTGTGCTTTTCAATGACCGTCTCGCCTTGTCACTCGCACAAGCGCATAGGGATAAGAGAATGTTAGCAGTTATCTTTCTCGATCTCGATAATTTTAAGTCTATCAATGACTCCATGGGTCATTCTGGCGGGGATCAGGTGCTGCAGAGCACGGCAAATCTTCTGAGGAACATCTTCAGGGAGAGTGATCTTGTTGCAAGGATGGGGGGAGATGAGTACGCAATTCTGCTGCCTAATATTCTTCATGAAGAGGATGTATCAAGGGTTGCCCATAAGATACTTTCTGCTTTCAGGCAGCTCGTGGTAATCAGTGGGCATAAGCTTCACATAAGCACCAGCATTGGTATCAGCATTTATCCAAGAGATGGCGAAAGCCCGGAAATGTTGCTTAAAAATGCAGATACAGCCATGTATCATTCCAAGGAGCTTGGAGGGAATAACTATCAATTCTATAACGACGCAATCAATATAAGAGCACTTGATCAGGTGATGTCGGGCAGCAGGCTGCTCCATGCTATTGAGCATGGCGAATTGGCGCTTTGCTACCAGCCGCAGATTGATATTAATACAGGGGAGGTTGTTAGTGTTGAATCCCTTGTAAGATGGAAACATCCAGAACTCGGCATGCTCTATCCAAGACAATTTCTTCATGTGGCTGAGAAGACAGGGCTTATGCCTCCTCTTGGAGAATGGGTATTGAAGACAGCATGTATTCAGAATAAGGCATGGCAGGAGGCTGGGCTGCTGTCTGTGCCTGTAACAGTAAACTTTTCAGTATTGCAATTGCAGCAGCCAAATATAATGGAAGTCGTCAGAGATATATTGAATCTATCATCCCTGAAACCTGAATTTTTGGTGTTTGAGATTACAGAAAATCTGGCGATGTTGGATATGGAGGCTACGATATCAAACCTTCAAAAATTGAATGAAACTGGCATTCAATTTTCTATAGACAATTTTGGCATAGGATATTCTTCGTTGGATTATCTCAAGAAATTTCCTATTCAGGCAGTGAAGATAGACAGATCTTTTATCGGGAATGTAACTACATATCCTGATGACGCCACGATTGTATCTGCTGTAATCTCCCTCGCAAAGAGTCTTAATCTTAAGACCATTGCAGAGGGCGTTGAAACAGATGAGCAGGTTGTATTCCTGAAAGCGTGCGGTTGCGATGTAGTGCAGGGTTATCTGATCAGCCCGGCTGTCTTATCCCATGAAATGGAAAACCTTATGAATAAACGCTTTTTGCATTAACTTAGATTATGTATAAACTACTTTTTATTTTTTATCTTTTTGTTGTTTTATTGACTTCTCAGGATGCAAACGGCGCTGTCTGGAAATATGCGGATGAATGTTATGGATTGATCAAATCCGGTGAATACGAGACTGTTATAAAGGACTCTAAATTGGTTATCAGACAGGACAGATGGAACTCAGATGCCTATGCCTGCCTTGCCATGGCTTATTATCTGAGTGACAGAAAGTATCTGGCGATAAAGGCTATGAAAGAAGCTGAGGACAACATCCCACAGGAAGCTGTTGAGAAGGTGCATGATAATATATGGAATCACCTGCCTGAATTATTAGCAGAAAAAGAATACAGGGACAACTATACCTTAAGCGGCGGAGCATGCATATTGAGGAATGTCACGTCATTGAGCGGAGCAGGATATTTGGTAATAGGGAATTATTTCAACCCGGTTAATTCGACGATAGGCAGACATTTGCGTGGCTACAAGTGCGATCCGAATATAAAAGAATGCAAAGAAATTGATCATGTGTGTCCTGATTGCAGCATTAAAGAAGAAGAAGTCAGGATATTTATAAAGGATTTCAGGATTGTGGAAATACGGAAATTTAAAAATGTTGAGCTTTCAAGAAATATTAGATATGTCAAAAAAATTCTTGAACTTGAGCAAAAGAAGTAATCACTTCATAAAATATCTGATCGCGAATTTTCTCGTTTCCTCTGCTGCGAAGAGTAAAATTGCAAACGGTATCAGGACAAACCACATCTGAGCTGCAATCGGAGATGTCGCGAATATCGCATTTCCCCATGGGTGATAGACGATAAATAATTGCAATGCAATTTCAAACGCTATTCCGGCGAATATAAGCTTGTTTGAGAAAAACCCGATGCTGAAAACGGACTCTCTGAATGAGCGGCATGCAAGGACATTGGCTATCTGCGTGATGATTATCGCATTTAGACATGCAGTAGTCGCCTGCATATAAAGGATATTGTTTGAAGACAGCATCTCGCCCCATTTCCAACCTCCGGAGTTCAGGACATAAAAGAATCCGAACAAACCCGCTGCTGCCTCGATGGGACCTAAGAATAAGTATGCGCGGCTTAATAATTTGAAGTTTAAAAGCCTTTCTTTCGGGTCTCTCGGAGGCTGTTTCATAAGTCCGGCTGTCGGCTTTTCCGCTCCGAGAGCAAGCGCAGGGAGCATATCGGTTCCGAGGTCAACCGCAAGTATCTGCATGATCGTCAGCGGCAGTGGAATCTTGAAAAGAACATAGGCAAGATAAGGCACAATCTCGGGGATATTCGATGAAAATATATAGCTTATAAATTTCCTTATATTCTCATAGACAGTCCTTCCTTCCTCTATTGCATTCACAATTGTGGCAAAATTGTCATCGAGCAAAATCATGTCAGCCGTCTCTTTCGCTACATCCGTTCCTGCAATGCCCATTGCTATGCCTATATCGGCCTTCTTTAAGGCTGGCGCGTCGTTCACGCCGTCGCCTGTAACCGCAACCCTTTCCCCTTCTTCCTTGAGGATTGATACGACGCGCATCTTATGCTTGGGCGTCATCCTCGCAAATATGATTTCCTTTTCGGAAAGCTTTTTCCTGAGTTCCCTGTCGCTCATTTTTATAAAATCGTGTCCTTCGATTACAATCGGATTTTCTTTAACGAGACCTATCTCTCTTGCGATGGCTGCTGCTGTCCTGCTTCCGTCTCCTGTTATCATGATTATCCTTATTCCTGCTTCGCGGCATTTTTTTATGGCATTAGGCACTTCAGGCCTCGGCGGGTCTTCGAGCCCGATCAGACCTAAAAATACCATATCCTTTTCAGGTTCTGAATTATGCATTTCGAGTTCTGAATATGCAAATGAAAGAACCCTTAGCTCTTTGTCCATCGCCGAATGATAGGCATTCGTAATTTCCTCTTTCAGTTTTTCATCAATAGGAATCTTCCTGTAATTTACCCCGTTAGAAAGCTCATTTCTAACGGGGTGCATCAGGACATATTTGCACAATGGAAGCAAGCTTTCGAGCGCGCCTTTTGTAAAGCCTAATCTCTTGCCGTCAATAATGTTAACAGTTGTCATTCTCTTTCTCTCGGAATCGAATGGGATCTCCGATATGCGATCAGCGATTAAATCCCCAATGTTTTCCCTTGCATATTTAAGGAGAGCAGTCTCCGTAGGGTCTCCCTTGTATTGTCCTTCGATAAACTTCGTATTGTTGCATAGATAGGCTGTCTTCATTAAGAGATCGATTGTGCTTTGTTGATTATCAAATGTCCATATTTGTTTAACCTCCATTTTGTTTTGAGTAAGGGTGCCTGTTTTATCTGTGCATATCACCGTTACGGAGCCGAGTGTTTCAACGGATGTCAAGGTCTTTATCAGAGCTTTTTTCTTAGCCATTCTTTGGCTTCCCATTGCGAGTGAGAGTGTAACAGTCGGAAGCAGTCCTTCAGGCACATTTGCTACGATGATTCCTACTGCAAAGATGAAATTTTCCCAGAAGCTCCTTCCGATGAACTGTCCGATAAAGAAAAAGATAATACCCATCACTGCGGCTAAAAAGGCAATAACTCTGGTTGCTTTTACGATCTCTTTTTGCAAAGGACTCAACCCCGCCTCCACAGCGCTCGTGAGACGGGCAATGCGTCCGAACTCTGTCCGCATGCCTGTGGCAAAAACAACGGCCTTTCCGGAACCGCTCACAACAGCGGTTCCAGCAAAGGCAATGTTTTTACTCTCGATCAATTCTCCTAAATACGGCTCATGCTGTAACGGCACAGGCTCGGATTCTCCGGTGAGAGGCGCATTGTTGACCGTGAGATAGGTTGTTTCTATGAGTCTTGAGTCAGCAGGGACTTTATCTCCTTCGGAAAGTATTATCACATCTCCAGGAATAACCTCGCCTGCGGGGATCTCTGTCTCTTTTCCTTCCCTTATCGCTTTCACATAAAAAGGCAGGAGGAGTTTCAACTTTCCAATCGCCCTCTCCGCCCTATATTCCTGAATGAAGGTGAATATCGCGTTGATGAATATAACTCCGATTATCGCGAGGCCGAGAGTGAGCATGCCTTCGCCGGGGTGAAGATATTCGGATAAAAGAGCCAATCCCGCGCCTATCCACAAAAGTATCGCGAGGAAATGCGTAAATTGTTTTACGAATCTTATTGACAGGGGAGTTTTCTTTGTCTCTTTGATCTCATTATGCCCGAATTCAGAGAGCCGTTTCTGAGCCTCCTCTTCGCTCAGACCGTTTTCGGATGTTACGAGATTTTTAAGGACTTCTTCTTTAGATAGATTATTGATCTTCATGTTTGTCTTATGTAAAAACAGTCATGGCACAGTATTCTCGCTCATTCTCGGAAGGCATCCGTGCCTTCCTCCGAGGTTTTCGCCAGCAAGGACATCCTGTCCTTGCCGACTGCCGAAAAAAGCCGCTCAAATACAATGCCATGACTGTTTAATGCAAATTATCCTTCATGTCGCGGCTTCAGTATTATAAGGTCACATGGCGTTTCCTTCAGCAGGTCCTCTACCGGATTGCCTTTTAGAACCGAAGACAGCATACTTCTTTCGCTTGCGCCCATTATTATCAGGTCATGCCTTCTTGACGCAGCCTCTATAGTTATGCTCCTCGATGTATGTCCCGGCGAAAGCCTGCCCTCGAACTCTATCTCGCATTTTTTAAGCTGCTCTATGTAATTGGATATATCTTTCGGCACTCTCTCTTCCCACTGTGCCGGAGTAAGGTGTATCTCTCCATGAAAGAACTTTGTAATGGGTTTTACGGTATGAAAGATAAAGACCTTTGAATGAAAACCTTGAGCCATCATCCCTGTAAAATACGCCCTCTCTTTTGCATGATCAATCCTCGCCTTGAGCGGAACGAGTATATCTTTCGGATGCACCCTTCCCATATGCACGACTCTCACAAGCGCGACAGAGCATGGAAGCTTTAAAGAAAGATTTCTGGCAACAGTCCCCGCGTAAAATCTCCTTTTAATATCCTCTCTCCTCGTGGATGCAAAGACTATGTTGATGCCTTCCTTCTTCACTATTTTATTTATCTCTTCTACAGGCTCTCCCGTCTCTGTTATGCTTTCGGTTTCTATATTCAGTTTCTCCGCGTCGAGGAACAATCTCTTCATCGCCTCTTCCGCCTTTTCAAAGCTCGATTTCGTAATTCCCTTTTCGGCAATAAAACAGATATATAATTTTGAGCCGCAGGCCTTTGCAAGATTTAACGCGTATCTTGCGGCTATTTCCGAATTGAGATGTTCGTTGACCGCTGTAAGGATTTTTTTGTACATGTCAATTATTAATCCTCATTATTCATAAATTACAATAGCAGAGTGGAAAGACAAAGTTTGGAGCGACTTCGACAGCCCAAGCGTGACACGGATGTCAAAGCGGGCTGTCGTAGCTTCGGAGGAAGGCCGGATGCCTTCCGAGAATGAAGCGGAAATGCTTTGTCTTTCCAAATAACAAAGTTTATTAATAAAATTGGTTAAACTGCCCTTTCTGTCAGAGCTTTTCTTTGCCATAAGGAGAAAGAGTCCTCAGTTCTTTTATAATCGGCGGCATAATTTTAATAACTTCGGAGATTTCTTCTTCTGTATTATACCTGCTCAATGAAAACCTTATTGAGCCATGAATAGCCGTGAAAGGCACTCCCATTGCCCTCAAGACATGGCTTGGCTCAAGAGAGCCTGATGTGCAAGCGGAGCCGGATGAAGCGCATATGCCGTATTCATCGAGCCTCAGAAGTATCGCCTCTCCTTCTACGAAATCAAAGCTGATGTTCGTGGTGTTCGGCAGCCTGTGCTCCGTATCTCCGTTTATTCTTACATCAGGACAGCATTTGAGCAAGGCGCTTTCGAGTTTATCCCTCAGATCGCTTAAATATGAAGCCTCTTCTTCTATATGCTTTTTCGCGAGTTCGCAGGCTTTGCCGAGAGCGATAATTGACGCCACATTCTCCGTGCCAGCCCTTCTTCCCTTTTCCTGATGGCCTCCGATGATGTATGGATAAAATCTCGTTCCCTTTCTTACATAAAGCGCTCCCACACCTTTTGGAGCGTGCAGCTTATGGCCGGAAATAGAGAGCATATCCACAGGAAGTTTTTTTACATCTATCGGGATCTTGCCCGCTGCCTGCACCGCGTCTGTGTGGAATACGATATTTCTCTCCCTGAGAATTCCCCCTATATCTTCTATCGGGAATATCACGCCGGTCTCGTTGTTAGCATACATTATCGAGACTACCGCGACATCATCATCGAGCGCCTTGCGGAATGCCTCCATATTCAGCCTGCCGAAATTGTCCACAGGAATGAAGGTCACGCGCCGGCCTTTTCTCGCAAGGTGTTTGCAAAAATTAAATACTGCAGGATGCTCGACCCTCGTTGTTATTATATGCCTCTTTTGAGGAAATGATTCGACCGCGCTCATTATCGCAGTGTTGTCGCTCTCTGTGCCGCAGCTTGTGAATATTATCTCCTCAGGCTTCGCATTGATAAGAGCCGCGACCTTCGCTCTCGCCTCTTCCACCTTTCTGTGAAGCTGCCCTCCGAAGGTATGCATGCTCGATGGATTGCCGTAAAACTCCCTGAGATAGAGTAGCATCTCATTGAGCACATCAGGAGCTATGGCAGTGGTTGCGTTGTTATCAAGATAAATCGTTTTCATTCCGTCTCCACAATAATGTCTTCGCTCACAAGCTCTCTCAGCTTTTTCTGAATCCCTTCAAGGGTAATGCCGCCCATAGGGCATGAAACGCACATAGCCCTTAGCGCGACAATCACCCTGTCTCCTTCTACATCTATCAGTTCGATATCTCCGCCGTCTGCCTGAAGCGCCGGCCTTATCTCCTTTTCTATGACGTCCTGAATCAGGGCTATCTTCTGCAGGTTTGTCATTTTTTTGGGAATCCTCTGTCTTTCAACCGCGACCTTTACCGCCCAGACATCTTTGAGTATCGCCTCTATAGCCGGTATGCACGCCCCGCATCCGCCTCCTGCCTTTGTAAAGTTCGTTACGTCTTCAACGGTTGTGAGATGGTTTTCTATCGCAGTCCTCCTGATTTTTTCCTCGGAGACCTCGAAGCATTTGCATATTATTTTTTCTTCTTCTTTCGGGGGCTTCTCGCCTTTGTAATTCGCTATAGCTGCCTCAAGCGCCTCCCTTCCCATCACAGAGCAGTGCATCTTCTCCTTTGGAAGCCCGCCAAGATATTCCGCTATATCCTGATTGCCGACCAGCATAGCCTCATCGAGAGTCTTGCCTTTTATCAATTCGGTGAGCGCGGAAGAGCTCGCTATCGCGGAGGCGCAGCCGAAAGTCTGGAATTTCGCGTCAATTATCTTTCCGGTCTCTTTGTCTATCTTGAGATAGAGCTTTAATGCGTCTCCGCAGATTAAACTACCCACTTCTCCGACCGCATCCGGATTCTCTATTTCTCCGACATTCTTAGGATGGAGGAAAAATTCCTTGACCTTTTTGGTGTACTCCCACATGATTCCTTTTTATCACAAACGGATAGGAGTGTCAAATCGCCATGATCATAACTAAGGCAAAGCAGGCACGGCTTCAAAGCCTCTATCAATGCGATAAGATTCTTAGATGCCTGTTTATTCTGTTTAATGCAAAGGTGATTCTGAAGCGCCTCCAAATAGCGGGAGGGTTCGGCGCTGCGGTATCGCTGATAGAGGCTTTTTCATCCATGCCTGCTTTGCCATTATAGGTGCACGGGCTACGGATTTGTAATTGTGGACATTTTTGTCGCGGCTCTATTAAACTGCTATATGCAGCGCAGCTACGACAAAACTCTGGAGATTACCGCGCTTTATGAGATAAGCAAACTCCTCGGATCGTCCCTTAACATTAGGGCGAATATCGGAGGCGTGATGCGAGTGCTTTCGGAATATCTCGACATGAAAAGGGGAACCGTCGCGCTCAGGAGCAACAACGAGGTCTCGATCGTATCGGCACACGGCATGTCTCAAGAGGAGATAAAGAGGGGCAGATACAAGCTCGGCGAAGGCATTATAGGAAGGGTCGCAAAACACGGCTCTCCGATAGTCATCCCGAATATAGGAGACGAGCCTCTGTTCCTGAATAAAACCGGCTCGCGTACTGCCATTAAAAAAGAGAATATCGCATTCCTCTGCGTTCCTATAAAGTTCAAAAACGAGATACTCGGGGTTCTCAGCGTTGACAGGCTCTTCGGCTCAAAGACCATCTCCTTCGAGGAAGACCTGAGGCTACTGAAGATTATCGCTTCTCTGATCGGACAGTCCGTAAGACTGCATATAGAGATAGAAAAAGAAAGAGAGGCGTTTCTCGAAGAAAAGGAAATCCTCAAACAGCAGTTAAAGGGCAAATACAGAGTGGAAAACATGATCGGACAGTCCGACAGGATGCAAGAGGTATTTGAGGCTGTCCACAGGGTCGCGCCCTCAAAGGCCAATGTTCTCTTGCGCGGAGAGAGCGGAACAGGCAAGGAGCTTGTCGCAAAGGCCATTCATTATATGAGCGCGAGGTCAAAGGGGCCGTTCATAAAATTCAACTGCGCGTCAATCCCTGAAGGACTCCTTGAATCAGAACTTTTTGGGCACGAAAAGGGCTCCTTCACAGGGGCGACTGCTATGAGAAAAGGAAGATTCGAGCTTGCAAACGGAGGGACCATATTCCTTGATGAGATAGGAGACCTGCCTCTCTCCTTACAGCCAAAGATACTCAGGGTGTTGCAGGAAAGGGAATTTGAAAGGGTCGGAGGCGAAAAGACGATAAAGGTTGACGTGAGGCTCATTGCGGCGACAAGCAGAAATATCGAGGACTTGGTTAACAATGGAAAATTCAGGGAGGACTTATACTATCGCCTCAATGTAGTGCCTATATTTCTCCCGTCGCTCAGGGAAAGGAAGGAAGACATCCCTCAGCTATCAGAGCATTTTCTGGAAAAATATAATAAAGAGAATAATAAATCGGTGGCAGCCGCTGCGGATGTAATGAATGTGTTTATGAGCTATGACTGGCCCGGAAATGTGCGCGAACTCGAAAATACAATAGAGAGATCGGTGGTCATGTTCCAAGGGAAGACCATAAGGTCGTCCGACCTCCCGTTGAATATAAGGGAGCAGACCATGAGAGCGAAATACCCAGTTCAGATGAAAGACGCGCTTCCTTCCGCCATAGAGGATATAGAAAAAACCAAGATCCTCGATGCCCTCAAAAGAACCGGCTGGATCCAGTCAAAGGCCGCAAAGCTACTCGGCATCACGCCACGGCAGATAGGATATAAGATGAAGAAATATAATATTCAGGAGAGCATGGTTACATTACCCTCGTAAATAGAGATATTAAACGAGAATAATCTGCTGTTTTAGCTGATTGATTTCTGTTTTATCTTCTTTGATGAATATTCCCTGAGTGCGGCATTTATAAGCGTCTGATACCCTGTTTTCATCTCTGTTGCGAGCTTTTTAAAAAGCAGCAGTATATCATCATCAATCCTTATGGTAGTAGCAACCTTCTTAGGTCTATAAAACCGCCCTCTTATGCCCTTAGAGAAGTCGTACTCTTTTTTTAACTCAAAATCTTCCTCACCCCTTAATTTTTTCATATTGTTCGCGCTCCTTTTTTGTAGCCTTTCTTGCCGTTATTATTCTTATGCGATCCTCGCCATCCTCCGTGAGATAGTAGAGATGTCCTATAATGATGACTGTCCCTTTTGTTGTAGCTCCTATGGTAATCCATTCTTTCTTTACCTTCCTAAGATAGCAGACAGGGCACATTGTGTCTGCATCGCAGTCTTCGGGCTTGCATTTCTTGGTAAAAACTGCGCTCTTACCCTGTGCTATCCAGTCGCGGTATGTCTTATTCGTAATCTCAAGCGTGCAGTCGGGGTTTACAAGAGCGAGCGGGTCGCTGATACCCTCGAATATGGAGCGGAGGTTTTCGGCGTTTTTCTTCAGGTCTTCCTGCGCATTGTAAAGGTGTCTTGCCATCTGGTTAAAAGATTCTTTCAGTTCTCCTATCTCGTCCCGCGTAGCGATAGAAAGGTCTTGTTTGAGAGGTTCTGTGCCGTCAGCAATGCCCTTAAATAGTGTGGTCAGCCTGCCGAGTGGTCTGCTTACTAAGCTCCAGAATACGCCCTGAAGCGAGATGAAAAGGAAAAGCAGGGTAGTGAAGCCGAATATGAAGGTGGATATCGCGATGCCCTTGATCTGACTGAGGGTAACCGACAATGGATGGTTACAGACTCTATGCCTACAATATCTCCCTCTTTCCACCAGAAACCGCTTTTTGTCCCGTATTTCCTGACAAGACCTTCAGGAGCGTTGGACGGATTGCAGCAGACAAGTAAGACATTTCTTGTCTGCTGCAATTGCCTTTGCTCGGATGATATAATCCTCATTGTTTATCTTGATAATACCGTTCCATGAATTTTGTTCACGCTCTTTTCTGAAACGGCTGATTAATTCCTCATGGAGTTGATCAGCCTTATTATTTGGATTGAGCGGATTGTCCGACACCCTTCTGTAAATGTAATCCTTCAAGTTTGCATTGAACCGCTTCATGACTTCCTGTGTTACATGGGTTGTGGACATGGCCTCGACAATGAACGCATCGTTCGCATCCGTGGATTTAAGAAATTCGAACATCCTTGGCCTTAATGTGTTTTTTATATAGTCTCCTACGGCGCCAACCTGAGTCATGATAATCAGGGTTTTTTCATTTGCATCCTCGATAACCCTGTCTTTGAGATGGACATATAGAAGAAAAGAGAAGATGATGCAGAATGTCAGAAGGATAAGACCTACAGTGAATGTAAACTTCGTGCTTAACTTGAGGTTTTTTAATTTCATGGCCTCTCCATAATATGCAGTTAATACTCAGTTTAGAATTTCCGTTTGGCTTTGTCAATGTAACGCCAACATGATAATGTCCTATATAGCCAAATTAGAAATGTCCTAATCAGAGACTGCTAAACTGTTTAATTTAAGAGGAGGACAGGATGGCAGGAAAGGACAGCCGAAAAGCTCTCGGTCGCTCGCTTGACCCCGTGGCAAAGACCACGGGGAATACGCTCGCTATCCATTTAATTAAAGAAACTCTTTTAAGGTGATCTCCAATTTTGAAATATTAAAAGACTGTTTTACGAGGGGTAGGTTTTTAATTACCGGTATCTTTTCTTCAAATGCAGGCCGATGGTTGCGGTATATGATGCCTATGGGGATTTTGTCTCCCCATTCCAGAGCTTTTTTAAATGCCTCTATCCTGTCTTCGGGATTGTATTCAGGCTCGATATGATAGACCCTTTGTTTATACCATTCATAGGTATTTATCTTATTGAATGTTACGCATGGCTGCAAAATATCTATGAGGGTGAATCCTTTGTGGGTCACTGCCTCTTTTATCAATACCTTCAGATTGGGCATATCGCCAGCAAAACCCCGCGCTACAAAACTGCAATCGAGGGCTATTGCCATTGCTATAGGATTAAGCTGCTCTGAAAGTATGCCAAAGGGCTGATTTTTTGTAACCATCCCTCCCTTATCTGTAGCCGTGCTTGTTGGAGAAGCCTGACCCTTTGTCAGCCCGTATATCTGATTGTCATGGACAAAGAGCTTTACATTGATATTCCTCCGCATGGCATGGATAAGATGGTTGCCTCCCTCTCCGTAGCAGTCGCCGTCGCCAGCAACAGCAATTACGAGCATTTCATGGTTTGCAAGCCTTATTCCTGTTGCAACAGGCAATGTTCTTCCGTGCAGGCCGTTGAAGGTATTGCATTTCATATAATGCGGCAATTTTCCTGCCTGACCTATGCCTGAAACTATGGTGAATTGATGGGGCTCTATGCCAAGTTCCACCACAGCATCCTTTAATGCCTTGAGGATGGCGAAGTTGCCGCATCCAGGGCACCATGCCGGATTCTGTCCTTTATAATTATCTAAGGATGGCATTTATCTCCTTCAGCAGACCTTCAATGGTAAATGGTCTGCCGTTATATTTATTAATCATGCCGGTAAATGTATATCCCGTCTCTGTTTTCATCAGGCGTGCGAACTGCGATGTTGCATTATTTTCTATGCATAAGGCAGCATGTGCCTCCCTGAGTATCTTTAAATAATTCAATTTTTTTGTGGATGGAAAGGGATAAATCTCGCTGAAGTGGAGCATCGCAATTTTGCACTCTTTTTTCAGTCTGTCAACAGCCTCCTTCATTGCTCCAAATGTAGATCCCCAGCCTGTCAGCACTATATCAGGATTAGGATGCCCATAAAGAAGTGGAGGCTCTATCTCCTGCCTGATAAGAGGCAATTTACTGAAAAACCTCTTATTCACCATTTTTATCCTCGTTGCAGCATCTTCAACAATATGTCCTTCTTCATCGTGTTCATCGCTGTCTGTAACTACAAGGTGTCTTGCGTCTCCCGGAACCCCCAGAGGCGATACTCCATTATCTGTAAATGCATGTCTTTTGTATTCAGATAGATTTCTGAACGCATCGCCCCTTAGTCTGTAATCTGTGTATTTTATTTTGCTTAAATCAAAGCCATCGAATGTCCACTGGGAATCAGCAAGGTGCTGGTCTGTGAGGATAAAAACAGGGATCTGGTATTTCCCCGATATGTCAAAGGCCTTATTTGTGAGATAAAATGCCTGCTCAGGGGTTCCGGGTGCGAAGACTACCCTTGGGAATTCACTATGCGCAGTGTATAATGCAAAGTTTAAATCAGCCTGCTCAGTCCTTGTTGGAAATCCTGTTGCCGGCCCCGGTCTTTGTGCCAGCGCTATAACTATGGGGGTCTCTGTCATGGCAGCCAGCGAAAGCCCTTCCACCATTAATGCAAAACCGCCCCCTGAACTGCCTGTCATCGCTCTTACGCCGGCAAAGGATGCTCCTAATGACATATTTATTGCTGCAATCTCATCCTCTGCCTGCTCAACGATAATCCCATAATCCTTTGCCTTATCTGCAATGTAATTCATTATTCCTGTGGAAGGCGTCATTGGATATGCTGAGTAAAACTTGCAGCCAGATGCTATGGCTCCAAGGCCTATGGCATCGTTGCCTGCTATGAGCATTTTAGGTTTAGATAGAGGGGTTGCAGAGAATGTGCATTTGATACATCGTTTTATTGCATGATCATATCCTGCCATTGCAGCATTAATATTTGCCTTGATAATATCTTCGCCCTTCTTTTTAAAGGTATCCTTAATGATCTCAAGCAGGATATCCATCTCCATCCCCAGCATCCCTAAAACCGCGCCAGTTGCAACAGTGTTAGCCATTATCTTATTGCCGCTACGCTCTACGGCAAGATTTACGAATGGGATGTCCACAGAGTTTTGAGTTGAGGGTTGAGAGTTGAGAGTTTTGGAGTCGTAGATTATCTGCCCGTTTTCGGCAAGCTCTTTTTCGTGCTGCCCTATGCTCTCTTTATCAAGTGCAACCAGAATATTTATCTTCTCCCTCGATGCCATTACAGGTTTGTCAGAGAACCTTATCTGAAAGAAATTATGACCGCCCCTTATGCGGGATTCATAGTCCTGGTGGGTAAACACATGATAGCCAGACCTTGAAAAGACCTTTGCAAGGGTATCTCCTATGGTTTGTATGCCTTGCCCAGCCTCACCGCCTATTTTTATGGAATAGTCCATAGGCAAATTATATCATGATGGTGCGAGAGAGGGGAGTTGAACCCCTACGGATTGCTCCACTGGATCCTAAGTCCAGCGCGTCTGCCAGTTCCGCCACTCTCGCATAGTTGAATTTAAAGGATTTTCCAGCATTTGGTCAAGCGTTAGCAGTCGAAAGTGTAGCAGAATTGTAGCAGCCGTCCAAGACCTCCACGCTAGATCTCGGACTTTCAGGGTAATGATGAGAGTATCTTATGGTCATTACTATGGACTTATGCCCCAATAGTTCCTTGCACGCTTTTGGGAAGGAACAATAAGGGAGAGGGGATTTATGATTTTTGGATTAACGTTTGAGGTAACCGGCCGCCGGAGCGCGAAGAGCGGAGGGAACCTGCAAGCGCAGCTTGCAGGCGGTCCGTGTTGACCGAGAGGTTAAGCACGGGTTAGCACCTCCTTGATGCCTTTCTCAAGAAATAGGTAGGAGCCGAGAGCCAGCCCAATAAACCCTGAAAGCGATGCAGTAAGCGCAAGCGGGGTTGTTTCCTTGAATCCTGGCACTGCTACCATAGGAAGAACAATAAGCACGAGCAGGCTAACCGGAGGGTATGCGAATTGCCTCACAATAAATGTTACCGAAGTAAAGGATAAAAAGGAATCGTTGAC
>JASEGS010000008.1 GCA_030017995.1 Thermodesulfovibrionales bacterium
CGCAGCGCCGCCGCAACGAGATAGAAAAGGTTTTAGATTTAAAATTTAAATAAAGACAATAATATATTGAACAAAATAAATGAGCGCTGTCCCTATTTATTCTATTTTATGCGCCTTGTTTTCTATGTCCCATCCGAGGGCTTTAAAAAATGGATTTAGGAAGTCAATTCTTACCTGAGCCTCAAGATAGCCTTTTGAGAGATAGCGGTCTTTATCTTTCTCAAACTTTGAAATTAATGAATAGAGTTTTTCTTTGAATGAGCCAATATCGGTCACGAGTTTTTGTCCCAATCAAAACATGAATTTTGACACCTCTAAAAAGAATGCTCTTTACCGGGAAATGTCCCCTTTTCAACCTCCTCTTTATACTGTCTTATTGCCTTTAGTGCGTCTTCTTTCAGGTTTGCATACCTCTTTACAAATTTCGGCACAAACCTCTCAAATAATCCTATAACATCATGGATAACCAGAATCTGACCATCGCAATTTGGCCCTGCGCCTATCCCTATGGTCGAAATTGTTAATTCATTGGTTATCCTCTCTGCAAGTCCGGAAGGGATCGCCTCAAGGACAATAGAAAATGCGCCTGCGTCCTCAAGTATCTTTGCATCTTCGAGAAGCCTCATTTGTGCGTCTTCTGTTCTGCCCTGCACTTTGTAGCCTCCCATTCTGTGAATTGCCTGAGGGGTAAGACCTATGTGCGCCATTATAGGGATTTCTGATTTTGTCAATAATCTTATCGTATCAGCAAACTCCCTGCCGCCCTCAAGTTTTACAGCATGAGCGCCTGCTTCTTTGATAAATCGTCCTGCATTCCTCACAGCATCTTCAACGCTTACCTGATATGAGAGATAGGGCATATCTCCTATGACTACTGCATTCTTTGCCGCCCGTGAGACCATCTTTGTGTGGTATATCATCTCGTCCATTGTAACAGGAAGGGTATTTTCAAGCCCCTGAACAACCATTGCAAGGGAATCTCCCACGAGAATGGCATCTATGCCTGCCTCGTCAACTATCTGCGAAAATGGATAATCATAGGCTGTAAGCATAGAGATCTTCTGCCCCTGTTGTTTCTTCTTTAAAAAATCCTGAATTGTTATCTTCATAAACCAGTCCTCTATGATATTCTGCTAATAATAAAAACTTTTATATTCTGTTTTATCATTGCATTAAGTATAAACAACTAATTAATTTTGCGAAAGTCAGCCTAATCTTGTTATGGCGTTGACGGTCTTATCGCCTTTAAATTTAATTGCAAATATCTTCCGCCGTTCCACTCATTTATTATAGGCTGAAAAGCAGCATCTATCAAACATTTATCATCCACTGAATTAATCAACCCTCCAAGCCCAAAGCCAATACAATCTATACTCTTCCTCTCCTGTTTCAAATGCATCTTCAGATGATTGTTCCCCACCACCCTCGGTTGTATCACCTCCATACCCTTTGCGCCAAGCACAGGCTCTTCATTGCCATATCCAAACGGCTCAAGTCTCGAAAGTTCTTCTATCAGACTAATGCTGACTTCGCCGATATTCGCTATAGCATCAATTTTTAGAACAGGAACAAAGTCTTCATCAGAAAGGGTATTTAAAACAATGCCCGAGAGCATGCCTTCAAAGCGCTCAATATCCTCTGACAAAAGACTCAACCCTGCAGCCTGTTTATGGCCGCCAAACCTTTTAAGGACAGCGCTGCACTGTGAAAGCCCGTGATGAATATCAAAAGACAGGATGCTTCTGGCAGAGCCTTTTGCAAGGCCGTTTTCTATAGAAAGTATGACTGTTGGCCTGTGATATTGTTCTGCAATCCTCGATGCAACTATACCAACAACACCGGGATGCCACCCCTCTGATGCAATGACAATTGCTCCGCCAATTTCGAATTTTTGGAGTTTTTCAATAGCTTCCTGATAAACGACCTCTTCAATCTCCTGCCTTTGAGAGTTCAATTTATTCAGCCATTTTGCCAGATCTTCCGCCTCTGCCTCTGATTCTGTTGTTAAAAGTTTTACAATGTCTGTTGCGTCAGCAATTCTTCCTGCAGCGTTGATCCTCGGTATTAATACATAATACAAAAAGGTGGTCTTAAAAAAATCAGTCTTTAAGCCTGCCGCATCCTTTAATGCCTTAATTCCAATTCTTTCCCCTGACTGGATCAACTTTATGCCTTCATGGAGTATAATCCTGTTGTCCTCAATCAGCGGCACAACATCAGCTCCAGTACCTATTGCAGCAAGGTCAAAGAGTCCATAAACATCATCAATATTGCCGAATAAACCATAAATAAGCATAAAAGCTACGCCTGCGCCGCTCAAAGCAGCGAGTGACGACTGATGCGCTATGAGTTTAGGGTTTACTACGGCAACCGCTTTTGGCAATAAAAAATGTGTTCTGTCTTCTGTGTTCTGTCTCATTGGTTCATGATGGTCTGTGACTATTACATCAATCCCTTCTGAACTGGCGGCTGAGACAGCATCAAAAGATGTAATGCCGCAATCCACTGTAATTATAAGTCCCGCTCCTATTTCCTTCGCCTTTTGAACGCCTGCAGCTTCAAAGCCATAGCCATGACTCATTCTGTTCGGGATAAAGTAATGAACCTCCATGCCGTATTTCCGCAAGCCGTCAACCATTACTGAAGTGGCGCTAACACCATCAGCATCGTAGTCTCCATGGATGAGAACCCTTTCGCCAAGCCTTTTTGATTCCTTTATTCTTTCTATTGCCTTTTTTATATCAGGCAGATCAAAAGGGTCTGATAAGTTCGATATGGATGGATTTAAAAAAGAATATATCTGCTCAGAGGTTTTGATTCCCCTGTTTATTAATACCTGCGCAAAAACAGGGGATACAGCAGCAATCCTTGAGATATAATCAACATACTCCTGGTTGGTTCTATTTACCAGCCATCGCTTCATAGCTCAGCAGCGTGTTGGCAAATGGCTCATTTTTTAGTTGCCTTGCCGCCCAGCAGCACGACAACAGGGCTCGCAACAAAGATGGAGGAATATGTTCCTACTGCAAGCCCCATAAGCATTGCAAGGGAAAAGTCATGTATAACCTCTCCTCCGAAGAAAAATAAAGCAAGGGCAGTAATAAAAACTGTTAAAGAGGTCACAATAGTTCTTGAAAGGACCTCGTTGATGCTCCTGTTTACAACAACCTCCACAGGTTCCTTAAGATACCTTTTCAGGTTCTCCCTTACCCTGTCAAAAACCACTACAGTATCAGTTAAAGAATAACCGGCAATGGTAAGCAGCGCACTGATAAGTATAAGATTTATTTCTCTGTTTAGAATATAAAATATACCCAATACCGCAAGCACATCGTGGAATGTTGCTATTGTTGCTCCGAGCCCGAATCTAAGCTGAAATCTCCATGCGACATATATCAGTATCCCCGCTGTTGCCATAAGTATTGCCCACATAGCATCATTCCTTAACCTGGAACCAACCTTTGGCCCTATCTCTGTTGTTGAATCAATCACAGGCTTTTTATCCGCGAATCTTTGAGAAAGTATCTTGTTTATGACTTCAGAGAACCCACCGAGTTTCTCTTCCTGCTTCTTCACTCTTATCAATATCTTGTTTTCAGTCGGCAGATCCTGAAGATCAAAATCCCTGAGACCTCCATCATCCAACGCCTTTCTGACTTCATGAAGAGAGACAGATTGCGCAAACTTTATCTGCACAGCCGTCCCCCCTGCAAAATCCACTCCAAGATTGGCTCTGCCAGTGGCTATCTGCACTATGGCAAATATGCCGAGCACAGAGAGCACCCCTGAAAATACAAAGGCATAAACCTTCTTTCCCATGAAATCTATATTGCTGTTCTTTATCAGTTCTATCACTTTCCAATCCTCCGCTATTTATTTAAGCATTTGATCAAATGCTTAATCCCTTCACTTCCTCTCTGGAATAAACAATATCAAAAACAGTCTTTGTGCCAATAAGGGCAGTAAACAGATTTATGGCAACACCAAGGCTTAGTGTAACAGCAAAACCCTTTATTGGCCCTGTGCCAAACTGGAACAATACGGCAGCAGTAATAAGAGTCGTTACATGGGAATCAAATATAGTCCAAAATGCCTTTTTGTATCCACCCTCTATAGCAGAGCGAGGGGTCTTGCCGCTCCGCAATTCTTCCCTCATTCTTTCAAACATCAGCACGTTAGAATCAACCGCCATGCCGATGGCGAGAATTATACCAGCGATACCAGGCAGAGTAAGGGTTGCGTTAAGGGATGCCATTGCCCCCAACAGAAACAGTATGTTTAAACCAAGGGCAAGATCAGCAACTACCCCTGAGAGCCTGTAATAAAAAATCATAAAAATTACAACGAGGATTGTCCCTGCAATTCCTGCAAATTTACCTGCTTCAATGGAATCTTTCCCGAGAGACGGTCCGACAGTAACATTCTGAAGGGTTTTTACAGGCGCAGGCAGCGCTCCTGCCCTTAATATTATGGCAAGATCCTTTGCATCTTCTATTGTAAAGCTGCCTGTTATCTGGGCATTACCGCCGCTTATTCTCTCCTGTATAACCGGCGCAGAATAGACATTACCGTCCAGTATTATGGCAAGCCTCTTTTTTACATTCTGCGATGTTACATCCTCAAATATCTTAGCGCCTGTACTGTTAAATGTAATAGACACATATGGTTCATTAAACCTCTGGTCTATATTGACTTTAGCCTCTGTTAGGAGGTCTCCTGTAAGTAGACTTTCTTTTTTCAGCAGAATCGGCCTTTTAACAATAACGCCTGTCTCTTTATTTACAATTCTTTGGAACAATATCTCATCCCTTTCCGGAATCTTTGCTTTAAATTTATCAAAGACAACGGACTCTTCTCCCTGCAGGATCGAAGGCGGCAGTTCTGCTGCTAAAGGGGATTCGTCATCAACGAGCTTAAATTCCAACAGCGCTGTCTTTCCAATTATTTCAACAGCGCGTTTTGGATCCTTTACACCGGGAAGCTGAACAACTATTTCATTCTGTGCCTGCCTGTGAATTACCGGTTCTGCAACACCGAACTGATCTATTCGGTTTCTTATTATCTCAAGCACCTGGTCTGCGGCTGTATCCTTAATCCTTTCCGCTTCCTTTGCAGTCAGCTTATATCTCAGAACATCTTTGCCCTCGACCATAGTCAATAAGGGATATGCCTCTTCTATTACTTTTCTGACATCCATATTAGAAGGAGTTACAACAAGAAGTAATCCTTCCCCTTTCGCATTAGCTTGAATCTTTTTCCTCTCAAAAATACTGTTCAGAGATGACGCCATTCTTTCAGTAGCAATTTCAACAGCCTTTTCCCCTTCCACTTCAAAGACAAGATGCAGTCCTCCCTGCAGATCAAGTCCAAGGACAATGCCTTTATTAGGCATGCTTTTTCCCCACCACTCAGGCATATATTTAAAAAGCGGCGTGTTTGGCAAGAAGAAAATTACAGATATAACAACAGTCAACGCAATAAGCGCTATCCTCAAGGAAATACCTTTTTTCATCTATCCTTTAACCTCCGGTATTCTTTAGCGATCAGTCTTCTTCTGTAGCCGGCCGTACGGCAGAAATATAGCTCTTTCCGAACTTGACCTTAACATTCTCTGCTATCTTCAAGACAACAGTGTTATTGCTCACACTATCAACAACCCCGTAAATACCTCCAGCGGTTATTACCTTGTCTCCTTTTTTAATACTTCCGAGCATCTGCCTGTGTTCCTTAGCCTTCTTCTGCTGCGGCCTTATGAGAAGGAAATAAAAGACCACACATATAAGTATCACAGGGAGCAGGCTTCCGACTATTCCCTGAATTCCACCGGGTTGTCCACCCTGCGGCGCAGGCCCCATAGCATAAGCATCTGTAACTAAATTCAACAGAAAAAACATTTAACACCTCCAATTGTTTTTGAGTAAATGAGTATATGGGTGAAAAACTTCACTCATATACCCATTTACTCATACACTCATTCACGTTTTAAATTGGTTTATATACTAACCAGTCTTACATAAAAATCTCAAGGTTTTTAGAGATACCATAAATCTTCCAAATACTTTCTGAAGAGTTCAAGTCCCTTCTTATGTTCCTCTGTAAAATCATAATCGATTTTATCCCAGTAAGCGGTTATCTTTTCTTCCGGCATAAACGCCCTTATTGCGGAATGTTTTGCAATATCAGCAAGATTCTTCAAAGCCACATCCTTCGCTGTATTCAGGTCTTTTACAACTCTGTTTAAAAGTTCTTCCTTTTCCTCTATGCCTCGCCTTGCAATCCACAAGGCAAATACAAAAGGCAAGCCGGTATTTTTATTCCATATTTCGCCGAGGTCATAAGTAAGAGTTTTGAGTCTTGAGTTTTGAGTTCTGTATTTCAGCGCATCATCCCCTATCAGCAGGAATGCCTCTGCTCCTGCTTTCTCAGGCTGTTCAGACACCTTCAAATCGCATTGAACTCCAAAAAACTTCCTCAGGACAATATCAAGCAGGGCAACGGATGTCTCTGACTGGGAGGACACTGCTATAGTGGCTCTGTCAAGTTCTGATATGGTCTTATCAGTAAAGAGCAAGACGCTTCCTGCAGGCCCTTTTGAACTTATGGAGTGGCTGTCAATTATCCTGTAAAGCGAAGGATTTCTGAGGCACTCAATGGATGAAGAAGGGCTTATATCTATCTCCCCGTCCCTGAGCATCTTATTAACCGTTGAAGGGACGCCCTCTATAAATTCATAAGATGAGCAGTCGCATTCATTTTGCAGCGTATAAAAAATAGGGAAAAGATTAGCATATGGGATTTTGCCTATTCTGAGTTTCACCCCTTTACTACTCCCATCGGCCTTAAACGTGCAACCTTCTTTGAAATCCCTGCATTATGCACCACATCGACAACATTTGCAATATCCTTATATGCCTCAGACATCTCTTCAGCAAGCGTCTCTCTTCCTGCAGATCTGACAATTATTCCTTTGTCCTCCATCTCCCGGTAAATAGAGCGTCCCTTTGCCTGCCTTATAGCCTGATGTCGCGACATCACCCTCCCAGCGCCATGGCATGTAGAGCCAAATGTCTCGCTCATTGCCTTTTCAGTGCCAATAAGGACAACGGATGCCCTTCCCATGTCGCCTGGTATGAGTACAGGCTGTCCGATATGTTTATAAATATCAGGAAGCTCTAAATGCCCCGGCGGAAAAGCCCTTGTAGCGCCTTTCCTGTGAACAATAAGCTTCATCTTTTTACCGTGCACTACATGCTCCTCTATCTTTGCAATGTTATGCGCAACATCATATATAAGGCTCATACCCAACTCTTTCGGCGCTGCCATAAAGACCCTCAGGAATGCCTCGCGCGTCCAGTGCATTATGCACTGTCTGTTTGCCCATGCGTAATTTGCAGCAGCCCTCATTGCAGCAAGATAATCCTGCGCCTCTGAGCTGTTAAAAGGAGCGCAGGCGAGTTCTTTGTCCGGAAGCTCGATATTATATTTCTTCACAGCCCTTTCCATAACTTCAAGAAAGTCCGTGCATACCTGATGGCCAAATCCCCGCGATCCGGTATGGATCATTACTGTCACTTGCCCTTCAAAAAGCCCCAGCGCATTGGCAGACTTCTCATCGTATATTTCGTCCACATACTGAATCTCAAGAAAGTGATTCCCTGAGCCGAGTGTTCCCTGCTGAGCCCTGCCACGCTCATATGCCTTCTGGCTGATGAGATCCGGGTTGGCGCCTTCTATACATCCGCCTGATTCGATCCTCTCAAGGTCAGATATATCTCCATATCCTTCTTCGACTGCCCAGCGCGCGCCCTTTAAAAGAAGCTTCCTTTCCGATTCCGGACCAAGTCTTATTTTTCCTTTGGAACCGACACCTGATGGAATCTCGCTATGCAGGACCTCCACGAGGTCCTTGAGCCTCGGAACAACCTCATCTTTCCTGAGATTGCTCCTGAGGAGACGGACTCCTCAATTTATGTCGTAGCCCACTCCTCCGGGAGAAATAATCCCTTCTTTTAAGTCGAATGCTGCTACTCCGCCTATCGCAAACCCATAGCCTGTATGTATGTCTGGCATTGCAAGTGATGACCCAACAATTCCCGGAAGGGTAGCTACATTAGCCACCTGAGCGACAGATCCTGCTTCAAGAGCCTTCTCCAGAGCGCTGTCTACGAAGATGATCCCGTTAGTCTTCATTCCAGCCTTATAATCTTTCGGGATCTCGATCCTGTTTTCGTCTATTCTCTTAAGCCCCTCGATTGTCATAAATCCCTCCTTTCCCTAAATATCAAAAATAACCTCGGCTTTCCATTCATCATTTATCCTCTCAACCTTGATGTTATGATAAGTGGCAGCCTTTACAAGAAGTCTCTGTTCATGCCTGCCGATCTCAAACTCCTCGCCGTAAACCTTCGCCTTGATATATGCTGAAGGCTGAATACTGAATGCCGTTACTTCCATTCTTCTGCCAATAAATCCGTATGTATCGAACTGAAATATCAATTCATTGAGAAACCCGACCAAAAGACCCTCTGCAGAGTCGCTCCTGACCTCGACATCCTTTTCCTGAGACTCCAGAACCCCATCAATATCTGTCATAAGGCTATACATTCCAAGCCCTGTGTTCATGAATGCATCTTCACATCTCTTGCCATAAGCCCTTATGCCTGCGTCTCCGGATATGTCCAGCACCTCAAAAGTCATATTAAATAATAACATACACCACGGGTAAGCAAATATAGGATATAATTAATCAGTTGGAGATAATTCATATGAGTCAAAGCTTTACCGCGCATTTCATTGAGAAGATATACAGATGCAGGTTTTCATCTGCTGCCAATGTACAGGTTCTGTGGAAAGGCAATGAAACCTTCAGGACTATCTTTGACTCAATAAAAGAGGCGAAAAAATACATATGCCTTCAATTCTATATATTCAGGAATGATGAGACAGGCACGGAATTATCAGAATTGCTAAAACAAAAATCAAAAGAGGGAGTCATGGTATATCTGCTTTATGACCACTTCGGCTCCTTTGGAACTCCAAACAGCTTCTGGAAGGATTTAAAACAGGCGGGCATGAAAATAAAGGCATCACACCCTTTCAAATGGACAGCCCCATTTCACTATGTGCACAGAGACCACCGGAAACTCATACTAATAGACGGCAAAAAAGCCTTTACCGGCGGCCTTAATATTGCCAATGAATACAGCGGCTTCCATTTGAGGAGAAAAGGCAGGGGTTGGCGGGACACAGGTATAATGCTTGAAGGGCCTATCGTAAAAGAACTCTTTTCAAGTTTCCAAAAAAGTTGGCAGACATGGGGAGGAGAGACAATTAAAGATTTGAATTTAGAAATTCGTAATTCGAAATTAAAGGACAACATACCTGCAATCCCGCTCTTTGTCTCCTCAGCCAGAGGAAGAAGAAGAATGCGAAGTCTTTTATATTACAGCATCAATCATTCTCAGAAAAGCATTTCATTAACTACAGCATATTTCACCCCAAGCTGGAGGATGCTGGAAACGCTCGAAAATGCTGTAGCCCGTGGAGCAATAGTCAGGTTGCTCATTCCCGGGATAAGCGATGTGCCTGCTGCTTCATACGCCGGCAGGGCTTTCTTTGCGCGGCTTCTTAAAGCAGGGGTTGAGATTTATACCTATTCTGGGGAAATCCTGCATTCAAAGTCATATATATTTGATGAATGCTGGAGCATAGTCGGCTCAACAAACATGGATTTTCAGTCCCTTAGATATAATGATGAAGGAAATATTGGAATCCTTGACGCCGGTTTTGCTTCTGAAATGGCAAAGATATTTGAAGAAGACTTGAAGCATGCTATCAAAATAGATAAAGACGAATGGCAAAAAAGACCATTAAAGGAAAAGATAAAAGAACACTTCTTTTCGCTTTTTAGAAAAAGGCTATAGACTATTTCACCACCCTTTTCCCCGCAAGCTGAATCCTGATGGTCGCCCTCTCAATGGCTGCGGTTGCCCTTGCAAAATCAATCTTTTCCACCTCTTTCAGTCTCTCCTCTGCCCGTCTCCTTGCTGCCAGCGCCCTCTCGACATCTATGTCCTCTGCCTTCTCCGCGCTGTCCGCAAGGATTATCACCCTATCAGAAGAGACCTCAGCATAACCTGAGGAAATAAAGACATAACCCATTTCACTGCCCTTTTTATATATGAGGACGCCTGTTTTTAGCGTGGTAATGAATGGCACATGCCCCGGCAACACTCCAAATTCGCCGTCAGTTCCAGCAGATGTAACTTCATCTACATCTTCGCTTAATATCTGACCGTAAGGAGTAACAATTTCCAGTCTTAATTTATTTTCCATATTTGACTCGTAACTCTAAAATTATCTGCTCCAGCCAAGTTTCCTTGCTTTATCTTCAGCCTCTTCTATGGTTCCAACCATATAGAATGCCTGTTCAGGCATATCGTCATACTGTCCTTCTGCAATTGCCTTAAATCCTTTTATGGTATCTTCAAGCTTCACATACTTGCCGGGCGTGCCAGTGAAGACTTCTGCTACACTGAACGGCTGACTCAGGAACCTTTGTATCTTCCTCGCCCTTGAGACTGTAAGCTTATCGTCCTCTGAGAGTTCCTCTATCCCTAAAATTGCGATGATATCCTGAAGTTCCTTATACCTCTGGAGAATGGACTGAATCTTTCTTGCCACACTATAATGATCTCCGCCAATGATGCGCGGATCAAGTGCGCGGGATGTGGAGTCGAGGGGGTCAACAGCAGGATAGATGCCAAGCTCTGCAATCTGCCTTGAAAGAACGACTGTTCCGTCAAGATGTGTAAATACTGTTGCAACAGCAGGGTCTGTGAGGTCGTCTGCCGGAACATATATAGCCTGCATAGATGTAATGGAGCCCTTCTTTGTAGTCGTAATACGCTCCTGAAGCGACCCCATATCAGTGCCAAGGTTTGGCTGGTAACCTACTGCAGATGGCATTCTTCCCAAAAGCGCTGAAACCTCCGAACCTGCAAGGGTATATCTGAACATGTTATCTATAAATATAAGAACGTCCTGTCCCTGCTCTCTGAAGTATTCCGCAGATGTAAGGGCTGTAAGACTGACCCTAAGTCTTGCGCCCGGCGGCTCGTTCATCTGACCATATATAAGAGCGACATTATTAAGAACCCCTGATTCCTTCATTTCACGGTAAAGATCATTCCCTTCCCTTGTTCTTTCTCCAACGCCTGCAAATACCGAAACGCCGCCATGTTTCATTGCTATGTTATGGATCATCTCCATAATAACAACTGTCTTGCCGACGCCTGCGCCGCCAAACATCCCCATTTTCCCGCCCCTGACGAATGGGACAAGGAGGTCAAAAACCTTAACGCCTGTCTCAAAAACCTGGGAGACAGGTTCCTGATCCACAAAATCAGGCGCAGGCCTATGAATAGGCCACCTTTCTTCAGCTTGAATAGGCCCAAGTTTATCATAAGGATCGCCGATCACATTTATAATCCTTCCGAGAGTTCCCTTACCCACAGGGATTGTTATGGGATTCCCTGTGTCAATAACCCTCATACCCCTGACAACCCCGTCTGTGGTCTGCATGGCAATAGTCCTCACCTTGTTATCTCCCAAATGGGATGCCACCTCGAGGGTTATATCAAGAGCTGGAATTTCTTTTTCAGAATCGCCCTGATATTCTATTTTTAAGCCGTTCAATATTTGCGGAAGCTCTTTGTCAAATTCCACATCTACAACTGCACCAATTACCTGAGATACCCTACCTTCGTTCATTTCAAAAACCTCCTGTATCCTAAAAAATCATTCTATTGTTTCAATGCCTCTACGCCGCCGACTATATCCATCAGCTCTTTTGTGATAGAGGCCTGTCTTGCCTTGTTGTATTGCAGGGTTAACGAGCTTATCATATCATCAGCAGCCTTTGTTGCGTTCTCCATAGCTGTCATCCTCGCT
The DNA here is from genome assembly GCA_030017995.1 of Thermodesulfovibrionales bacterium. GTDB lineage: Bacteria > Nitrospirota > Thermodesulfovibrionia > Thermodesulfovibrionales > Dissulfurispiraceae > JASEGS01. Next base: position 11,953 of record JASEGS010000008.1, read on the forward strand.
GCCTCCTCTGAGGCCTGGGATTCAAGCAGCGCCCTGAATATCTGTATTTCAAGATTCTTAGGCAGAAGTCTGTCAAATATAGCTTGTTGCGAAGGCTCATACAGAAACTCTGCCCTCATCTCATTGGGTTCTGTCTCCTCAGCGCTGACAGGAGAAAGGGGAAGCAACCTTACTGTTGTAACTTTTTGTACAAGAGCCGACCTGAACTCATTATAAACAAGCATCACTTCATCAAATGTCTCGCCTATATAATTTTCAATTATATCCTTTGCAATTTCCTGGGCATTAACATAGGATATCCTCCCTGAAAGCCCTGTCCATGACCGCCTTAAATTAAAGCCTCTTCTTCTGAAGAGATCCGCTCCCTTTTTGCCTATAGCGCTGGCACCAACCTCTATGCCGTCATTCTGCAAGTCTTTAATAAGTCTTGTCGCAGCCTTCATAACATTGGTATTGAACGCCCCACAAAGTCCCCTGTCACTGGTGAGCGCCACTATTTCTACATTTTTCCTCGGTCTCACCTCCAAAAGGGGATGGCCTGTGTCAACGCTGCCGGCAAGGCTTGACAGAACTGACTGCATCTTATCCGCATATGCCCTCAATTCAAACATCCTGGACTGGGCCTTTCTGAATTTGGCAGCAGCTACCATCTTCATGGCCTTTGTAATCTGTTTAGTGCTCTTAACTGAAGTTATTCTCTTTCTTATCTCTTTTAATCCGGGCATCTGTTCTCCTCTTCTGATTCACCCATTTGCTAAATTATAAAGCCCTTCTTAAATTCCTCAATTGCGGCAGTCAGTCTTTCCTTAATGGAATCACTTATTACCTTTTCTTGTTTCAAATTTTCCTTTATATCAGTCTTTCTATCTTTCATAAAGCTTAAAAACTCCGCTTCAAACCTCTTTATTGCGTCAACAGGCACATCATCAAGATAGCCTTGAGTTCCGGCAAAGAGCAGCATAACCTGATCTTCAACAGGAAGCGGCACATACTGATCCTGTTTCAGGAGTTCTACCATCCTTTTGCCTCTTTCTATCTGAGACATGGTAGCCTTATCGAGATCTGCGCCAAACTGGGCAAAGGCTGCCAGCTCCCTGAACTGGGCGAGATCAAGCCTTAGTGTTCCGGCAACCTGCTTCATAGCCTTTGTCTGTGCTGCGCCTCCGACACGGCTGACAGAAAGACCCACATTAACTGCGGGTCTCACACCAGCATAGAAAAGGTCTGGCTCAAGATATATCTGGCCATCAGTAATAGAAATAACATTAGTTGGAATGTAAGCTGAAACATCACCTGCCTGCGTTTCTATAATAGGCAGAGCAGTCAATGAACCTCCGCCGAGTTCATCGCTTAGTTTAGAGGCTCTCTCGAGAAGCCTTGAGTGAAGATAAAATACATCGCCCGGATATGCCTCACGTCCGGGGGGACGCCTCAGAAGCAGCGAGAGCTGCCTGTACGCAGCGGCCTGTTTACTAAGGTCGTCATATATTATCAAGGCATGTTTCCCATTGTCCCTGAAGTGTTCGCCTATGGCACACGCTGTGTAAGGAGCTATATACTGAAGCGGAGCCGGCTCACTGGCTGTTGCAGAGACTACTATTGTATGATCCATTGCGCCATATTCTTCAAGAGTCTTAACAACACGAGCAACACTCGCCCTTTTCTGCCCCACTGCCACATATATGCATATAACATCTCCGCCCTTTTGGTTAATGATGGCATCTATAGCAATAGCCGTTTTTCCTGTCTGGCGGTCGCCGATAATAAGTTCTCTCTGCCCCCTGCCTATGGGGATCATTGCGTCTATGGCCTTTATACCGGTCTGTAAAGGCTCTCTAACCGGCTGCCTCTCAATAATACCTGGAGCGACAACATCAACCATCCTGCTGGTCTTTGCATTTATTGGGCCTTTGCCGTCTATTGGCTGACCTATGGCATTTACAACCCTGCCTGTCATTTCCTCGCCGACAGGCACAGACATAATCCTTCCTGTCCTCTTTACTACATCGCCTTCTTTAATCAGCGTATCTTCACCAAAGAGAACGGAACCCACCATCTCTTCCTCAAGGTTTAAAGCCATGCCATATATATTATTGGGAAACTCAAGGAGTTCAGATGACATGCAGTTGTCAAGTCCGTAAATTCTCGCTATGCCGTCTCCAACGCCTGTTACAATGCCTACTTCGCTAACATCAACCCGTTTTTCAAAATCCGTTATCTGTTTCTTCAGATATTCACTTATCTCTTCTACTTTGATCTCCATGTTTTCACTCCTTTTAGGCAAAAGAAGGTCTTCCTTCTCATTCTGAAATCCTGCTATTGCCCGATTAATCTATTTCTTAAAAGCTTTAATTGACCTTTTATGCTGCTGTCATACATAGCGCTGCCGACTTTTATGCTCACGCCGCCAATAAGGGAAGGATCTATAACAACCTCCAGATCAATATCCCTGCCTGTAATTTGTTTAAATGCCTCTGCCAACTTTACTTCATAATCCCTGCTTATCTGAACAGAGGTGGTAACAACCGCCTTTGCCCTTTTCTTCATCTCAAGATACATATCCATAATGGATTTGATGATATCCGGCATACTATCAATTACTTTCTCATCACCTAAATACTTCAGATATTTGACAAGCTTCTCAGAAGCTCCTATCTTTTGAGATACATAAACAATTGTCTTTTGTCTTTCACCGTCATCGAATACAGGACTTATCATCAGATTCTTGAATCCCCTGTCAACCTGAATCAAATGTGCAATGGCATTAAGCTGTTCAATAGCCTTTGGTACATTTGCCATCTCTGTGACGCTTAAAAACTGTTTGGCGTATCTCTTTACACCTTTTACTTTTTTCAATTTTTGCCCTCTAATAATTTAAGAGATTCTTGAAGGAGTCTCTCCTGATCTTCTTTTGTCAGCTTGCCCTTAAGTTTTTCCTCTGCTAATTGAAGTGCAGCCTCTGCCGCTTCAGCCCTGATAGCCTCTTTTGCCTTTTTAACCTCATGCTCAATATTTGATTTTGCCTGTTCAAGAATCTTTGCGCTAAGCCTTATGCCTTCTTCTGTCAGCCTGTTCTTTCCCCTTTCTCCAGAGCCCTTTGCAGAAGAAAGGATCTCTTCTATTTCTCTATCTTTCAGCTTCAGCCTTTCTTCAACCTCGCCTAAAGCCTTTTTAGCAAGTTCTTTTGCCTCCTGCGCCTCTTTTATGCTCTTTTCAATTAGTTCTTTCCTCTGCTGCAGGTATTGCTTAAGAGGTTTATTAAGAAACTTAACGAGAATAAATACAAGTATGCCAAAATTTATTATCCTCCAGACCCAGTCCATCAACGAGCCGCCGCCGTGTTCGCCGCCACCGGCAGCCGAGGCATAAGAGATAAAAGATGTAAGCTGCAAAATACAAATCGCCAAATTAATGAAAATTATCTTTTTAGAATTTAAAATTTGAAATTTAAAATTTGAAATTCTTTTCATGCCTTCACCAGCTTATTCACTATATCTTCAGAGAATTTTTCTATATCTGCCTTTAGCGCTGCCCTCGCCTTTTTTGCATCTTCTTTAAGTTCCTTCCTTGCCCTCTCAATCATCTCAACTGCCTCAGCCTCAGCCCTCATGAGCATTTCCTTCTGACTTGAAATACCTTCCGCCCTCAATGAATTATATATTTCCTTTGCGTTATTCTTTGCAGAGAGCAGTTCAACGTTCATTTGCGATATAGCAGATTCCTTTCTAACTGTTATTCCCTTAGCCTCACTTAAAGTGCCGCTTACAGCCTTTTCCCTTTCTTTAAATACATTTGCAAGTGGTTTAAACAGAATGGCATTTAGAATAAAAAATAGAATAAGGAAATTTGCGAGAAGGACAAAAAACCATTGATTGAACTCTAACATAAACCACCTTCTTCGTTTAGTAATCTAAAAAGACTTGATGAAATTAACACAGGCTCCTTATTTTGTCAAGAATTTGAGCGATTATAATTTTTTATATTCAATTAGAGTAAAGTTATAATTACACGCGGATAAGCAAATGAGCGTACAGGTTCAACCCATCTGCTCATTTGCCTTGCAATTCATTTGCAGCCATAATTATTGTCTCAGATGCAGTCCTTATCTCATCTACAGCGTTGTCTTTACCAACGCTTAACCTGATCGATGAAAGGGCATCCGCATCAGACAATCCCATTAACTTTAAAACAGCAGACGGCCTTTTTAATCCTGCATGACATGCCGAGCCTGATGAAAAGGCTATTTTATCCTTTAATGCCTCTACCAATTCCTCCCCTATAATTCCGTCAACAGAGATATTCAATGTATTTGGAAGCCGCAATATTTCATGGCCATTGAGCTTGATGTCGATTCGTTCTTTTAACGAAGCAAAAAGCATATCCCTGAGCAAGCGGACATATTCACACCTATTGTGCATATCCCTCACAGCTATCTCACAAGCCTTTCCAAATCCTGAAATGCCAGTGATATTCTCTGTGCCCGGCCTGATTCCTCTCTCATGTCCTGCGCCAAACATAATGGGAGCAACAGAAACGTCATTTTTTATATAAAGCGCTCCGATTCCTTTTGGTCCATAGAATTTGTGAGAGACGACTGTCAGCATATCCGCCATTAATTCCCTGACATTAACCTTCCTCTTCCCGACACTTTGAGCAGCATCAGAATGGAATACAACATTGCATTCTCTCGCAATTCTGCCAATCTCTTCGATTGGCTGAAGGACGCCTGTTTCATTATTTGAATGCATAATAGTTATTAATATAGTATTTCTTTTAATCGCTCTTCTAACATCATCAGGCGAAACCATCCCATGGAGATCCACTGGAAGACAGGTCACTTCAAATCCTTTGTCCTGAAGCCATTTCAGAGGATTTAATACAGAAGGATGTTCAATAGAAGAGGTTATTATATGTCCTTGGCGGTATTTATATGCCGTGCCTATTATTGCAAGATTGTTTGATTCTGTACCGCCGGAAGTAAATATTATCTCAGCCGGCTCGCTTCTGATAAGACGAGCAACCTGTTCCCTTGCCTTATCTATTACAGCCTTTGCTGCCCTGCCAATGCTGTGGCTGCTGGATGGATTGCCAAAGACACCAAAGGCATCCTCCATTGCCTTCTTAACCTCTCTATCGAGAGGGGTTGTGGCGTTGCAGTCAAGATATATCATTTCACTGCACGTCCCTGTGAATTACATTCAGTCTTATGCCATGACGTTGTTTTATATTTTTTGCAATCTCCTCAACAATAGCCGGAGATCTATGAACTCCTCCTGTGCAGCCAATCCCTATCACAAGATATGTCCTTCCTTCTTTGATATAGCCCGGTATCAGAAAATCAAGAAAGCTGTTCAAATGTGATATAAAATCTGACGCATCAGCACTGCTTAGAACGAAATCAGACACAACCGCATCTGTTCCCTTTAACGGCTTGAGTTCTGGAATAAAATATGGATTCGGAAGAAATCTCACATCAAATAACAGGTCGGCGTTTAGCGGCGCCCCGAATTTATAACCAAAGGATATAAGAGATATGTTAAACCCCTCAACTGCCGCTGAGTCCCCATAGACAGACATCATCATATGTCTCAACTGGTGAGGCGTATAGGTTGATGTATCAATTATCCTGTCTGAGGCATCTTTTATAACTGAAAGAAGCCTCTTCTCTTCTTCGATTGCATAATCTATATTCATTTTATTGCTGGCAGACAGCACTGGATGAGGACGCCTTGTTTCTTTGAATCTCCTCGCAAGAATATCTTTTTCCGCTTCAAAAAACAGTATCTCTGTAGCGTACCTGCCCTTTAGCGCTGACAATATCTGATAAGCATCAGAAAGAAATTCCTTCTCGCGTACATCCACGCCAATGCCGACTTTCTTAATATTTTCGGTAGCTTTTATAGTCAGCAGAAATGGCTCTATAAGGGTAATGGGCAGATTATCTATACAGAAATATCCGCTGTCTTCAAGAGCTCTCAGGGCGACAGTCTTGCCAGCCCCTGAAAGCCCGCTGATTATTACTACATTCATTTTACCGGTTCTATCAGTCCGTAATTTCCGTCTTTGCGATTATAAACGACGTTAATATCTCCGCTGACCTGATTTGCAAAGACAAAAAAGTCCTTGTCAAGGAGGTCCATTTGATCTACTGCTTCTTCAGGATTCATTGGTTTCATATCAAATTTTTTGTGTTTTATTATTCTTCCATGTTCTGTCCCAGATGAAGGTGCTCCAGAAACGACTTTTTTCTCCCCTTTTCTATGAGAATGGAGTTTTTCTTTATGTTTAACGACCTGTTTCTCCAGTTTCTCTACAACCTCGTCAATGGATGAATACACCTCGCCGGTCACTCCCTCTGCCTGAATCAGGACACCATTTGCCTTTAAAAGCACCTCTGCCTTATGTCTGTATTTTTCAACGCTCAGTGTGACAACAGCCTCTGTAATATTTGATATATACTTTTCAAACCTCCCTATCTTTTCTTCAGCATAGCCTTTCAATGCAGGTGTTATTTCGAGATGACGACCGTTAACGATGATGTTCATATTCTCCTCCTTTGTTTTTATTCGTATCTCTTTCTCTGATTCTGCGGGGGAATCTTAAGCTCCTCCCTGTACTTTGCCACTGTCCGTCTTGCGATACTTATGTGCTGCTTTTTAAATTCATCGGCTATCCTCTGATCACTCATTGGGTTTTGATGATCTTCCTCTGCTATGACCTTCTTAATCAAATCCTTCACAGCAGTTGATGATACCACGCCGCTGTCGGACTGCAATGCACTGCTGAAAAAAAACCTGAAACTGACAACCCCGTGCTCGCAGTTAAGAAATTTATTTGATGTCACTCTGCTTATAGTGCTCTCGTGCATATTTATATCAGACGCCACATCTCTGAGATTTAAAGGTTTAATATATTGCTTGCCTCTATCAAAAAAGTCCATCTGAAATTTCAGAATGCTTTCTGCCACCTTATATATTGTCTTGTTCCTCTGATCAAGGCTTTTCATCAATTCCGTAGCCATCCTGAGCTTCTCCTTTAAAAATTCCCTCTCCTCCTTTGTGAGAGATTCTTTTTTCAAAAGAAGTTTTCTGTAAGTATTATTCAATCTGAGCTTCGGGATTCCGTCATCATTCAGGACTATCTGATAACCATCGTCTGTTTTATTTATAAAAACATCTGGAACTACATAATTGGTCTCACCACTGGCTAAACTCCTGCCAGGCCTCGGTTCAAGCCCTTCTATTACATGCAGCGTAGCCATCACATCTTCAATTGTAGAATTGTGCTGCTTAACAATATTGGAATACCTCTTCTTCTGCAAGTCTTCCATGTTATGGCAGATTATCTTTTCTATAAGGCTGCCTCCCAAATTTAATGAATTTAGCTGTAATAATAGACACTCCTTTAAATCCCTTGCCCCGATTCCGGGCGGATCAAAGCCCTGCACTAATTGTATGGCAGACCTGGCAGTATCTGCATCAACGTCCATATAATGAGCCAGCTCCTCATCTGTCACTCTGAGATACCCGTCCTCGTCAATATTCCCGATTACAGCTTCTGCAACACTTCTCAAATCATCGCCCGCATTGCTTAATCTCAACTGCCATAGCAGGTGATCATAAAGATCCGGTTTTCTCGAATAAAAGAGTTCAAAGGATGGTTGTTCTTCTGTCTCCTGAGTGAAATATCCCAAGTCTCTTCCATCACTGCTTCTCTCATCAAAATATTCATCAACGCTGAAACTTGCGAGACTTGTTAATGGGGATTCCGGAACATCATTCTCTGCAATATATGGCATGGATTCCTCAACAACATCTTCTTCAAACGGCTCCTCAGCAACCTCCTCGAGGAATGGATTCTCTGTAAGCTCCTGATTTAATGTCTGGACAAGTTCGAGCTGTGGCATCTGTAAAAGCTTAATAGCTTGCTGCAGTTGCGGCGTCAAAATAAGTCTCTGCGAAAGTCGTAAATCCAGCCTACTCTCAAGAGCCATATTTTTCTAACCTTTCCTTAATCTTAGTCCTATAATTTAAACTCTTCTCCAAGATATGCTTCTTTCACTGTCGCATTATTCACAAGTTCGTCAGGGGCTCCTTCTGCTAAAACAGAACCATTGCTTATTATGTAAGCCCTGTCAGTTATGGAAAGCGTCTCCCTGACATTATGGTCTGTTATCAGAATCCCAATCCCTTTTGATTTTAAATACAAAAGCATCTTCTTTAAATCTATTATAGCTATCGGGTCTATCCCTGCAAAAGGCTCATCAAACAGCATAAATACTGGATTCAAGGCAACAGCCCTCGCTATTTCAGCGCGTCTTCTTTCCCCGCCAGACAGCCTGTAACCATCCCTATCAGCAAAGCTGTCCAAATTAAATTCCTCAAGAAGCATGGTCACCTCTTCATCCAGACTCAATGAATCATTCCCCCGAAATTTTGGGTTCCTAATTTCAAGAACAGCTTTAAGATTCTCTCTTACTGTTAATTTCCTGAAAATGGAAGGCTCCTGAGGCAAATATCCTATTCCCTTTATTGCCCTTTTATATATTGGCAATCCCTTTATGTCCTCGCCATCAAACATAATATCTCCCTTTTCGGGTCTGATCATTCCGACAATCATATAAAAGGTCGTTGTCTTACCAGCGCCGTTTGGCCCCAGAAGTCCGATTATTTCGCCTGTTTTAACTGAAATACTGACATTATTTACAACAGGTCTTTTGCCGTATGTTTTTGACAGATATTTTACTTCAAGGGTATGGTTCATAATTTGCATAAATTGGAAAGCCCGGAAATTAAAATTTTACTTCCTCACCTCAGTGCTTCCGCTTTTCCGTTCTGTTAAAATAACCTTGCTGTTTTCCACAACAGAACGTTCTTCCTTCATAAGGTATGTCATTTTTGTGCCGGTTATAACATTATCACCCTCTAACGCCCTTGGTTCTCCTGTAAATATAATCTTCTCATCAGGTTCTGCAAAATAAGTAGCAAATTTAGAAGTAACAACACGTTCTCCTTTCAGCAGTTTGACATTCCCTTCTGCATCAATTTTCTTAATATTACTGCTTCCCTTTTCTTCTGAATAATAGACCATCATCTTGTCTGCAAACAGTGTCATATCTCCTTTTTTTGCCACAACAGCGCCTTCAAAAAGGGCTGTCTTTGCCTTATTGTCAGCGGTCAGGGTTTGCGAAGTAATTATAGTCGGTTCTTTTGAAGGTTTCTTTTCCTGAGCAAAAAGACAGAGGACAGAAAACAGAAGGCAAAAGACAGATAAAAAAACAATAAGAAAAAGTTTTCTCAGTCTGTGTTCTGTGTTCTGTGTTCTGGCTTTTGTCTCATTCCCCATAAAAGACCGCCTTAACATTGTTATTTAATTTAGCCTTGTCTGTTGTCGCAGCCAAAGCATTTCCTTCAATAAAAAATTTCTTCCCAACGATCATGACCTTGCCGTCTGAAAATAACTCATTTTTTGAAGAGTCCCAAAACAATGTTTTAGCCACAATCTCATAATCTTCTGTTGATGCGCGGATGTTATCATCTATCTTCAGATCCCTGCTTTCAATGTTATACATACCTTTATCCGAAGTTAAAACAAGACCCTTCTCAGGAAATGTTATCTTTAAATTAGCAAGTTCAACGTCTTTGTCACTTAAAAATGTGGCCTTTTGAGAGTGAAGCTCCCATTTTGTCATGTTGTTCTTTTTGTGCGTAATTTTTACGTCATCCATGAATGATTTGGTGCCGAATTGTAATTTTAATTCCTGCTTTTCATTATTGAAAGATACGGCAAGAGCAACACTAAGAGCTATCACTGAAAATATAAAAAAAAACCTTTTCATACTTGAATTTTACCACAGCATGACTGCCTTGTAAAGGCAAATTACATGCCAGATAAAAGCATTATAACGCTCTGCGCAGCAATGTTTCACGCATTATTTCTACTGGGGGCATTGCGCCGGTCCATATCTCAAACGCAAAAACTCCTTGCCACAAAAGCATCCCGGTGCCATCCATGGTTTTGCATCCTATTTTTGATGCCTCCCGAAGAAGCGGCGTCTCTTTGTAAATAAGGTCGCATACTACATGCCTTTTATCAAGGAGCGCTATATCAACAGGGGCAGGGTCATCGGGCTTTAAACCTAGAGGCGTTGCATTAATAATAATATCAATACCTGAAAAGAATTCCTTGCTTTTCATTGAATCATTATCCGCCAGATATGTATTCCCTTTAAGTGAATTAAGATGCTGCCTCAATGTCTCTGCCTTTTTAAAGTCCACATCATAGAGATACAGATTTGCTGCCTCTTTGCAGAGATAATACCCTATGGCCCGCGAGGCGCCTCCAGCGCCTGCAATAAGTATCTTCTTATCATTAATCTCTATGCCCTCCTCTGAGAGGGACTGAACAAATCCCCTGCCGTCTGTATTGTATCCTGTTAATCTGCCATCGTCATTTTTTATGGTATTTACTGCGCCGATAAACTGCGCCTCTTCGCTGATCTCATCCAAAAAAGGCATCACGTTTTCCTTATGCGGAACCGTGATATTCACGCCGATAAGATTCAATGCCCTGACAGCTTTTATAGCGTCTTCCAATAAATCCGGCTTTACAGAGAAAGCGACATAACAGCAATTAATGCCTAAATTCTTAAAAGCAGCATTGTGCATCGCAGGCGAAAGACTATGCTCTACAGGATAACCGAATAAGCCCGCTACTTTTGTCTTCCCGTTTATTTGCATAAAATCCCCCTATATACCGTAATTCGTAATGCGCAATACCTAATTAAGTTACAAATTACACATCACTTAACATTGCATCCAAGAGCCCCCGTGGTGTTGACTCTATAATCTTTGCCTTCACACCAAGGACATCTTCAACATCATGCCTTGAGACATCATCAAGAAAGACTTCATCTCCCTCTCTCATCACAACATCAGGAATCAGCAGAACATCATTCTTTTTCACATACGATGAGAGTGTCTTCATCACATCCCTCCCTGTCAAAAGCCCTGTAACTGTTACACTCTTCCCGAAAAAGTTGTTTTCCACTTCCACCACCTCGATCTCTACGCCGCTTTTTTTAACCCTTTCGATGAATCTTTGCAGATACTGGAAAAAAGATGTTCCGGTAAATGTAATAAATCTTTTTCCGATGGTCTTTTGTTCTTTAATTTCTGTCTTCGGCTGAATCTTTACTTTTTTTGCCTGATGCATGAACAGAGCCACCATGCCCACACCGTTTTCCACCTGCGGCATCTCGTCATAATCCTTTAAAGACGGAAAATCCATCCCTGCCTTTATATACATTTCATCAGCAGCATAAACTATATGCTCGCCGTGCTTTCTTTTAAATCTTGACTGAATTTTATTTATCATCTCAATGGCTTTTACAGCATCCTCTTTTTCGACAGGTTTCATTGCCTTTCTTCTATGTGAGGTAAGTCCTACCGGAACTACAGCTATTGACATCACATATGGATAAAACCTGTAAAGGTCGTTCATGGTCTTTTGCAGAATCCTGCCGTCATTATATCCAGGACAAAGAACTATCTGTGAATGCATCATTATCTTATTATCAGCTAAGAATTTGATTTCCTTTAGTATATCCCCTGCCTTTGGATTGCCAAGCAGTCTGTTTCTGATCTCTCTGTCAGTGCAATGGACAGATATATATAGCGGGCTTAATCTCTGTTCAACTATTCTCTTTCTATCATCGTCAGAAAGATTCGTCATAGTGATATAGTTGCCGTAAAGAAAGGACATCCTATAATCCTCGTCCTTTATATAAAGAGGTTTCCTCAAACCTTTCGGAAGCTGCGACACAAAACAAAATGCACAGTTATTTCTGCATGTTCTAATCTTAAATGGCGCCGGCACTATGCCCAATAAAGCATGCCTGTCACATGCCTGACAAGAAACATTATCTATATTGATGTTAATCTTCTCCTTGTTCCTCCTGACAACAATCTTCAGTTCAGGTTCTTCGCTGTCAAACATGACGTCAATAACATCCCTGACCGGATAATCATTTATGGTCATGAGCACATCACCGGGCAACAAACCTGCCTTTTCAGCAATGCTTTTCCCCTGTATATCTTCTATTTCCATGCCGAGTCTATCTTTCATTTGTATGTTTCTCATTTGTATATTTCAGGCCTCTGTATATGTATTGAAGCCCTGATACAATAGTCAGGATAGCAACTGCCCAGAACATGCGATCGTCAGGCATAGGAATATTAGCAAAGTTGATTGATAGCAGTGTATATGCAATCAGTATAAGCTGTGAAGCTATGGCTGCCTTTCCGATTAATGATGGCTCTACCTTTGTTGAATGATGGGTAAGGTATATCAGTAACCAGCCTAACGTCACAATGATATCACGGCTGATAACGGTTACTGTCAGCCACATCGGTATCCAGTCATATATGGAAAACAGGATAAAGGATGTAACAAGCAAAGATTTGTCAGCAAGCGGATCAAGAAATGCGCCAAGCCGGGTCTTCTGCCTTGTAATTCTCGCTAAAAGACCATCAAAGGCATCTGAAACAGCCGCTGCAGCAAAAAGAAACAGCGCATAATCATATCTTCTGTAAATCATGGATGTCACAAATACAGGTATTATTATTATTCTTACAGATGTGATTATATTAGGTATGTTTAAAACTCTCATATAAAAACTCCAAAGCTCAAATGCCAAATTCCAAACAGTTTGTTATTTGAAACTTGTTTATTGAAATTTATTCATTTACGGCATATTAAAAGGAATACCTGTGAAATTTAGATTCACGCCTATTTTTTTATAACAATTCGCTACCTTTCCTTTCCTCTTGACTCTTTCCTCTTGACTCTTGACTTGCGTTAAAAGCGCCATGGAATGGCATTTCTCGAGCTTAAAACCATATCTCGCAGCGCTATCCCTTGCAGAGAGAAACCTCTTTATGGCAAGCGATCTCTTGCCTTCCACAAAATTTATTTCCCCCTGTGTCATTTCACAATAAATAATCCCCCTCGGATCCTTTGTTCTTTTAAAGTTCTTTAATGCCATTTTCAAATAAAATTTTGATTTTAAAAGATCTCCTTTCATCTTTTGCAGATTGGCAAGGCTCCACAGGGTATAGGAATAACTAACTATATCTCCAATCTCTTCGTAAAGGAGTGTTGCTTTTTTAAAATGCTTAAGGGCGTCATTATAGTTATCCATCATCCGGAAAGCATTTCCTATGCCGCAGTGAGAATAAGCAGTTCCGAATTTATCCTTCAATTTCCTAAACATCTCATTTGCACTTTTATAATATCTAAGCGATTCTGAGAATTTTCCTGCAACTCTGTGCGTGCCTCCGAGTCCGCACAAGACATATGCCACGCCTGATTTGAAATTCATGGAAGAAAAGACTTTCTTGGCCTCCTTGAACTTATCTATCGACATTCCTATGTCACCGGCAACCCTTAAAGAACCTGCTTCAGCCCACAAAGTAAAGGCTATGCCTTTTGTGTCTTTTTCTCTGTCATATGCCTTTCTTGCTCCCTTTATAAATCTTAAAGAATCCCGCCACATCCCCATTGCCTTTACAGACAGCCCGATTCCGATCAAGGAATCTGCAGCGGTTAATTCGTCCCCTACTGCCTCGCAGGCATCCAAAGACTCCTCGTAATTTTTTAAGGCATTATCAAAATCTCCAAGCATTCTATAAATATCTGCCATGGCTATAGTTGCGTCAATGATGCCGTTAAGGTCGCCATGCCGTTTACTGATAGAATATGCGCGCCTGAAAAGCCTCAAGGCTTCTCTGTATTTTGCGCGCTGTCTTAGTCTGTCTGCTTCCCTTACCAGAGCAAAGGTTTTATCTTCCATCTACAGACCCTTTAACATCTCCCTTAATTTTTTCATCAGTTTGCCATAGTCCTCTGAATTAAAAAAGGCAGACCCCATTACAAGTATATCAGAACCTGCTGCTGCCACATCCCTTGCATTGTCAGGCTTCACGCCCCCGTCAACTTCAATGACAACGCCAATTCCCTTTTCATTGATAACCTGCCTTAATGTCTTTATCTTATCCAGCACGCCCGGTATAAATTCCTGCCCTCCAAACCCCGGGTTCACTGACATCAGAAGCACCATGTCAAGATCAGGCAGGATGTTGTCAAGACTACATAGGGGAGTAGCAGGGTTCAGAGAAACACCAGCCTTTACTCCGCTCTCTTTAATCCGCTGAACAGTTCTGTGCATATGCACGGAAGCCTCCGCATGGATTGTTATATAATCAGCGCCCGCACTGATAAAATCACTCAGGAATTTATCAGGCTCCTCAATCATCAAATGAACATCAAGGGGCAAAGATGTGATCTTTTTTACTGCTCCTACAATTGCCGGACCAATGGTAATGTTAGGGACAAAATGACCATCCATTATGTCCAGATGAAGCATATCCGCGCCTGCGGCTTCAGCAGCCCTTATCTCCTCGCCAAGTCTCATAAAATCAGCCGACAATATGGACGGAGCTATCTTTATCATTTTCCCTCCTGATTATGGCTTCCGAGACTGACAATAACGCTAAAAGCCTCACTGCCTTTTTCATTTATATCAGGCCTCTGTGCCAATATTATATTCTTATCCACAGCATCGGAATGGACATATATAATCTTTTCAATCTTTATTCCCATTTCGTTCAACATAGCCTCCGCTTCACTGAGGGGCTGCCCTATTATATCCGGAATATACCTGACGCGCTGTCCCCTGCTCAGCACAACCCCAATCTCCCTACCCTCCTTAACTGCATTGCCCGGAGGGACATCCTGCCTTATTATATAACCCTGCGGCACATGTGAATCGTAATCTTCTCCCTCAAGCCTTATATAAAGCCCTTTGCTTTTTAATATTGCATTTGCCTCTATCATCCCCTTCCCCCTCAAATCAGGCGCATCCACTGTCCTGCCGAAGCTAAGAAGCTTAAAAGTGAAATGGCCCGAAAGCATACCGAGGAGGAGTATGACAATTACATAAATTGGTATTTTTATAAATTTTTTCATCTGTTTTTTTTCATCCTCGCTCCAAAAAAACCGTCCGTATCGTGCCTGTGCGGAAATGTCCTGTAAAACACATGTCCGTCTTTATCCTGAATTTCAAAAGAAGTGAGAAAATCATAGTTTCCTTTTATAATACTAAAATTTTGATTGCCTTGCAAAAACTTATTAATAACATCCTCCCCCTCTTCGGGCTCTGTGGAGCAGACGGAATATACCATAATCCCTCCTAACTTAAGAAGCCGGGAAACCGCATTCAACATCTCAAGCTGATTTTCATGAAAGCGAAGCATAGCATTTTTGGAATGCCGGTATTTAACATCAGGATTTTTCCTTATAACTCCGAGCGCTGAGCATGGCGCATCAAGAAGGATTTTATCGAACTGCCCTATATCTCCGATTGCCTTTATATCGCTGTGAACAGCCTTTATTGATTTCAAGCCGAGGCGCTCAATATTTTCATTCATCCTAACAATTCTTTTTTCTTCAGCCTCGACTGCAATTATCTCCCCATTGTCTTTCATTATCTGTGCAATGTGCGTTGTCTTGCCGCCAGGCGCTGCACAGGCATCCAGTATCCTCTCGCCTGCAGCGGGATCCAAAAGATATGTTATAAGTTGAGCTGCTTCATCCTGAACAAACAAGTTATGAGTTAAGAGTTCGGAATTTAGAACCGAAGGGAATTCTTTCAAAATAATCCCGACAGGCGAGAATTCAGTTGGACGAGCTTCTATTCCCTTTTCGGCAAATTCCCTTAATATTTCTTCTCTCTCTTTTTCGTCTTCTGCGCGAAGAACAACAGAAGGCATCCTATTATTCGCCTCTGCGAGCGCCAATGCCTCCTCATATCCAAATCTTTTAATCCACCTCTTTATAAGCCATCTGGGATGGGATGTTGTAATGGATATATAATCGACGGGATTCTCTTTAGAAGGGTTTTTTATCTGACCTTTATTCCTCAAAAAATTTCTCAATACAGCATTCACCAGAGCTCTCTTCCCTTCGCTGAATCTTTCGAGATTTACCGCCTCATTTACAACTGCCCATTCAGGCGTGCGCATATATTTGATTTGATAAACAGCAGACCTAAGATTATTCAGGGTATTTGGTGAAAGTCCCGAAGTTTTTTTAAGGAAATCCTTGAGCATCCAATCAAGATAATCCCTGTATCTCAAAACACCGTAAACAATCTCCATCAGAAATGCCCTGTCTCGCTTGTCAAGGTCAACTGCCAATTCATCGAGCGCTTCCTTGGGCTTTATGCCTTTGTTGAAAATTCTATTGAGGGCTGTTACAGCAAGATGGCGGGTAGAGGGCATAAAACAAAAAATCAATAGATAAACTTCTTGATTTCTTCAAGAAACTCTTTTGCAAGTTTAACGAATTCGACGGCATCGCCCTGAGACAATTCAACAAACTCTTTATAATCGCCCTCCTGTCTGGCATCAAAAGTGTCATGAAGCATTCTTGAATATCGTTTGTCTATTTTTCCGGTCTTTATAAATTCTCCATCGAATAATGAAATAATTCCGCCGTGTTTGGATGTTTTCGTATTTATTCCGGCTTTTAGAAACAGAGATAATACCGTATAGAACATCGAATAGTAAGCGCGGTTTATTATTGACCGAGGACTGAAATTATTTCTTGCCATCCTTTCTGCCTCGGCAAGAGTTTCTTCGGCTTGTCTGAGCCTATATAGAAAAAGTATTTCCTTATCTGTCATACCTTCACGCCATCTTCAGTGATATTCTGAACAATAGGAGACGATCTTAAAGGAGAATCTTCCAACTCGTAACGCGTAAAAATAAGCGGAGAAATATAAATAGAATTATCAAAGCCTACTTCCCATATAATATCCCGGATTTTTTTCTTCAATTCTCTATCAAGCGACTCAACCTCTATAAAAACATCCATATCCGAATATTCGTCCTCATCTCCGCGAGCCCGCGAACCAAAAACCCTGAAGTCAATCATCTGGACAATGCCGGATAATCTTTCCTTCAGTTGTTTTGCTATTTCATAATCTCTCTGCTTCACTTGTGCATCTTCCTATTTAGCCTTATCGTTATTTTATCATTTTCAAAGTTTTCCGGCTTCCCACGCGGGACAATCCGGCAAACAGGGATATGCTGAAAACGACTGCAAGAAAACTTTTCATGAAATATCGCATCTCATCCCCCTTATGCTTCAACTATAGGAGAATTATATCAGCTTTCCCAAAAGAATGGATGTGAAAATTACCCGAATTATTTTCCAAAAAATTCTATTGCCTCTCGAACTCTGGTCAAATCAACCCGCGTATTAAAGCATGGACCAAAGGGTCTCTCATTGGGTATGCCCAGCACAGGCATTGGATACGAATCAACTATCCCACTGCTTAAATCCCTTTCACAGGCAACTGCAACAATCGCCTCTGGCTTTGCCTCCTTAACAATCCTTCTTGCCAGTGACCCGCCTGTTGCCACAAAGAGTTTAAGGTTGTTTTCATCTGCAATGCCTATCAGGTCTTTTATCTCGCACCTGCCGCATCTTTTGCAATTATAAATATCATTGGTTATTCTCACATCGCAATCATTTATTTGCAGACAATGCGGCAATAAAAGCAGTATTCTTTTTGTCTTAAAACCCTGCGCCCTGACAAGCCTGTTATTCAGAGCAATGATAAACAACTGAAAGCGCTCCTTCCTGTCCTTCAAAAAAGACCCTGCTAACATAAGCATGGGATAAATAACCTTTAAGACTATGCCTCTAATCAAATTTTTCATAACCTTCCTTCAGCTTCCGCCCTGCTATAAAGGCAGCAGCAGACATGACCTTCCTGCCTTCTGGCTGGAGTTCCTCTATTGATAGAAATCCATTCCCTGTTTCAACAATCAACTCCCCATGCGATGCCTTTACAACCCTCCCGGGAACCGCTTTTCTCTGTCCTCTGTCCTCTGTCTTCTGTCTTCTGACTCTTATAATCTTTATCCTCTCTTCATTCAGATAACAGTATGCAGAAGGCCATGAATGCATACCCCTAATAAAATTGAATAATCCATCAGATGTGCGGTTCCATTGTATCCTTCCATCGTCCTTTTTTAACGGAGGCGCATAACTCGCCTCATCTGTCTGCGGTGTTGCTTTAATACTTCCAGTCCTTATTCCATTTATGGTCTTAATAAGCGTCTTCGCCCCCAATTCAGAAAGTTTTTCAGAAAGGGTGTCGATATTGTCATCTATCTGAATCTGCAGTTCAGCCTGTAAAAATATATCTCCTGTGTCCAGCCCTTTGTCCATCAGCATTGTGGTTACGCCTGTTGTCTTTTCACCGTTGATAAGAGCCCATTGAATTGGAGCTGCGCCACGGTATTTTGGCAGCAGGGATGCATGGACATTTATGCAGCCGTATTTAGGAATTAACAGTATCTCCTTCGGCAATATCTTTCCATATGCGACAACAATAATGAATTCAGGAGATATATCCGTCAGCTTCCTGTAAAAATCCTTATCCCTAATACTAAAAGGCTGCGCTACCTCTATGTTATTAGACAGTGCAATTCCCTTAACAGGCGGAGCTGAAATAATATGCCCCCTTCCCTTAGCCCTGTCAGGCTGGGTGACAACAAGGGATATTTCCTCCTTTTCATCAATAAGCGTCTTCAATGAGGGTACTGCAAAATAGGGTGTGCCAAAGAAGATTAACGCCACGCTTCTCTCAACTCCTAACCCCTAAACTCTTTAACTCCTTAAGGTATTTCTTTTTAAAAAACTCCCTTTTAATGGAACTTAATCTGTCAAAAATAAGAATGCCGTCGAGGTGGTCTATCTCGTGCTGCAGCGCTCTGGCGAGAAGTCCATCAGCCTCAATTTTGATCTCCCTGCCCCCCCTGTCAAGCCCCTTAACCACAACCTTTTCAGCTCTTTTAATAGCAACGGAATGACCCGGCAGACTCAGACAACCTTCTTCCGCATCAACCAGGCTGTCGGCTTCAACTATTTCAGGGTTAATGAGCACAATAACCGGCTGCTTTTCATGCCTCATGCTTATATCTATAACTATCAGCCTTTTTGAGACACCCACCTGTGGAGCAGCAAGACCAATGCCGCAGGCAGTATGCATTGTCTCTATCATATCATCAATGAGACGCTGGAGATTTTTGTCAATGCCTTTGATTGGTAAGGATTTCTTTTTCAGAACTTCATCAGGATATTTTCTGATCTCCAAAATGGCCATTGAAAATTATAACATTAACAAACAGGATATTTGCCCTTGCTCAATTCCATACAGAATTTATTTATACTGTAAAATTCCCTCTCAAATATCTCTTCTGCCACTTTAGCTATCTCGTTTATCTTCCTTCCCCTCTCAAGCAATACTTGTGCGGTCGCCATCTGAGGCTGGTCAATGGGTGTGCCTATCCTGCTTAACAAAAGCACGTACACCTCTTTTACCCCTTCTGTTTTTTCGTATATCTCCCTCGCTATTTTATGGGAAAGGACATTATATATTTTGCCCACATGACTTACAGGGTTCTTTCCTGCTGCAGCCTCTGTGCCCATGGGCCTGTTAACAGAAATAAGGCCATTTACCCTGTTGCCACGCCCGACCTGCCCGGAATCTGCATCCTCTGCTGATGTACCCAAAAGACTCAGGTAAATCCCACCCAACCCCCTGCCCTTTTCATCGAGGGTATTAAAATGAACTTCTATGTTCTTAAATCCTTTAAATCCTCTAAGAAACTTAGCCATCTCTTTATGAACAACATCTTTTCTTTCAAAATAATTCTTCTCGGATTTTATATAACCAGCTACCAAGGGCATTGCAACTGTCAAATCCAGCACATCCCCTCGTCTTAACCCCATGACCTTTATGTCTTCACCTGTTTCCGGATATTTGTTTTTGAACTTTTCTGAATTAAGATATTTTTCTAACTCAAGAACTACTTTTTCTGTCGGGCTTATCGGATAATAACCTACAGCAGCAGAAGTGTCATTGGCGACTCTGACCTTGCCGCGCCTTTGAAATATGTCCGCAAGCTCTTCTGAACCTGGCGCAAGAACAATCCGGTATTTCAAATGTCTTTCTGGATCTACAAACCTGAGGTTGTCTTTAATCCATTTCTTAGCTGCGCTTATTGCTATTTCAGCAACAGGGATTTCCTTTTCTCCTGCTCTGAATGTAGCCCTGTCGCCTATGGTAAGTTCCATGGGCTTCAATACCTTTCCGCCTCCGAATCTCCTGTCAACCTTTCCGGCAGCAAGCAATCCCTTGTCAATATTATGGTGCAGGATTGTCCCGAACTCCTTCATGTATTCCTTTGACAATGCTACTGAGATGGCATCCATAACCGAATCGCAAATATAATCGGGATGGCCTGTGCCTTTACGCTCCACTATTTCAATACGATGCTCAGAAATTGATTTGCCTTTAAATATTTCAATGACGATCATGATTTAAGTTTATTAATATCTCTCAGATTATCAGACTACTTTCGGTCTCAATAATTTTAATCATTGTTATCATTTTTCTTTTCTTCTTTTTCCTCTTCCTTTTCTTTCTTTTTCTCCAATGCCTTCGATATCTCATCAAATCTTTTCATAACGAGATAGTTCAGTGTGCCTTCCGGATAAGTCCCGTCCTCCTTTAACTCCCCGGCAGGCATTCCTGTAAGCACCTCCATTCCTTCCTCAACATAGTCAATAGGATATATGGAAAATTTACCTTCCCTTATAGCGTTAACTACTTCATGTCTAAGCATCAGGTGTTTCACATTCCTCCTCGGAATTATAACGCCATGGCTTCCGTCAAGACCCCTGATATTGCACAATTCAAAGAAACCCTCGACCTTTTCATTCACTCCGCCTATTGGCTGCACATCGCCGTTCTGGTCCATAGAGCCGGTAACAGCAATGCACTGCTTTAATGGCACGCCGGAAATGCTGCTTAAAAGGGCATAAAGCTCCGCACAGGTTGCACTGTCGCCCTCTATCATCTCGTAAAGTTGTTCAAAGGTTATAGATGCGGAAAGACTGATTGGCTTTTTTGTAGCATACTTACTTCCCAGATAACTGGATATTATCATTATTGCCTTTTCATGGATTTTGCCGCTCATCTTTGTCTCGCGTTCTATATTCACAACACCTGCCTTGCCTGTATATGCCCTTGCAGTTATTCTCGAAGGTTTGCCAAAGCTGTAATCGCCAAGGTCAAGCACGGCAAGACCATTAACCTGTCCTACCTTCTCGCCTGTTGTATTGACTATGAGGGTGTCTTCCAGCATTGCCTCCCTTATTCGCTCTTCGATCCTATTGTCCCTGAATATTTTTTCATCAAGCGCCCTGACAACATGTTCTGCCTTTACAATCTTGCTGCTATCTTTTTGCGCCCAGTAATGTGATTCCCGTATAAGATTGGCTATATCGCTAAATCTGGTTGACAGTTTATTCTGATGGGAAGCGAGCCTCGAACCATATTCTACAATCTTTGCAACACCCCCCTTATCAAAGGGAAGAAGTTTTTCTTCTTTCTGGCAGCTTGCTACAAAGGCTGCATATTTTTTAATGTTTCCAGGAGTTCTTTCCATCCTGCTATCGAAATCAGCCTTCACCTTGAACAATTCACGGTATTCCTCATCAAGATTATAAAGGAGATAATATATATATGGATTGCCGATAAGGATAACTTTCAGGTTCAAAGGTATTGCTTCCGGCTTCAGTGCAGTAGTGCTTAAAAGCCTGTACTGTTCCCAGACATCTTCAATTTTCAACTCTTTGTTTTTAATAGCCCTCTTCAACGCATCATATGAAAAAATATTTTTTAAGAGATCCAATGCGTTTATTACGACATAGCCACCGTTTGCCCTGTGAAGCGAACCTGCCTTGATCATGAGAAAATCTGTTATGGCCATCCCATATTGCACCTTGTATTCTATTCTTCCGAACAGATTCAGATATGTCGGATTGCTTTCAAACACAACAGGGGCTCCCTTCAGTTCCTTATTATTAACGATGATATTGACAGCGTATCTGTTAAACGATACCTCTGGTTTTGGCAATTTCATAAATGGCAGAGGCGGGGCCTGTTCCTCTGTAACTTTAAAATCTTCAAGATGGGTCAATATGTCCTCTCTGGCTGCCTCGAGGTATTTAACTATTTTTTCATAATCTTTATATTTCACCTTCAGGTCATCTATCATGGGTCCTACTGCGCCAAGGGCTATTTCCCGTTCAAGCCTGCTGAGCAATTCTTTTACGAGTTTTTCTGCTTCTCTTACCGCCCTTGCAACATCATCCAGTCTTTCCTGAAGCATCTTGCCAAGTTCCCCGACCTTTTTCCTTGTCTTGTCGTCAAGCTGGGCAAATTCTTCCTCAGTAAGTGGCTCTCCACTCTTCCTTACAGGGACTACCAAAAGCCCAGCCACAGCCTTCCTTATGGCAAATCCTTTGGCACGCGCTTCTTCTTCAAGACTCGAAAAAAGCTCCTTTTGTTTTTGCTGAAACTCCTCAACTATCCTACTCCTCTGTTTTTCGTATTCCTTGGATTCAAAGACCTTGGGGATTTCCGTCCTCAATGTTTTAACCATATCATCCATGTCCTTATGGAAAACCATTCCCATACCAGGCGCCAATGACACAGCCATAGGGGTATCCGGGTCTTTGAAATTATAGACATAACACCAATCATAAGAGACATTTTCTAGCGAAGCCCTTTCGTTCAGCATAGCCCTTACAGTCCTCATTTTGCCTGTGCCGCTTTCTCCGAGTGCGTATATATTAAATCCTTCGCTGATAAGCCCAAGGCCAAAGTCGAGAGACCTCAAAGCCTTCTCCTGACCGATTGTTCCTTCAAATCTCTCTATCTCATCAGTTGTGCCGAAGTCAAAGGTATCAAGTTCACAGCATTTATAAAGCTCTTCTGGTTTTAATTTTGTAACCATAAATTCTCCTCCCATGAATATATAATTATAGATTTCAGATTGCAGATCTCAAATTTTTAAAATTATAAATCATTTCGCCCTCGGATGGTGCTCCATATAAACCTTTTTCATCCTGTCACCGGAAACCTTCGTATAAATCTGCGTTGTGGATATATCAGAATGTCCGAGCATCTTCTGAACAGACCTCAAATCCGCTCCCCCTTCCAGAAGATGTGTTGCAAAAGAATGTCTTATGGTATGCGGCGTGAGCTTTAACCCTGCAATACTGCCAAATTTTTTCAGAGTCTGCCAAAACCTCTGTCTCGTCATAGGCATACCCCTGCCTGTAAGAAAAAGATATGGGGATTGCCTGCCTCTAAGCAGATTAGGCCTGAGCTCATGCATATATCTCTTAATTCTCTCTATAGCCCTATGGTTCATGGGCACAACCCTCTCTTTTGAGCCCTTGCCCATCACCTTCATAAAACCTGCTTCGAAATTTAAATCATTAATCCTGATGGATATTACTTCGCTTACTCTCAAACCTGATGAATACAACAATTCCAACATTGCAGAATCTCTCATAAATAAAAGATGTGTCTTAAAGCTCGAAGCCTCACGCCCCGCATCAAGTAATTTTTTTATATCATCAATGCTCAATGCCTTTGGCAGCCTTTCCCATTGTTTTGGCATCCTTATAGTCTCTGTTGGGTCTTCAGACAATTGCTTCTCAACCAGCAGAAACTTGCAGAATCCTTTAACAGAAGATATAAACCTGCATATGCTTGCCGCAGAATGATCATTGTCCTTAAGTCTCTCCATATGCTTAACAATATCCTGTCGTGTAAACGGCAATGGATGGTATCTGAGGAATCCTTTTAAATCCAGAAAATATGATTCTACTGTATTCTTAGACAATCCTTTCTCAACAGACAGATATGCCCTGAATTTATCAAGCATCGGATTATTGTTTTTATCCATTGACTCTTACGGTCTTATGAATCCCCGCAAATATATGTTTCTATCCCTGTAGAAGTCTTAAGCATCCCGTATAAAACATCAGCAAGTTTAAGCAGATTTATTGTATCCTCCCTGTTATATGTCAAAAGCAATTCCATCGCTTCGGAACTTCCTTTCCTTGCATGCCCCCACAGTTTAACAGCGTCATAACCATTCATTCCCTTCACGCTGTCATCCCTGTCTATTCCGAACATCTCTTCTAATTTTTTCAGACCGCCATTCATGCCGAGCCTTCGAGCTGCATAACAAAGATCAAAATGTGGGATGTCAAACCTGACACCGGGAAGACAGCGAAAGAGAAAAGGGATATCAAAGGAAGCGCCATAAAATGTTATAAGACATTTATATCCCGACAACTCCCGGTTGAGATTCTCAGCCGTCAGGTTTTCACACATGGTAAGGTGCCTCCAGTCATATCCGTCATAAAGACCAACTACCGTGACATAGCCGCCGTGCCCTGGCTGAAATCCATTTGTTTCAATATCAAGACAGACCGCTCCGTTTTTAAACACATCAAATAATCTCCAGTGTTCTCTTCTTTTCATCACCCTCGCAAAATACTCAGCGTTTCCAATGTTGAGTTCCAAAGAACACTGCATCAACTGGTCATCATAAAGCCTTTTCCTTTCAGGGCTTATCCCCTCTATCTCCTTGCAATCACGGAAATCAGACCATGTAAGGACTCCGCGCCGCCAGATGTGCCGCTCTAATTTCTCTCCTATGCCGTTCAGCAGTGAGAATGTATGTCTTATCACCGAAATCTCCTTTTTGCTCTTATTATAACCTTACTAGAGAATCGCTACAAGCTTATGTAAAATAGGTTAACCTGTTATCCATGATTACGGATTAAAGCAAAATAAGTTAAACTATCTTTTATGAGAAATATCAAACTGACCATACAGTTTGACGGCACAAATTATAATGGCTGGCAGATACAAAAAACAGAAGTCAGAAGTCGGAAAACAGAAGTCAGAAAAAAAACTACAACAATACAGGGTACGCTTCAGGATGCTATTAAAAAAATCACTAATGAGGATGTAAAGGTCATTGGCGCCAGCAGAACTGATGCAGGCGTCCACGCCATCTCCCAGATTGCATCTTTTAAGACATCCACAAGGCTGTCTTCTGAAATCATCAAAAGAGCGCTCAATGCCAATCTGCCCGATGATATCAGAATACTTGACGCAAAGGATGCAGAAGAAAATTTCCATCCACGATATGATGCAAAAAGTAAAATCTATTTCTATATTATTTCGGATTTTAACATCTCTCCGTTTTTTTACAGATATGTTGGGAGGGTGCAAAAAAAACTTAATTATGATGAAATGATCGATGCCTCAGTTTTTTTAAATGGAAGACATGACTTTTCTGCCTTCAGAGGCAGCGGCTGCGGAGCGAAAAATACCGTAAGGACCATTCTTCGCCTGTCCATAGAGCAATTGGACGGTATTGATTTCATGACCACAAAAGTGCCGGGCAATTTCCTAAAAATAAGGATCGAGGCAGATGCCTTTTTGAGGCACATGGCCAGAAACATAGTCGGCACACTGATTGAAGTCGGAAAAGGCAGGTTCAAGTCTGAAGCGATGCAGGGAATTCTGCTGTCAAGGAATAGAATGCTTGCCGGACCAACTGCTCCGGCAAGCGGATTATTTTTGGAAAGGGTTAACTATTAATTCTTCTTTATTATCATACCTCTTCCCTCCCTATCTTTTCCATCAACTCCTTTTTTTCCTGACAATCCCTGCAGTAAATTGCAAAAGGCATTATTTTTAGCCTCGCCTCGCTTATATCGTCGCCACATTCATCACATTTTCCATAGGTGCCTTCTGCCAGCTTCCTGATGGCAGTATCAATCTTAATAAGGGTTTCTCTATGGGTGCTGAGCTGCTTAAGACTTATATCTTCTGAAAGGTCAACAACAGACAAATCCCCGTCATCCATCACTGTCTCAACAATCTGCTTCTTTTCTCCAGACTTGAATTTCTTTATCTCAGACCTCGCCTCTTTTACTATATCCTCTCTTTTCTGTATAAGAAGCTTCCTGAGTCTCTCTATCCTCGAGCTTTCATCCTCTTTTTTTGCATGACTCTCTTTGGGCTTCGGCTTGGCTTTCGGAGCAGGTTTTGATTTCAGCTTTGGCTTCGGCCTGGCTTTCGGTTCATTCGCTTTTGGCTTTGCTTTAGATTTTGGCTTTGCTTTAGATTTCGCCGGCTCAAGCTTGGCTTTCAGCGGCTTTATCTTTGATTTTGGTTTTGTCTCCTTCTTCACTTTACGGGGCATTATTCCTCCTTACTCTTTCTCCTCTTCCTTAAAGACCTCTATAATGCTCCTAACCTTAATGCCGGCCTGCTCAAGGGCCTTTTGAATGTCAGTTAGTTTTGCATCTGTTGTTTTAACGATATAATTAACATTTGTAGCCATATATTTACCTCCGATAATTAGTAGCCAGTGGACAGTAGTCAGTCGCCAGATATTTTTTCTGTCTACTAACTACCGTCTACTGTTTTTATACTTCCATTATCTCATTCTCTTTATGCTGAAGGACTTCATCTGCCTTATGTATATAAGAATCAGTAATCTTCTGGATATCTTCATGGAAACGTTTAACCTCGTCTTCACTGATATGTTCTTCTTTTTCTGATTTTTTGAGTTCATCATTTATATCCCTTCTAATATTCCTTATGGCAACTCTCGCCTCCTCCGCCCTCTTCCTTGCCACTTTAACCAGCTCCTTTCTCCTTTCTTCTGTTAAAGGGGGGATGTTCAGTCTTATGATCTTCCCATCATTGCCAGGCGTCAAACCGAGACCTGACTTCAAGATTGCTTTTTCTATAGCAGGGATGATGCTCTGTTCCCATGGTTGAATAGTTATCTGTCTGGGATCCGGTATGCCAAGAGTTGCAACCTGATTTACAGGAGTCGCTGTCCCATAATAATCCACTGTTATTCCATCCAGCAAAGCAAGAGATGCCCTGCCTGTTCTTATAGACGCAAAATCTTTTTTCAGTGACTCTATTGCCCCGCTCATTTTTTCAGTGGCTTTTTTCTTGATATCCTGCATTTAAACACCCCACCACTCATTCACTTTTTTACTATAGTCCCGACCTTTTTACCCTCAACAATTTTCTTAATATTATCTGCTTTTTTTATGTTAAATACAACTATAGGAAGTCCGTTGTCCATACAAAGGGTTATCGCTGTGAAGTCCATCACCTTCAGATTATACTTCAAAACATCAATGTATGATATTTCCTCGTATTTCTTTGCATCAGGTTTTTTCATAGGGTCTGCTGAATAAACGCCGTCAACTTTGGTGCCTTTGAGGATTACATCCGCTCCTATTTCCATAGCACGAAGGGCAGCAGCAGTGTCTGTAGTAAAATAGGGATTGCCGGTACCGGCAGCAAAAATTACAACCCTGCCTTTTTCAAGATGTCTGACTGCCTTCCTTCTTATGTAAGGCTCTGCCAGTTCCTGCATCTCGATAGCAGACTGTACCCTCGTCTGCAGGCCGATTTTTTCCAATGAATTCTGCAAAGCAAGGGCATTAATTACAGTAGCGAGCATTCCCATATAATCAGCAGATGCTCTTTCCATGCCCTTAACAGAAGCCTCTACCCCCCTAAAGATATTCCCACCGCCTATAACAACGGCAGCCTGTATGCCTTTGCAAACAACCTTTTTTATCTCCTTCGCCACGAACTCTACAGTAAAAGGGTCTATGCCATATCCCTTATCACCCATAAGGGCCTCGCCGCTGAGCTTTAGAAGAATCCTCTTGTATTTAAGTTTATGCTTTTCTTCTATCTTCTGGCTTCTATCTTCTATCTTCTGTTTCATATCAGCTTTCACAGGTTGCAGCCTTTTCTGTTCCTTCACCAAGCTGGAATCTCGCAAATCTCCTTACAACGATATTTTCCCCGAGCTTTGCTATTTTTTCGGTTATCAGATCTTTTATTTTCTGCTTTCCATCAGGATCTTTTATAAACACCTGTTCAAGAAGACAGACATCGCTGAAAAACTTGTCGAGCTTTCCCTCAATTATCTTTTCTATAACCTGCGGCGGCTTATTTGTAACTTGAGCACGATAAATCTCCTTTTCCCTATCTATCACATCATGGGAGACTTCTTCTCTATATACATGCACTGGGTTTGCAGCAGCAATATGCATTGCGATATCTTTCACAAGGCCTTTGAAATCATCTGTCCTTGCCACAAAATCGGTTTCGCAATTTACCTCCACAAGCACGCCTAATTTGTCCATATGTATATATGAGCCTATCAACCCCTCTGAAGCTGTCCTTGCGGACTTCTTTGCAGCAGCAGCAAGGCCTTTCTGTCTTAGGACGTCAATGGCCTTCTCTATATCGCCGCCGCTGTCAGCAAGGGCCTTTTTGCAGTCCATCATGCCAACCCCGGTTTTCTCCCTTAATTCCTTAACCAACTCAGCTGTTATCATTATTCTGCGACCTCCTGCATAATCTTTTCCTCTATCGCTGCTTTCTCAACAGTTTTTTCCATGCTCTTGGCAAGCATACCTTTGCCTTCCAATATTGCATCAGCCATCTTGGATGCAAGCAGCTTGATTGCTCTTATAGCATCATCATTACCGGGAATAACATAATCCGCCTCATCAGGGTCGCAGTTACTATCTACTACTGCAACAACAGGTATAGACAACCTTTTTGCTTCTGCAACTGTAATTTTTTCCTTTTTGGGATCAATAATAAAGACAGCGCCGGGCAGGTCTGTCATCTCTTTTATTCCGCTCAGGTTCTTTTCCAGTTTTGTCCTTTCCTTTTCAAGCTCTGCAACTTCTTTTTTGGTGAGCACGTTGTAAGTGCCGTCTTCCTTCATGGTTTCAATTTTTTTAAGCCTGTCAATGCTTTTTCTCACTGTTGAAAAATTTGTAAGCATGCCTCCAAGCCATCTGTTGTTTACATAAAAAGTGCCTGCCCTTTTTGCCTCATCTGAAACAGCATCCTGCGCCTGTTTTTTCGTTCCAACAAAAAGCACTGGTGCGCCTGTAGAAGCCGTATCCCTGACAAATGCATACGCATCCTCAACCCCTTTCAATGTCTTCTGAAGGTCAACAATATGTATGCCGTTCCTCTCTCCGAATATATACTTTTTCATCTTCGGATTCCACCTCTTAACCTGATGTCCGAAATGAACGCCAGCCTCCAATAACTCCTTCATCGTTACAACAGCCATCTTCTTCATCCTCCTTTGGTTTTTCCCTCCGCCTATCTTCCCTTAACTCATCAAAGATGAGACCATAAAGGAAATTTTTGCAGGCGTGTGATTTTAAGCTGATAAAAATAGCATAAACTTTGCTTATTTTTCAAGGTCTCAAATCCCTTCAGGCAAAAACAAGCCTGTGCTAAGATACCTCTCCCCTCTATCAGGTAAAATAACTACAACCTTCCTGCTATTACCCAATCTCTCTGCAACCTTTAAAGCTGCATACATAGCAGCGCCAGAGGATGCTCCTGCAAGAATCCCTTCTTTCAATGCAAGTCGTCTTGCGGTCTCTGCTGCATCATCATCCGTTACAGGCATGACCTCATTATATATCTTTGTATTCAGAATGCCCGGGAAAAAGCCTGCGCCAATGCCGGCTATTTTATGTTTTCCGGGATTCCCACCTGATAAAACTGGCGAACCTGCTGGTTCCACAGCAGTTATCCATACGTCTGCATTCTTTTCCTTAAGCACCTCTCCAACACCTGTTATTGTGCCTCCTGTCCCTACCCCTGCAACAAAGGCATCAGGCGCACAACCCAAATCATTTATTATCTCAATTGCTGTTGTCTTTCTGTGAATTTCCGGATTTGCCTTATTTTCAAACTGCTGAGGCATAAAAAAATCCGGATTATCCTTGAATATCTCCTCTGCCTTTTCCACAGCCCCCATCATGCCCTTATCTCCAGGGGTTAATATAAGCTCTGCTCCAAAGGCTTGGAGGAGTTGTCTCCTTTCCATGCTCATGGTTTCGGGCATAGTGAGGATAAGTTTATAGCCCTTAACAGCGGCAACCATTGCAAGCCCTATGCCTGTATTACCGCTTGTAGGCTCAACTATTGTGCCTCCGGGTCTGAGTTTGCCTTGTTTCTCAGCACTTTCTATCGTGGAAAGGGCTATCCTATCCTTAACAGAACCTCCTGGATTAAACCCTTCGAGCTTTGCCCATATTGCCGCGCTGTTTCCGGAAACCATGTGACTGATCCTTACGAGCGGAGTATTACCAATGAGACTTAAAACATTTTGATTGAGTTTCATATCGCCTCCCCAAATCTTACTTAATCCATAGGTAGATATTCTTACATTGATGACGGGTGTGCTGAAAAGCCTTTAATCGCGATACCTTATGCCGAACCCTCCCGCCATTTAAAGGTATTTTCTGCACCAAATATTCATTAAGCAGAAAAACAGGCTATCTAATAATCTTATCGCATTATTAAAGGCTTTGAGGCATGCCTGTCATCAATGATTACAGATATAAACTTTATACATTTTTATTTATTATATGCTAAAATTGCAACTTATGATAAGCCTCGGTTTTTCCCCATGCCCAAATGACACTTTTATTTTTTATGCCATTGCGGAAAAAAGAACAGACACCGCAGGGCTTGATTTTGACATAAGGATTGAAGATGTAGAGACATTGAACCAATTGGCAATGAGCAGAGCATTGGATGTTACGAAGGTGTCCTGTCATGCATTTTATTACCTGCAGGACGATTATCAATTTTTAAAAACAGGCGGGGCTTTTGGCCGGGGATGCGGACCGCTCATAGTTCAGAAGACAGAAAACAGAAGTCAGAAGGCGGGAACAACAAAAATAGCGATTCCCGGAGAACTTACAACCGCATTTCTCTTATTAAAACTATATCTGTCCTCAATTTCGCAATCCACAATCCGCAATCCGCAATTCATCGCCATGCCTTTTCACAAAATCATGACGGCAGTAAGAGACGGCTCTGTTGATGCAGGGCTGATCATTCACGAAAGCAGGTTTACATATCATGAATACGGATTGAAACAAATTGCAGACCTCGGTGAATGGTGGGAAAATGAAACAGGACTGCCAATACCCCTCGGCGGCATCATTGCTAAAAAATCCCTCGGGATGGCAAAAATCAAAACAATTGAAGATATTATAAAAACAAGCGTAAAATATTCCCTGTCTCATCAGAGCGAAGCAATGAGGTTTATAAAGAGATATTCTGCAGAACTATCAGATGATGTGATAATGAAACATATTTCCCTTTATGTTAATGATTATACTATTAATATCGGAGATGAAGGAGAAACCGCACTTGATGAACTTTTAAAGCGGACAGCATATATTAACAAACAGGCAGCGCCGGAGGAATTATGGCGTCATTAATAGATAAATTCACTAACGAACCAAAGATAGCCTACTTCTCTATGGAGATAGGCGTAAGAAGTGACATGTCCACATACAGCGGCGGACTTGGTGTGCTTGCAGGCGATACCATCAAATCAGCAGCAGACCTTAATCTTCCCATGGTAGCAGTCACATTATTAACAAAGAAGGGGTATTTCAAGCAGGAAATCGATATTTACGGCAGGCAGACAGAGCTACCGGATGAATGGGACCCGAATAATTTCATAACCCCGCTTAAAGAAAGGGTAAACGTTTTTATAGAAGAGAGGGAAGTTTACATAGGCGCATGGCTTTATGTTGTGGAAAGCATGAGAGGGCCAAAGATTCCAATTATATTCCTCGATACGGACCTGCCTGAGAATGCACCAGAGGACAGGGGGATTACGCATCACCTCTATGGAGGAGACCAGGCTTACAGGCTCAAACAGGAAATAGTACTTGGCATAGGCGGCACAAGAATGCTTGATGAACTTGGATTTGAAATAAAAAAGTATCACATGAATGAAGGTCATTCAAGCCTGCTGACTCTTGAGTTACTTAAACGATACAAGAGGGACATAGAAGAAGTATGGGATGAAAAACTGGTATGGGATGTTGAGAAAGTGAGAAATCTATGTGTATTTACAACACACACGCCTGTGGCAGCAGGACATGATAAATTCCCCTATGAGCTTGTGAAAGAAGTAATGACAGACACAATCCCTATTGATGTATTAAAAGAAATTTGCTGCCATGAACACCTCAACATGACCATGCTGGCATTAAATCAAAGCATGTATATAAACGGTGTAGCGAAAAAACACGGCGAGGTATCAAAAGGCATGTTCCCAGGTTATGAGATACATGCCATAACAAACGGCGTCCATTCCTTTACATGGACAAGCGAGCCTCTAAAAAAACTTTTTGACAAGTACCTCTCAGGCTGGGCAAATGAGCCGGAGATATTTGTCAGGATTGGCCGCATACCCGATGAAGAGTTATGGGAAGCCCATATGGAGGCAAAAAGGCATCTGATTGATTATGTTAACCGCAAAACTCAGAGCGGCATGAACTATGATACTTTTACAATCGGCTTTGCGCGCAGGGCAACGGCATACAAAAGGGCGGATCTGCTCTTCAGCGACATAGACAGACTTGCACGCATTGGTGAAGGGAGGCTCCAGATTATTTATGCAGGGAAGGCACATCCAAAAGACACACCGGGAAAGATGCTCATACAGCGGATATTTGAAGTCAAAGAGAGACTGAAAGACAAGATAAAAATTGCTTACATTGAGAATTACAACATGGAACTCGCCTTAAAACTCGTCTCAGGCGTAGATGTATGGATGAATACGCCATTAAGGCCCCTTGAGGCATCAGGCACAAGCGGCATGAAGGCAGCCCACAATGGCGTCCCTAATTTCAGCGTGCTCGACGGATGGTGGATAGAGGGATGGATTGAAAATTACACAGGCTGGGCAATCGGGCCTTCCCCTGATGTGCCTGCGGATCCTGCAAGGGATGCAGATGACCTTTATTACAAACTGGAGACCGCCATCATTCCCACATTTTACAACGACAAACGCACATGGATAAGGATAATGCAGAATGCCATAGGAAAAAATGCATACTACTTCAACTCGCACAGGATGATGAGGAGATATGTTACAGAGGCATATATAAGATAATTTATCATTTATGAGGCTTCTCATAATCCCCATAGGGGCTGTTGGTTCAGCCGTTCTAAAAGACATCGCAGATGCCCTTGAAAAGACATTCCACTTCAGTGTCGAATTAGGCAAAGAAATGCCCATCCCTCATGATTTGTATAACAAAAAAAGAGGACAATATCAATCCACTCGAATTCTCAGAAAATTACACCCATTTAAGACAAAAGACTTTCACAGGGTGCTCGGTATAATGGATGCAGACCTTTATGTACCGGAACTAAATTTTGTCTTTGGGGAGGCGGATATATTAGCTGGAGTAACGGTTATAGCCCTCGCAAGACTTAGGCAGGAGTTCTACGGACTAAAGCCGGACAAGGGATTATTCCACTTAAGGGCTATAAAAGAGGCCATCCATGAAATCGGCCATACATACGGCCTCGGCCACTGCCATAATCCAGGATGCATAATGTATTTTTCCAATAGTCTGAAAGATACCGACAGGAAAGGCCCTGGATTCTGTAGCATCTGCAAGCATGAACTCAATATTTTAGCTTCAGAGGATTGATGTGTTTGATCCCATTACGCTTGCGGAACTAACGAAAAGATATGTCTGCAAAGATGATTCGAGAAAATACTATCGCTTCAGGCCATCGAGATTTTACGGCGGCATATCCACTGCAGACTGTGTTGGATGCTGTCTAAGATGCATATTCTGCTGGGCATGGAATGTGGTTGCGAGACCTGCTGAGCATGGCGAATTTTATTCTCCGGAAGATGTGGCAAGAAGATTGACAAGGATTACAGAAAAGAAGCACTTCGATCAGATGGCGGGAATTTATAGCAGCAATGGCAGGGGGTGTAATACTGACCATGGCGGGTAATAAGGGCATAAAATCTGCTTCAGCAAAACAATTAAAATCCTCAAGGGATAAAAAAACAAAGGTATCCCTCATTAAAACCACTGACAGGGCATCAGGAATAAAAAGGGCTATAGAGATTCTAAATATAAACCCTGTAAAGGGAAAGAACGTGCTCCTTAAGCCTAACTTAAACACTGCAGACCCTTTCCCTGGCTCTACACACAACGATACACTTGCTCATTTGATATTGCACCTGAAGGGGATGGGCGCAAAAAACATCACCATAGGAGAGAGGAGCGGCCCGCCTGATACATCCGATGTCCTTAGAGAAAAAGGAATATACGAACTCTGTAAAAAACTTGATGTTGGACTCATAAACTTTGAAGAACTCCCCCCGGATGAATGTTTAAGGATAAAGCCTGAAAACAGCCACTGGAGGAACGGCTTTGATGTGGCAAGGTCTGTCCTTGATTCAAAGTGCATTGTATCAACATGCTGCCTAAAGACCCATGGTTACGGCGGCGTATTCACCATGTCGTTAAAACTGTCTGTTGGGATTACTCATAAGAGGAATATGACAGAACTTCACACATCCTTTCGGAGCATGAGGAAGATGATAGCAGAGATAAATCAGGCCTACAGTCCATCACTTATACTGCTGGACGGGATAGAGGCATTTGTGGACGGAGGCCCTGCAAAGGGAACTAAAAAGAGGGCTGATGTGATAATTGCCGGTACCGACAGGATCGCAATAGATGCGGTTGGTTTGGCAGTATTGAAAGAACTTGGAAGCAATGAGGCGATCATGGGTAAGAAGATTTTTGAACAGGAGCAGATAGCGAGGGCTGTTGAGCTTGGACTTGGAGTAAAACAGCCTGAGAATATAGAGATATTAACCGACGACAGGCATAGCAAAATATACGCCGAGCGATTGATGGAGATAGTCTTGAAAGGCTGACAAATCTTTATCTGAGTGCATACAGTGTCCTCAATGCTATTTCTGCTGCATCCCTTACATATTGCGTGTATTGTGGTATAAATTCCCCTTTGCGGCGATTGTCAATAACAGGACATACAACACCTGCCCTGTATCCGAGAGCGCCCATGAAATGAAGTAAAAAACTTGCCTCCATCTCCATATTTTCTATTTTGATACCCTCGATACCGGTATCTACGGATGCAAGGATGCTGTCTATATCAGGCACTGTCAAGGGCACTCTCGATAAAGCCCTGCCCTGATTTGCAAAGAATCCCGAATTGGATACGGTTATACCTCTTTTATATTTTACGCCTATATTTTGAGCCTCTCTTTTCAATGCCTTAACAACATCCTGATTGGCCTTTGAAGCATAGGGGAAAATCTTTCCTTTAAAGCGTGAATCACAGGGGATAACGCCATCAATTTCCTCTCTAATTCTATCCTCAAGCCTTTTGCATTTTTCGTTTTGGTAGGGAGCATCATAAAACAATCCTGTATTATCAAGACCAATTGCATAATCTGTTATAATCAACGTTCCTAATTCTGTATTCTGCTGGATACCTCCTGAGGTGCCGACGCGGATTATGGTTATCATGTCATATTCTGATTTTCTTGTCCTTGCGTGAAAATCGATCTCGTTTAAGGCAACTATCTCATTTAGCACAATCTCAAGAGAAGGCGTGCCCATCCCTGAGGCTATGATTGAAACCCTTTGACCTGTTTCTTTTACGCGTCCTGTTATTGTCCTGAGACCCCTATGGAATCTGTCGACTTCTTTATTGTCAAGGAATTCATCTGCAATAAAGGGAACCCTTTCGGGGTCGCCGACAATGATAATATCCCTTGCCAGATCTGCCGGCTTTAAGTCTAAGTGATAAACCCTGCCGTTTATTATCGGCAGGTCCGAGGCTTTAAAAGAAATGTCATTTTTCATGGGAAGCCTTTGGCAAATAAAAAGGTGGTGCTTGTATTCCCTTTTACCCGGTGAATCCTAAGACTTTACATCCTAAGACTTTACATCTTGAGGCTCCGGGTAAAGAGGAGCAAGACCACCACCTCTTGAAACTCACTCTTTGATTAAACCGTATACCCTTTTAATGTGTTTGTCAAGCTTTTTTTCGAGGGTGACTTTTTTTTAAAAGTCACGAAGGCAGAGTTAATTTTAGATCATTAACCCCTCATGCCTCAGCAACCACCTCTTAATCTCTACTCCACATGAAAATCCGCCTAAAGAGCCGTCAGAGGCGATAACCCTGTGGCATGGCAGTATTATAGGCAGCAGATTCTTTTTCAATGCCTGTCCAACTGCCCTCACTGCCATTGGACTGCCAACCCTCTCTGCAAGCCATTTATACGATCGGGTCTCGCCGTATGGTATATCCCTTAATGCAATCCAGACTTCACGCTCAAAATCAGTGCCGCTGACAAACTTTATCTCTTGATTAAATTCCTTTAAGTCACCTTTAAAATATGCATCGAGTTCTTGAAAAAAGTGACAGGCTATAGGTGACAAGCTATGGGCTGTACCTTGCAAACCCTTTGCATCTTTAATAGACAAGTCTATTAAAAACTTGCCTTCAAACAAACAATAAATAGTGCCTATAGGGCTGCTGTGGACAAGAACATCACAATCCATTATTTGTAAATTTTATCACGCCATAGTTATAATTAAAAATGCGTTTTAGGACAATTATCATCATTTGTATTCTTACTGCTGCCTTTGGCTCTGTAACAGGCGCTTATATTGCAATTGCAAAGGGAGTTCCATCCATAGAAGAGCTGAAAAAGTATCGTCCTACAGAGGGCGCAAAGGTCTTTGCAGATGATGAAACCCTTATAGGTGAGTTCAAGGTTGAAAAAGGCATATTCGCCCCTCTTAACAGTATGCCTTCACATCTGAAAAACGCTGTTATATCTGTGGAGGATTCAAGGTTCTGGCAGCATAAAGGCGTGGACTACATAGGCATTGGAAGGGCATTATTTAAAGACATTATCCATATGAGCCTAAAAGAAGGCGGCAGCACAATTACACAGCAGCTTGCAAAGATAATGTTTTTGACTCCAGAAAAAACTATTCAGAGAAAACTCCGGGAGGCTCAACTTGCAATAAGACTCGAAAAAGAACTTTCAAAGAATGAGATACTGGAGCTTTATTTAAACAGAATATATTTTGGCCATGGAGCTTATGGCGTTGAAATGGCTTCAAAGCTCTATTTCGGAAAGTCTGTAAGCCAGATAACCCTTCCTGAATCAGCCCTCCTGGCCGGACTTATAAAGGCGCCGAATGCCTATTCTCCATACAACAACCTTGTAAAAGCCAAAGAGCGTCAGGAAGCCGCTCTTACACGGATGGAAGAAGAAGGATACATAAAACCATCTGAAAGAGCTGCTGCTGAAAAATATCCACTCACCCTGTCTTCATTAAGGGCAAGCACAGAGACATATAACTATTTTCTTGAATACATCAGACAGCAATTGGAGGAAAAATATGGAGTAGATATGGTCTATAAAGGCGGCTTAAGAGTTTATACCACCCTCGACAGGAATGCGCAGATATATGCCCAGCAGGCATTAAAGGAAGGCTTACGCGAGGTGGACAAAAGGAAGGGATGGAGAGGATCAATCGGACATAAGAATGAAATAAAGACAAAAGGCAGCGACTCAGACAAAATATCCTTTTCTGCATCAGCAGGTGACATAGCAACAGGCGTAGTATTGTCTGTAAATCAGAAAGAAGCGGTTGTTAAAGCAAGGGGCATAACCGGAAAACTCATAGCCGCAGATGCCCTTTGGGCAAGCAACGTGATTGACAAGAAAACAGGCAAATTGAATACCATCAGAAATTTCAAACTGACAGATATATTGCAGCAAGGCAACATAATCTGGGTTAGGTTTAAAACCATATCCGGCAAGCAAGTAACATTCAGCCTTGAACAAGAACCTGAAGTAGAAGGCGCGGTAGTAGCCGTGGAGCCGGAGACAGGGTTTATAAAAGCAATTGTTGGGGGGTTTAATTTCTCAAAAAGTGAGTACAACAGAGCAGTGCATGCAAACAGGCAACCAGGCTCTGCATTCAAGCCAATAATCTACGCCTCTGCCCTTGAGCATGGGTTTACACCGGCAAGCATAATAAAGGATGAGCCTGTTTCATATCCTGATGGTCTCGGAGGAAAATGGGAGCCTGAGAATTATGACCATAAATATTCGGGCCCGACAAGGCTGAGAGAAGCGCTTGCATATTCAAGAAATGTAGTGACAGTAAAACTTGTTGATGCCGTAGGAATAGACAAAGTTATATCTTTTGCCAGAAATACAGGAATACAGGCAAACATACCGAGAGAGCTGACCGTAGCGCTTGGCTCTATAAGCATTACCCCCCTTGAATTAGCCTTTGCATATTCCACTTTTGCAAACAACGGTGTAAAGATGACGCCGATAGCGATAAAATACATAATCGATTCAAAGGGTCAGGTCATCGAGAGCACTGAACCAGAAGGTGTTGAATCCATAAGTCCCCAGACATCATTTCTCATAACCAGCATAATGGAGGATGTCATCAAATACGGCACAGGCATGAGGGCAAACATAGGCAGGCCTGCTGCAGGAAAAACAGGGACAAGCAACGACTACAAAGACGCATGGTTTGTAGGCTATACTCCTCATCTCGTAGGTTGTGTATGGGTTGGATATGACGACATGAGAAGATCACTCGGTTCCGGCGAGGTCGGAGGCAGGGCAGCAGCGCCAATATGGGCAAACTTTATGAAAAAGATCCTCTCTGATGAGCCTGCGGCAAACTTTCCTCTGCCAGAGGGGATTGTGAAACTATCCATAGATCCTGCTACAGGTCTTTTATCCAATGATACGTCTGCAGCAATTGAATTCTTTAAAGAGGGGACACAACCTTTGCAGCACAGCGGCCCGTCAAGTCTCAGAATCGAAAGAATTGCGCCGCCGCATACTGATTACGACTAATTCTTGCTTTTTTGCAATTTGCGAGCTATATAAACCACACAGTCTTCGCAGATCTTCCCTGATTCCCTGTTACATATAGTTCTATTGAGCTCCCAGCACGGTTTTGATTTATCTATAAATGCTGTGCATTTCTCTCTTCTTTCATCAGAACACTCTGTTAGTTCCCAGCATGGCGCATATTCAAGCAGCTTCTTTATTCCCTCTATGCTTATCTTCTTTTTATGTATAAGGTCTCTTACGCAGACGAGCCATTTTATATCATTTTCAGAGTAGTACCTGTTCTTGTTGCGCCTTGCCGGCTTAAGAAGGCCGTGCTTCTCATAAAGCCTGAGCGTTTGATCTGTTATGCCTATCAGTTCGGCAACAATGCCTATTGGATAAAGCGGAAGATCTTTTTTATTAGACTCATCTAATTTCACTGCCTTTGCCATTTATATCCCCCATAAATGATTTGTTAATTAGAATTAATAAAACATTTTTAACTTTTAAAAAGCAAGTGATTAATAAAGTCCGCCTCGTCTTCTTTTGTCTTTAGCCTCTTTCTTAATTTCTCATCCAATATCTTTTTTAATATCTCTGAATATACAGGCCCAGGAGGGATGCCGAGCTTCTTAAGGTCTTCTCCTTTTAGAAAGGGTTTCGTATTCCGCAATTCTAAAAGAAATCTGGATATGGCCTTTTTCTTTTCGCTGTTCTCTGTCAATGCCATACTGAATAAAACTGTTTCTATGTCATACCCCTCTAATAGATGATATATAGAAACAGGGTCATCCGGTCTAAGCTTTTTTATTATCTCTTCAGCCGCTCTCAGGCCGTTGACTATCTTTTCCTTTGGCTTTTCAGGCACATTAAGCCCTTCAAGGGCGAGCTTCCTTTCCTCTCTGTTGAGCTTATGGAGAAACGCCATAATGTAGACAATACACCTGTCGCATTCTTCTTTTAAAAAGAGTAATTCAAACCACGAAATAGTGTCATGCACAGACTGCAGAAGCGACTCAAGAGCAGGAGAAAATGCCAATTTTGGATATATAACCTTCAGCAGCCCATAATCCCCAAGTTTTTTCAATGTTTTAACCGGATTCGTTTCTCTGAAGACAAGCGCCAGTTCATCATAGATTCTTGCGCCGGAAAGCTTCTCGAAGATATTTATCCTGACAGCCATTTTTATAAGGTTCTCTGTATGTCTCGTAATTTTAAAACCAAACCTCTCAGAAAACCTTATTGCCCTGAATGCCCTCGTAGGGTCCTCCACAAAGCTAAGGTTATGCAGCACCCTGATCACCTTATCCTTCAAGTCCCTCTGCCCGCCAAAGAAGTCTATCAATACCCCGAAGTCTTTTTTATTTAGCCTGACAGCAAGGGTGTTTATAGTGAAGTCACGCCTGTAAAGGTCCTTTTTTATAGAAGAGGTCTCAACCTTCGGAAGCGCTGCAGGGGATTCATAATATTCTGTCCTCGCAGTGGCAACATCAATCTTTGACCCATGCGCCCTGAACTTCGTATCCTCAGGCAACACAACTTGCGCTGTCCTAAACCTCTGATGCACCCTCACCTTTGCGCCAATCTTCTCTCCTATTTTTTTTGCAAATGCAATACCATCGCCTTCAACAACTATATCTATATCAAGATTTTCAACCCCCCTGAGCATATCCCTTACACACCCGCCCACGAGATGGACTCCAAATCCAAAGTCATCAGCCACTTCCCCTGCCATCCTGAGAAATTCATATAGGTCTGCCGGCAGTCTCTCCTTTAATATCTTAGAGACATTCCTACCCGACACTGAAACAGGCTCCCGCACTAATTCCCTGTTAATGACCCTGCCTTTTCTCAAAAAATCCTCATACATAGACCTCAATATATCTGTCCTTGTTATAGCGCCAATTATCTTTTCACCCTCTATCACTGGCACAAACCTCTGATTACGCAATATCATGGATGCCTCAACATCTGAAATAAGCGTATCAGGATAGACTGTAAAAGCATCTGTGGTTGCGAAATCAATACATCTGCTCCTTGCAAAGCCGTGAAACAACGCCTTTTCAACAACCTCCCTCGATATGATCCCCATATACTTGTCTTTTTTTACAACAGGCAGGACATTCACACCATACCTCGTCATCATATCTTCCGCCTCTTTTAAAGCGCCCTTATACTGGATAACAATAAGAGGCGCGGTCATAACATCCTTTGCAACCTTCAATGGCCTTATGTGCTTCTTTAAAGACTCAACAAGCCTTTCTTCCAAAACATCAAAAGGAGTCTCCTTTACAGTTGCAGACGCAGCAAACGGATGCCCTCCCCCTCCGAACTCTGCCATAACCTGTGATATGTCCAATTCAGCGATCCTGCTCCTGCCGACCATAACGATTTTATCAGCCATTGCGACCAATAAAACAACAGCATCTGTATCTTCCATATCCATAACCCTATGTGCTAAATGAGCGATATCACCAAACCCTTCAAGAGTGCCCCTGCCTATCTTCACCATCACCCCATGTATAACAACCTCTTTGAGAGACTGGATTAGCTCATTGAGAAGCGAAAACTCTTCAGTGCTCAGTTCTGTCTTAAGGAAATTGGATACAATATTCAAATTAGCCCCTCTTTTTAACAAATATGACACAGCCATCAGGTCCCTCGGCGTTGTAGATGGATATGCCAAAAAACCGGTCTCTTCATATATTCCGAGACAGAGCACAGTGGCATCCATAGGAGTCAATAAAATGCCTTTCTTCTGGATAATCTCCGCAAATATGGTTGACACAGCTCCAACCTTTTCTATGACCTCCAGTTCTCCCCGAATGTCTGATTTATTAAATGGATGATGATCATAAATATGAATGCTCACTCCTGACTTTGATAGAAGTTCTTTAAAATGTCCTATCCTGTCTGGATGTTTTGTATCCACTATTATCAGCCTGCTGACCTTGCTCAAAGAAACATCCTTGATCCTCTTAATCTCAACAGGAGTAAAGGAATCAACAAAATCCCTTACCTTTTTCTCAAGAGAACCGGGAAATACAATAACAGCATCTGGATACAATTTCTTAGCTGCCATTGCAGAGGCAAGTGCGTCAAAATCAGCGTTTATATGCGATGTAATGACTTCCATATCAATAGGATAACATAGTTTCAAGCGACAACTTTTATTAGTCAGTATTTTTCTGCTACACTCTATTTAAAGACCATTTAATCGTCATTATGAAAAATTCCCTGAGAATAACCTTTTCCTTTATTTATTCTTTGCTGCTGCATACAATATGCATCGCAGCTATTTTGTTGTTTTCACCTCCAATATATACAATAAGCAGAGACTTCCCATTTATCATTGTCAGGCTATATCCGTCTCTTTCATTCAAAGATAAGGGCATACACACTATTAAAACCGCTCAGCAAAAAATAACTGTCCCTGCTGTTAAAAAACCTCTGTTAGCAGATACAAAGAAAGAAGAACCTGTTCGTGAGCCTGAACAGGTTAACAAAGAAGAAAACATTTTTCTAAAAGACATTCAAAAAACAGAACCTGAGATTCACATGGCGTCAAAAGATGTAACGCAAGTCATTACTCCGAAAGAAGCTGCTCCACAACAGTCTGATAATGTCATAGAGCCTGCTCCTCCAGATGTGACAGCAGAGAAACTGACTGAAACAGTTTCTGAAGCT
This sequence comes from Thermodesulfovibrionales bacterium, assembly GCA_030017995.1. Classification (GTDB taxonomy): domain Bacteria; phylum Nitrospirota; class Thermodesulfovibrionia; order Thermodesulfovibrionales; family Dissulfurispiraceae; genus JASEGS01. The sequence continues at coordinate 54,441 of JASEGS010000008.1, forward strand.
GCAAAGATTGAAACAATCGCGCCAGCAGAAATTAATACTGAACAAAAATTGGCTGAACCTATTGCAAGGGAAATCAGTCCAGGGGATATAGAGATAATAACCGGAAATGAAATCAAAATAACTGCTGCTGCCTTCCCTCCAACCAAAGACAAACCGGATAAAACCAAAAAGCCGGCAATCACATCAAAAAAGAAACTCAAACCTTTGGATAAAAAATCGGACAAGAAAGAGGACGAGAAGATGAGCATGTCCCTTTGAGTTGTTGAAGTAGGAAGCGGCCCCCGATTAGAATTGATT
>JASEGS010000009.1 GCA_030017995.1 Thermodesulfovibrionales bacterium
GGCTGCTAAAGGCAGCCCACTTTTTTAAATCTTACTCGTTTATTTAACTGATTATTACTTATGCTTCAACAGGCTCTTTCCCTAACTTGAAGAAATCAACAACAAAGAGCCACACTCCATAGAGGAAGCCTACTCCGAATACCGCCCTCAGTATCCAGAACCAGAGGTTGTAGTTTGCTTTCACTGCTACATAATCGAGTCCTAAGAGCCTCTCCATGTATGTCTGCACCATGCCAGCTCCCGTGATTGTAAGTACTATGAATATCATCGAGATTGTCATCCACCAAAATGACCTGTAGCCTCTCGATGTATTAAATTCAGAAACCCCTCTTATAAGTGGAAGTGTCACATATATCATTGATATAACGAGAAGGACATATGCGCCATAAAATGCAAGATGACCATGGGCGGTTGTTATCTGCGTTCCATGCGTCCATTTGTTTACCTGTGGAAGTGTATGTATAACACCCCAGAGCCCTGCACCTAAGAAGTTAAACAGGGCATGCGCAACTGCATAAAAAACGCCTATCTTATTGCTGACCGTTCTGTATTCTCTTGTATTTCTAAAAGCATCCCATGTCATTATTAACAGAGGGATTGGCTCAAGGGAGCTGAATATTCCGCCTACCCACTGCCAATATGCAGGAGTGCCTATCCAATAATAATGATGTCCTGTTCCGAGAATGCCGGTAAAGAGGACAAGCGCAACTTCGACATACATCCATCTTTCCACCACATGTCTTGGGGCATTGATAGTTTTCATCAGCATGAATGCCAAAAGGGCGCCTGCAATTATCTCCCAGCAGCCTTCAACCCAGAGATGAACTACCCACCACCACCAGAACTGGTCTTTTACCATGCTCTTTGTGTAAAACATGCCGGGCAGATAAAATATGGCAAGCATTGTCAGACCCGCTAAAAGCGTTCCCTGAATGCCTGTCCATTTCTTGCTTTTCAACATGGTCATGAAGTTAACAAAAAGGAATAGCAGAACCGATACAACTATCAACAAGTCAGCCCACCTTGGCGCCTCTATATACTCCCTGCCTTCGTTGAGAAGGAGTGTGCCGAGCACTGTCTTGTTTGCCTGCGGATCTATGCCCATCCAGATATAGCCCAGAACAACAGCGGTGACCGCTATGACAGTTGCCCAAAACTGAAACTTTGCAAGGGGAATGCTCCATAGTTCCCGTTGTGACTCTTCAGGCACAACAAAATATGTCGCCCCCATCATTCCTACAAGCAGCCATACAACCAGAGCATTTATGTGCAGAGTCCTGATTGTGTTGAAATTCAGGATAAAGAAGTCCGGGTATATGAACTGAATTGCTGCTATTATGCCTACTACAACCTGAACCAGAAATAGCAGTGCGGCGAATGTGTAAAAGTTTTGTGCGATCTTTTGACTCTGATATTTCATCTCATCGTCCTCCTATTTAAGGGTAACCAGATAGTCTGTTAATGCCTCGATATCCGCATCAGACGCTTTCACAGGCGGCATTGCAGAACCCTTTTTGACTGCCTGTGGGTCTTTTAGAAAACTGAAAACGAATGCCCTGTCCTTTTTGCTTCCAATATGTGTAAGGTCAGGCCCTGATGTACCGCCGATGCTGTTGACCATATGGCAGCCTTGGCAGCCCATCGATAGGAATAGTCTCTGTCCTGCTGCCTGCTCCTTCTGTCCTGTGCCTGCTACTGCAAGGATCGGCTTTGGAGGCCAGCCATTTGTGTCAACCTTTGATATCCATTCAAGAAATGTGATGAGATTGTCCGCCTCTTCGGAACTTATGCCCAGTTTAGGCATTGAGGCATTCGGATTTACCGACTTCGGGTCCATGATAAACTGCTTCAGATATGCCTTTGGTTTGTTCTCAACTACCTTTGTCATATCAGGCGCAAAATAAGACCCGTTGCCCAAAATAGTATGGCAGCCGATACAATCGTACTTATGCCACACCATCTTACCCTGATTAACATTCTCTGTTATCTCCGGAGCCCTCTTGTCCAGCTTACCCATGGTGTCATAGGTAAGGTAAAGAAAGATGACAAAGAAGAAAAGACTGCCGTAGATGAACAGGTTTCTAACGCCCTTATTATCCATAAAACCACCTCCCGTGATATTTCCCCAAAGAATTTCCGGGTCTCATTTATTTTAAGGAGCGGCTTAATTATAGTATAATGGAGGCAATGTTCTGGCATGATGTTAATCATATATAATTAAAACTTTAGAATGAAGCTGCAGACGTAAGGGGAGCCTCACGCCAGAACCCTTTGATAGATTATTTTGGAGAGCAGTGAAGCAGGAGATAAAAGCGCATGACTATTTGTGACTATCTTGCAAAGATGAGAGGAGCGGTAAATATCCAGCCTAATATCGCACCGTCAGAAGTCTTCTGGTCATGGCTTGGAGGGCTTATAGGCATCGGCGTTTGCGCATATCTGTCGTCAAGATATTTTGAGCCGAGGGATCTGACCCTGATAATAGGCTCATTCGGCGCATCAGCCGTCCTCGTTTATGGCGCCATTAAAAGCCCTTTTGCCCAGCCGAGAAACCTTATCGGCGGACATATCATATCCGCTGTTATGGGGGTGGCATTCTATCAGTTATTCGGACAGACATGGATAGCAGCGTCATTAAGCGTATCTTTTGCGATCGCAGCAATGCTTATAACAAAGACCCTGCATCCGCCCGGTGGCGCAACAGCTTTAATCGCAGTGATCGGAGGGGAAAAGATTCATAACCTCGGATTTTTGTATGTCTTTATACCGGCAGGCCTTGGCGCTGTTATACTTTTAGTTGTCGCCCTTGTGGTAAATAATTTAGCTAAAAACAGAAAATATCCCGAATACTGGCTTTAGGTCATACTATCTAAAAATTTTCTTATCCAATTTCTTTTTTCATGGAGCGTGACCAGAAATTTGTCTTCGTTCATATCCATAAAGCCTGCAATACTGCGCATGGTTTCGCTGACTTCTTTGAGAACAGATTCGTTTCTTAGTCTCAAGATTGTCTCAACTGTGCGGTAGAAAAGATAGGTATCCTGCATTATGTATGCGTCGTTGTTTTTCATGCCTCCGGCTCTATTAAGCCGTCTTATGGCATTAAGCGTTCCCTGAACGAGCACTTGAGGATGTGCTGCGCAGTTCTTCATCTGGAGGTATTGAATGATAAATTCAAGTTCCTCAAGCCCGCCGCTTCCGAGCTTTATATCATAAGTACCGGAGACTTCCTTTGATAGTTCCTTTTGAATCCTCTCTCGCATCTTCCTTATGTCGTCCAGAGTGATTTCCGCTCCACGCTTCATTAAAACTTCTTTCCGCATCTCCATAAAGAGTTCAGGAGTTGAGGGGTTCAGCAATTGAGGAGTTATCGGTCTTGCCTTCAACAGCGCCTGAAGCTCCCACACATGGGCATTTCTGAGATAGTAATCTCCGAGTCCCTTCAGAGAACTTACGAGAGGGCCTTTTGTTCCTTCAGGCCTGAGCCTTGTGTCAATATTGTATGCAATCCCCTCCTTTGTGTATGACATGAGTGTTTTAAGCATCCGTTCCGCTGTCTTTGTGTCAGCCTCTGATGGTTCATTAAGCGTTATGAATATTATGTCAAGATCAGAATTGAATATAATCTCCCTGCCGCCGAACTTGCCGAAACCGATGACGAAAAGAGTGTCATTAGTCTGGCATTGGTCATCAGATATTATTAATGACTTATGACTCTTGACTAATGACTGCTGTATAACAGCCTCAGCCACCTTGCTCAATCCCTTTGTTAACTCCGTCACCCCTATCTTCTTATTCAGGAATTGAATGCCGATTCTCACTTCTTCCGACCGTCTGAATAATCTGACTGCTGTCTGGCTCCCAGATTTCTCTGCGAGCATTGACAATTCGCCGTGCAATCTCTTTAATGTTTTTTTAATCAACTGTCCTTCAACAAGAGACTCTATGTATTCAGGGCTGCTCATAATTATTTTTGAAAGATATTCGCTCTGTGAAAAGATGAACGTAAGAGCTGAAATTATCTCCTGCCTTTGTGCTATGGCTTCGAGGTATGATTCCTTTGTCGCAAGGGTTCCGGAGAAATCGACAAGCTGAAGCAGAGCGATATCAGGACTATCGCCTTTCAATGCTTCATCAACGAACTTTGGGAGTATCTCCTCAAGGAGTCTCCTGCCTTTAATTGTCTGAAACGAATAAATTGTGTTTCTTATTTTCATAAGGCAGTATATGGCCTTCTGTACGTCTTTCAGAGTGGTATTTGAAAGCTCTTTTTTCAGCAGGTCTTCAACAGGCGCTTCCATGTCCCAGAAGATACTGTTTAACGGACTGCTTATTTTCTGTGATTCTTTTTTAGTTTCCAGCAACGAGTCATATATCTCCCTGACCCTATGCCTTCTCCTATCGAGCTCCTGCATAAATGCACTTCTGTCCTGAAAGCCCATCTTTCTGCCGAGGGTTTCAATCTCTGTCTCGCCTGATGGAAGCGTATGGGTTTGCAGGTCATTCAATTGCTGGAGCCTGTGCTCAATGGTTCGGAAGAAGATATAGTTATCAGATAACTGATAAGAGTCGTCATAACCTATAAGGCCTTTCTGGACGAGCTTGTGTAATGCCTTGAGAGTGCTCCTTTCCCTGAGAAGAGGCTCCTTGCCTCCATGAATAAGCTGAAATATCTGAATAAAAAACTCTATCTCCCTTATACCTCCGTAGCCACGCTTTATATCGCTGCTTAATGTCCCTGCCTTTATTTGCTCGACCTGAGACTTCATTTTCCTGATTTCATCAATGGCCTCGAAATCCATGTATTTCCTGTATGTAAAAGGTCTTATTGCATTAAGAAACTCCTGACCCAGCCGCATGTCTCCTGCCACAGACCTTGCCCTGAGCAGCATAGCCCTCTCCCACATCTGTCCCCATGACTCATAGTACTCCTCATAACTCCTTAGCGATAATGCAAGACTGCCTCGCTGTCCCTGAGGTCTCAGTCGTAGATCCACCCTATATGTGAAGCCGTCTTCAGTATTTGCGGAGAGAAAGCGGGTAATTTCCTCTGCAAGCTTTACATAGTACTCATGGGCGGATATTCTGTTGATTGTAGTATTCTGGATTGCAGATATCCCTGAAGTTTCGCCTTCATCTCTGTAAACGAAGATTATGTCAATATCAGAGCTGTAGTTGAGCTCCTGTGCGCCGAGCTTTCCGAGCGCTATTGCTGAGATGGCATTATTCTCAGGCCTTCCATATCGTTGAATGAGAAAAGATTCTACGAAGCCTAAGGACTCGCTCAGCATTACATCTGCAAGATTGCTCATCTCCAGCATTATCTCCTGAAGCCCTGCATGTTTAAGAATATCCCTTAGCGTAATGACCAGCAACTTGCTCTTTCTGAAATCCCTGACAACCTTCATGCCTTCTTTGGCAGAGGCGCAGTCTGAAAGCAGTTCTCTTAGCTCTGTCCGCAGGCTACCGGTATTCTGTGCTGCATACATATCTTTAAGCGCCTCAAAAAGTATAAGCGGGTTATTTATGCAGTAGTTTGCAAGGAACTGGCTATGAGAAAAAAGCATTGAAACAGGCAGGATATTATTTTCTATCTGTTCCTTGTAATCGGGATTTTTTGAGACAAAAGCCTTTATATTGTTCAGTGCGCGTTCAGGGTCAGGCAAGTGGCTCATTGTTGACAACTGATAGCTCATATCAATAAAAATAATACCATGAACTAATATCTATGAGCCATGAACTATGAGCTACTTCTCACTTGTCCACAGTCTCGGATCGAGCGCATCTCGTAAACCTTCTCCTACAAGATTATAGCTCAGCACGGTTACAAGGATTGCAATGCCCGGAAATAAGGAAAGCCACCATGCAACAGTTATATTGTCCTTTCCTGATGTCAGTATATTCCCCCAGCTTGGCTCAGGCGGCTGAACACCAAGGCCAAGGAAAGACAGACCTGACTCAGTAAGAATTGCCCCTGCTATGCCAAAGGTTGCAGCAACAAAAACAGGGGATAAGGCATTTGGTATGATGTGTCTGAACATGAGGCGGAAATCGCTTGCGCCAATCGCCCTTGCTGCTGATACAAAGTCGCGCTCTTTAAGGGTAAGGAATTCAGCCCTCACAAGACGCGCTACATCCATCCATCCAGTCAGGCCTATTATAATCATTATAGTTGTTATGCTCGGTTCAACAATCGCTATGACTGCGAGGATGAGGAAGAAGGTTGGAAACGCCAGCATTATATCAACAAACCTCATTAATATAGCATCTGTTTTTCCTCCATAATAACCTGCGATAGCGCCGAGGAATGTTCCGATGATTATTGCAATACCAACAGCAACAAATCCTACTTTCAGGGATGCCCTGCTTCCCCATATCATTCGTGAAAGCAAATCCCTGCCAAGTTCATCAGTGCCAATAAGATGTCCTGAACTTGGAGGAGAAAGCACATTATACACGTCAATCTTTGTCGGCTCATGCGGGGAGAGGAATGGCGCAAAAAGAGCAATGGCCGCAAGGGCGATTATTATTGCCAGCCCTGCAACCGACAGCGGATTTTTCTTAAATCTATGCCAGATAATTTTTAGCATTTACTTTCTCACCCTTATCCTCGGATCAACGAGTGCATAGGAGACATCTGCTATAAGATTGCCTATAAGTGTTAAGACAGCGCCGATGACGAGTATCCCCATTATTGTGGGATAATCCCTCGACATTGCTGATGAATAAAAAAGCTGCCCCATTCCGGGAATTGCGAAGATAGTCTCAAATATAACGCTGCCGCCGATGAGTCCTGGCACAGAAAGTCCGAGGATCGTTACAATAGGCATTAACGCATTTCTCAATGCATGGCGGACTATCACGACTGATTCTTTGAGTCCTTTTGCCAGTGCTGTCCTTATATAATCCTGCCTTATTACTTCAAGCATGCTTGAGCGGCTGTACCTGCTCAATCCAGCTATGCTGCCGAATGCGCTTAGGCCAACAGGCAGGATAAGGTGCTTAATCCAGTCCAAAAGCCTGTCCACTTTTGACATGCCTGTTACATCAATGCTCTGAATGCCAGATATCGGAAGCCATCCGAGACTTACACCAAAGATAATCATCAGTATAAGGGCGAGCCAGAATGTCGGTGTAGAAAAGCCTGTAAATACAAAGACGGTCGTTAATTTGTCAAAAAGAGAATATTGTTTTGTCGCAGATAAGACCCCCACTGGTATTGCTATAGCAAATATGAGGAATAAAGAGAGGATATTAATTGTGATGGTTACAGGGATCCTCTCCTTGATTTTGTCAATTACTTTTTTGCCGTCAACGAATGATTTGCCAAAGTCCAGTTTTACGAATCTTTTTAACCACTCAAGATATTGAATATGCAGGGGTTTATCAAGTCCGTAGAGTTTTTTCAAATTTTCCTTGGCCTGTGCCGAAGCCTTTAATGACATCTCTGTCTCAACTTCAACAGGACCGCCGGGTGCGAGGTGAACTACGGTAAAACTAATAATGGTTATTCCGAAAATCAGCGGGACCATCAATAAGAAACGCTTAATAATGTATGAAAGCATACAACTAAATTAATAGATGCAGTTATGAAAGTCAACAAGCATAAATAGATTTCATTTCATCTGTGTAACTGTTGTCTTCATTATAAATAAACAGAGGTCTTTCTATTTTCAGTCCTATCTTTCCTCCTTTGACTGCCTCTATCAGTACTATTTTTGCCATGGAGTGTATACTGGAATGAACAAATCTCAACCGCTTTGGCTCCAGAGAATACTTTTTCATTACATCTGCCATCTCTGTCAATCTCTCCGGCAGGTATATTACACAGAACCTTCCGTGGTGCCTTAAAAGATATGCTACTGCTCTTATAAGATTATGCAGCGGGAGACTGATTTCATGCCTTGCGACAGCCTTTTCATCTTTGGAGCTTATAAGCCCCGTCTTTGGTTTTCTGAATGGCGGATTGGAGACGACAAGGTCAAAAGCGGAGTGTTGGTGTGCTTGAATAATAGAGCAATGGGGAAGGGATGATAAATTTTTAATATCAGCCGTTACTGTTTTAACCCTATCGTCGAGATTGTTTAAAACGACATTTTTTTCTGCGAGCTTTGCGAGGTTTTTTTGGAGTTCGATTAATGTGATTTCTGCGTTTGGATATTTCTTTGCAAGCAGTAGCCCGATAATGCCTGAGCCTGCGCCTAAATCAGCAATTTTTTTAACCCGCGGCAGATTAATGAATGAAAAGAGAAGAAGTGCATCTACTGAAAACCGGTAGCCGTCTTTGTTTTGATATATTTGGAGGTCCCTTATGCTGTCGAGTGTAAGCATGAGTTTTATATAAGCAAGTTCGCAAATTACACAAATTCTGGTTAAAGCACTTCCTTCAGCCGGTAAAACGGCAAGAAGTATATTTTTGTTTTTCCCAGTTGTTCAATTGCATTTAAAGAAAGATTAACCACCGCTGCGTCCTTTGGAGCATATTTTTTTATAAAGCTTAAAAATGAACGGGATGTTTCCGGTCTATGCAGTTTTCTGTATTTTACTTCTACCGGAATCTGTTTTGCCCTGTAATCAATGACAAAATCCACCTCAGCGCCGTCCTTTGTGCGCCAGAAATGTACATCCGCACCTGTAAATCTGATATTTTCTTTGATGATATTAAAGATAAGATTTTCAAAAGGAAAGCTAAAGTCAGCCGGTAATCTAATCATACCGAACATGCCTATGGCGTAATTTCTGAGACCTATATCTTGAAAGTAATAAACAGGCGACTTTGTAATCTCTTTTCGCATGTTTCTGAAATAAGGAGAGAGTTTCTGAACTATAAAAGTCTTCTCCGCATACCAGAGGTAATTCTTTACGGTGGGCATGGAAAGTCCGAGTGTATTGGATAGCTCATTGTAGTTGACCATATTGCCCATCTGCGCTGAAATGATGCGGATTAACTGTGAGTAGCCTTCAAGCTTTTCTACTCTTAAAAAAGATGCTATGTCTCTGTCAATATAGCTGCGGAAGATTTCGTCTATTACCTTTCTTTTTTCTTTTATCTCGTCTTCAAGCGCCACTCTCGGATAGCCGCCAAAATTGAGATATTCCTCAAGGAGGTTAGATGTTTTTTCCGTGTCCAGATCAAAAAATTTGTTTAAGTTGTTTTCATACCTGTAATCGGTTCTAAAATTTACAAACTCATCAAAGGAAAGGGTTGTCAATTCAAAGAGTTGTTTTCTTCCGGCGAGGGATTCGTGTATCTTTTCTTTGAGTTCTATACTGCCGGAGCCCGATACTATAAACTTATACGGCAGATTGCGGTCGAAAAGCCCTTTGAGGAACAGTCCGGCGTCTCTTTTCCTCTGTATTTCGTCAATGAATATATACCCCTTATTTTTTCCAATTTCCAGACGAATCTTTGACAATAACTTTGATTGCGAGACAAAAAACTGCCTGTCTTCTTCAATATCAAGATTTAAAAATAGTGTCCTCTGTCCTTTTCTTTTTAGTTCTTCCTGAAGTAGCAGCATGAGGGTGGTTTTGCCTGCCTGCCGCGGTCCGACAATCATTGTTATCTCTTTTTTAGAGAGATGGCGCTCGACATCTTTTAACAGCCTTCTTTTAACCATGCTTATATTTTAGCACGAGAATTTTAAAAGTCAAGTTATATTTTTCTCGGTTTGGGGGAGCGCAAGGGCAATTTTATGGAATAAATCCGACACGCATATTAGCGAAGCGAAAATCGCCACTGCCGCTGATTTCCGGCGTTTGGCCTCTCAAAAAATGGCAAATATACTATACCCTGGCAGCTTATTCCTTATTAATCAAATCAATAAGAGCTTTGAGCAACTCTTCTTCCTTTACCTTCTTCACCACCTCACCCTTTTTGAATACAAGGCCCATGCCCTTGCCGCCTGCTATGCCAAAGTCTGCTTCCCTTGCCTCACCAGGGCCATTAACAACACAACCCATGACAGCAACACTTATGGGCTTTTTAATATCTGTAAGGGCTTTTTCAACCTCTTGTGCTATGGGTTTTAAGTCAATCTGGCATCTGCCACAAGTGGGACATGATATTATCTCAGCACCATGTTGCCTCAGCCCCAGGGATTTCAATATCTCATATGCAACCCTTACCTCTTCTTCAGGTTCAGCAGTAAGAGAAACCCTCATTGTATCTCCTATGCCCTCTGAAAGAAGAATGCCAAGCCCGACTGCGCTCTTAACCATTCCTGTAAATGAAGGCCCTGCTTCTGAAATGCCAATATGGAGCGGGTAATCGTATTTTTTAGAAAAAAGTCTGTATGACTCTATGGTCTTCATCACATTGGATGCCTTGAGAGAGACCTTAATATTCGTGAAGCTCATATCTTCAAGGATTCTTATATGTCCTTCAGCGCTCTCAAGCAATGCCTCAGGAGTTGGATGTCCATACTTCTGCAGAAGCTCCCTCTCGAGGGAGCCTGCATTGACGCCGATCCTTATCGGAATATTCCGCTCTTTTGCAGCTTCAACAACCTCTTTGACTTTCCATGAAGCCCCTATATTACCCGGATTTAATCGCAGCCCATCAATGCCTTGCTTTATGGCCTCAAGCGCAAGCCGCCAGTCAAAGTGGATGTCAGCAACCAAAGGAATTTGAGATTTGAGATTTGAAAGTTGAGATTTAATTTTTCCGAGGGCTTGTGCGGCTTCCATATCAGGAACAGCGAGCCTTATAATTTCACAGCCTGCGGATTCAAGCGAGAGCACCTGATTCGCTGTTGCATTGACATCCCTTGTGTCTGTCTTAGTCATTGACTGAACAGAAACGGGGCTGCCGCCGCCAACAGGGATGCTGCCTACATGTATCTGTCTGGTTTTCTGTCTTGTCATCATGCCTTTATTATACCTTACTCATTATCTCGCTTTGCCCTGATCTTTTTTACAGCGTCATTATGTTCTGAAAGGGTCTTAGAAAACTGATGGGTGCCGTCCTTATTTGATACAAAGTAGAGATAAGGCACATCAGCAGGGTATAAGGCTGCTTTAATGGATTTTATTCCGGAAGAAGCTATTGGACCCGGCGGCAGACCTTTGATAATATATGTGTTGTATGGCGTTTTATTCCTGAGGTCGCTTTTTGTAATCTTCTGTCTGCTGCTTTTTATGCCATAAACTGCGGTGGGGTCTGCTTGCAAGGGCATTTTCTTTTTAAGCCTGTTATGATATACAGCAGATATTAAAAGCCTCTCTTCATCTGTAAAAGCCTCCTTCTCTATAATGGAGGCCATGGTCAATACCTGATTTTTGCTTAATCCAATCTCTTCTGCTCTGTCACTCATCTCTTCAGTGAATTCATCTTTTAGTTTAGCGACCATTACTTTAATAGTATTTTCGGGCTTCATGCCCTTTGGAAATTTATAGGTCTGGGGAAAGAGATAGCCTTCAAGGCTCGGAGCGTCAATATCTAAAGAGTCAAGAAAGTCTTTATCTGTCACAAGGTTATTAAAATTCTTTATCGCCATAATGTTGTTTGATGCGAGCTTGTCCCCTATCTCAAGAATACTATCCCCTTCGACTATGGTGATTTCATATTCTATGATCTTACCGTTCTTTAATGCCTTAAGAATATTAAACGGCGAATCACTACAACAAAAGGAGTAATAGCCGGCTCTGACCCTCTTATCAAGCCCGGACAGTCTGCCTATAATGAGAAAGATGTTTTTGTTCCGTATTAGATTATGTTTTGACAGAATGTTGGCAGCCTCTTTAAAAGATGCCCCTTCCGGTATTTCTACCTCTATTTGCTTAACAATTGTGCTTCGGGGAATAAGGAGTTGGGCAGAGGTATATATTAAAAACAGGATGGGGACTGACAATAATATTAATTTTATGTTTGACTTCATTTTAATGTTTTTAAAACAACAAAGGCGGCAGAACGCCGCCTTTGTTGTTTTATGTTATGTAATTTTAGTACATTCCTTCCATTCCGCCTGGCATTGAGGGCATTTTCTTCTCCTCTTCCGGCATTTCTGTAATCATGACCTCTGTAGTGAGCATAAGGCCTGCAACTGACGCAGCGTTTTGCAAGGCTGTTCTTGTGACCTTTGTTGGATCAATGATGCCTGCTTTGAGCATGTCAGTGTAGTCTTCTTTATAAGCATCATACCCGAAATTTGCATCCTTTGACTCTTTTACTTTCTCAACTACGATAGAGCCTTCAATTCCTGCATTTGCCACAATCTGTCTTATAGGCTCTTCAAGCGCCCTCTTAACTATATTCACGCCAAGCTGCTGGTCGTGGTCGAGTTTTAACTTGTTCAGCTCCTTAAGGCACCTGATAAGGGCGACACCTCCGCCAGGAACAATGCCTTCTTCCACTGCTGCCCTTGTGGCATGGAGCGCATCTTCTACCCTTGCCTTCTTTTCCTTCATCTCTGACTCTGTGGCTGAACCAACATTTATAACTGCAACACCGCCCACAAGTTTTGCGAGTCTTTCCTGAAGCTTTTCCCTGTCATAATCAGATGTTGTTTCCTCAATCTGCGCTTTAATCTGTTTTACCCTGCCCTGTATAGCGGTGTGGTCGCCTGCGCCTTCAACAATGGTGGTGTTCTCTTTGTCAATGGTTATCTTTTTTGCCCTGCCGAGGTCATTAAGCTTAACATTCTCGAGTTTAAGACCTATGTCTTCAGATATGACCGTTCCACCTGTAAGTGTTGCTATATCCTCAAGCATCGCCTTTCTTCTTTCGCCAAAACCAGGTGCCTTTACAGCACAGACATGGATGGTCCCGCGAAGCTTGTTCACCACAAGGGTTGCAAGGGCTTCACCCTCAACCTCTTCTGCTACTATGAGCATCGGCTTGCCCATCTTTGCAATCTGCTCAAGGATGGGAAGAAGATCCTTCATGCTGGATATTTTTTTGTCGTGGATAAGAATGAAGACATCCTCAAGAATGCACTCCATTCTTTCCGGGTCTGTAATGAAATATGGGGAGACATAGCCTCTGTCAAACTGCATGCCCTCAACAACATCAAGCGTTGTGGCCATACTCTTTGCCTCTTCAACTGTGATAACGCCATCTTTGCCGACCTTGTCCATTGCCTCGGCAATAAGGTCTCCTATAGACGGGTCGTTATTGGCTGAGATTGTGCCAACCTGAGCGATCTCTTTCTTCTCAGCAACAGGCTTTGACATCTTCTTGAGGTCTTCAACTATACTCTCAACTGCTTTGTCAATGCCCCTCTTGAGGTCAATGGCATTAGCGCCGGCTGTGACATGCTTCATACCCTCTTTGTAGATTGAGTAGGCTAAAACTGTTGCTGTTGTCGTTCCATCACCTGCAACATCAGAGGTCTTAGATGCTACTTCCCTAAGAAGCTGTGCGCCCATGTTTTCATATGGGTCTTTTAATTCGATTTCCTTTGCAACAGTCACCCCGTCTTTTGTTATATTCGGGGCGCCAAATTTCCTGTCTATTATCGCATTTCTGCCCCTTGGTCCAAGTGTCGCTTTCACAGCGTCTGTAAGGATGGTAACGCCCCTTAACATCGCCTGTCTTGCTGTCTCATCAAATAATAACTGCTTTGCTGCCATAATTCTTTCTCCTCCTTTTCCTATTCAATAATTCCAAGAATATCTTCTTCTTTGATGATTAAATATTCAGTGTCGTTGAGTTTGATCTTCGAGCCTGAATATTTGTCAAAGAGGACGGTGTTTCCTGTCTTTAACTCTTTGACCTCTGAGCCCACTGCCTCAACTGTTCCCCTTTGCGGCTTCTCTTTTGCCACATCCGGAACATAGAGACCTCCTGCGGTCTTTTCCAAATCTTCTTCCGAGTACTTTACTACTACCCTGTCCTTAAGCGGCTTAATCTTCATAAAAATACCTCCTTTGAGTTGATTTTGTAGTTTTTTTATACCACGGACTTCAGAGCCGAATCCTGAAATCCTAAACTGAGATTATTAGCACTCACATAAGGTGAGTGCTAATATAGCTATAAAAAGAGTTTGAAGGCAAGACTTATTAATCCTAAATAATCTGAGTTATTAAGCTTTTTCTATAGTTTTTGATTTTTTTTGGTCTTTTTTGAATTAGAAATGCTTTTTTGCCTTCGGCAACCATAATTTTATGGTAAGAAGTCCCGCCAGAAGGCCGCCTATATGGGCAAACCATGCAACGCCTCCCTGGTTTAATATGCCTTTGCTCAAGAGCCCGTTGATTATCTGGATTACAGCCCAGAAACCAATTACAACTACAGCGGGGATCCTCACTATCTGCCAGAAGAACCCAAAGAATATAATCGTATGAATTCTCGCATGTGGAAAGAGCAGGAGATAAGCGCCCAGAATGCCTGATACAGCGCCGCTTGCGCCTATCATCGGGATAGCAGAATGGGTCTCGGTTAAGGCATGGCTGTAAGCAGCAGCAATCCCTGAGAAAAGATAGAATATAAAAAATTTTAAATGGCCGAGGGAGTCTTCGATATTATTTCCGAATATCCATAAATAAAGCATATTGCCTGCGAGATGAAAAAAGCCTCCATGCAAAAACATTGATGTAAAAATAGTTGTTACAGGATGAACAGGCTGGGTTTTTTCAAAAAAAAAAATCATATTATGAGGGATTGCGCCGTAGGAATATACTATCTGTTTCACGCCTGCGGGTGATGTAAGCTCCCAGATAAACATAAGGCAGTTTATAACTATCAATCCAATCGTTACAAAAGGAAAGGTCTGTGTCGGATTGTCATCTTTGAATGGAATCATAAATTCGTAATTCGCAATTCGAAGTTCGAAATGCGTAAGTTAGCATTCATCATCAGTCATTATTCCTCTATCGCTACAACCTCTATACCATTAGCCCTTAAGACAGCAGTTGTCACGCCACAGCCGTTTACCTTTTTACTGTTCACCCATACTTTAAATACACCGCATGACGGGCTTCCTTCTTTTAGAATTGCCTTTTTGATATTATACATCTTTGAAATCCTCAATACCTCATTTGCACCATTTAACAGATTTTCTGAATAGTCAATGCTGTCAACGCCTATTGCCATCACTCCAATAGTTCTTTTTATAAGTTCATTTCCAGCCCCTCCAATAAAGCTTATAACAGGCCTCGGTGTTGAGAGCCCTCCAAGCTGTTCAGGGCATAAGGGTATTGCCTTCCCTGAGGCAACTATTTCAATTATTTCAGGATGTGCACAGTTTGTTCCGTCATATCTTGTATTAAATGCAGCAAGGCATGCGCTAACAATAATCACGGATTATTTTATTATGTTCTGAAAAAATTTTCCTCAATAATTAAGTTATAATAATCAAATTCGGTTTGAGGAGGCATAGTGATTTCCTATCCTGATATAGACCCTGAGATAATACGAATAGGCCCGTTAGCCGTCAGATGGTATGGTGTAATGTATCTCATCGGCTTTGCTTCATCCTATCTTCTCGTAAAATATCAGATAAAAAAGACAAACCGAATGCCAGAAGACAGAAAACAGGAGACAGAAGTTAAAGTATCTTTGCCCATTTCTTATGTGGACTCTCTTTATTCATACCTTATACTCGGTCTGTTAATCGGGGCAAGGCTTGGTTATGTGGTTTTTTATAATCTGCCCTACTATCTGCAGCATCCTTTCGATGTCTTTGCTGTATGGCATGGCGGGATGTCCTTTCACGGAGGCGCGATAGGGAGCATTATTGCAGGGATAATGTTTTGCAGAAAATACAAGATAGACTTCTGGCATACTGCGGATCTCATCATTGTCACCGCTCCCATAGGACTCGGTCTTGGCAGACTTGGCAATTTTATAAACGGAGAACTGTTTGGAAGAGTCACTGATGTGCCATGGGCTATGGTTTTTCCTTCAGGGGGGCATTTATCGCGCCACCCTTCACAGCTTTATGAGTTTTTTCTTGAAGGGATATTGTTATTCTCATTGCTCTGGTTTTTGAAAGATAGGGGGTTTAGGCACGGCGTGCTTTCTTCTCTTTTTATTATAATGTACGGGGCATTCAGATTCTTTGTAGAATTCTTCAGGGAGCCGGATGCTCAAACAGGTTTCCTGTTCGGGGTTTTCACTATGGGGCAGGCATTGAGCTTTGTAATGGTCGTTGCCGGATTTTTAATATTCTATAAAAGAAAAGGCATTAAATCAGTAACCGGAGGAAAATGTGCAGGCTAAAATCAAGGTAAAAAATCCATTGGTAGAAATAGACGGCGATGAAATGACAAGGGTTATCTGGCATCTCATAAAGGAGAAGTTGATAATGCCATTTCTGAATATTGATTTAATATATTATGACCTTGGCATCAAGCACAGGGATGAGACTGATGACGGGGTTACGATCGAGGCTGCCAATGCAATCAAAGAATATGGGGTAGGCGTCAAATGCGCTACAATCACACCAAATGCAGCCCGCGTAAAAGAATATAACCTTAAACAACAGTGGAAAAGCCCCAACGGCACTATCCGCTCTATTCTGGATGGCACAGTCTTTAGAAAGCCTATCATCATAAAGAATATCCCCCCTGCAGTACGTAAATGGGAGAAGCCTATTATAATAGGCCGCCACGCCTATGGGGATATTTATAAGGATGTGGAGATGGTGATCGAAGAACCAGGGACTGCTGAGATAATCTTTACTCCGGTAGACGGCAAAGAGAAAAAGACCCTTAAGGTTCATGATTTTGCGGGCAGAGGTGTTGTCATGGGTATGCACAACACCGAGAAGTCTATCAGGAGCTTTGCCTTATCATGTATTAACTATGCTTTGAGCGAGAGAATTGACCTTTGGTTCGGAGCAAAAGACACTATCTCAAAAAAGTACCATGGTTTTTTCAGGGATGTCTTTGCAGAAGAGGTCGAAAATGCAAGGGATAAATTGCAGGAAGCAGGGGTGCGATACCGTTATCTCCTTATAGATGACGCTGTTGCTCAGGTGATAAAGTCTGAGGGCGGAATGCTGTGGGCATGTATGAATTACGATGGTGATGTTATGTCAGATATGGTGGCAAGCGGGTTTGGCAGTTTAGGCCTTATGACATCTGTTTTAGTATCGCCTGATGGAAAATACGAATATGAAGCAGCCCATGGCACAGTAATGAGACATTATTATGAATATCTGAAAGGCAACCCTACATCCACCAACTCTATCGCCTCTATTTTTGCATGGACAGGAGCGCTCGCAAAAAGGGGGAAACTTGACAATACACCAGATGTAGTGAGATTCGCAAAGATGCTGGAAGGCATAGTGATACAGACCGTTGAAAAAGGTATTATGACAAAAGACCTTATGCTTATTGCAGAACCGCCTGCAACAAAATATGCCCTCACAGATGAGTTTATTAGTGCAGTGGCAAACGGGCTTGAAAAGGCAGTACAGGCAATTTAGCCGGAGATTTCTTTATCTTCTATCCCTTGATCTTTCTACTTAATATCTACTTTTCTATTTCTTGATTCATACATCCTTTTATCTGAGGTATCGATTAACTTTTCAATAGTATACCCATCTTCTGGATAATGCGCACAGCCTATACTTAGGGAGATTTCAAAATTTTCATATTCTGCGGTTAGTTTAGACAATTTGTCCGTAATCGTCTGGGCCTCTGCAGATCCTGCCTCGGGCATCAGGACAACAAATTCATCCCCTCCCCATCTCCCCAGAATGTCATATTTCCTTATATTCTCCTTTATAATAGCAGCAGCCTTCGCAAGAACTTTGTCTCCTGCGGAATGCCCATACTTATCATTGATCTGCTTAAAATTATTAAGGTCAATAAATAATAGATTAAACTTCTTTTTTATTCTTTCCCCCTTTTTTATCTCGTAATTTATATGATCGCTGATAGCAGCCCTTGTCAGGCAACCTGTCAGGGCATCCTTAAGACTGACCATCCTCCTGAAATGCTTTATAGTCAGGACATTCATCAAAAGCGTGTAGCTCAGGGTTATATAACCAGCGTATGTAAAAATATATTTCAGGTAATTGGGACTGATAAATTTGGATGCAGCAATAAGAAGGAATCCTGTTGAGTAAAGGCCTGAAACAGTCCTGACCCATGAATCGCGGGAAAGGAAGATAAGAAACCAGAAGATAAATGCAATAAGGCAGATGAAAAAAATCTCAAAAATTCCCAGCATCTGTATTCCTTTAGATTGATATTATCTAACCAAAAATCATCATATCATACGCTTATAGAGATTTGCAATTTGTGCAGTTTGAGGCGCAGAAACAGACATTACGCCTTTATTCTTCATTCTCCTGAAGTTTCTTCAGCAGGTCTTTTTTCTTGATACGGGCATGAAGTGTTGAGCCGTCTTTAAACTCAAATACAGGTATATCAAACCTGTAAAGCTCATAAAGATCTTCCTCTGTTGTAATATCTATCTTTTTTAGTTTTATGTCGTATTTATCACTCAAACCATTCAACATCTCTTGTGCTGTGTCACAAAGCCAGCATCCGTGTTTGTAATAAAATGTCAATTTGACCATTGTTTCTCCTTCTTCTAATAAAAATATATGATATACTTTTATTAGTTCAATTTATTTGTCAAGGGATAAAATGAATCCGGGACTTAATGAACTTAAAAGGCATATATTCTTTGAATTAATGAACCTTGTAGGGCGGGTATTTGTTCTCGTCAGATATTCTGATAACGTAATACTTGGGAATAGGGGATTTGCGCAGGAAGAAAAAGACAACGGTATCATCCTTGTATTTAATTCAAAAATGAACTT
Organism: Thermodesulfovibrionales bacterium; assembly: GCA_030017995.1. Classification (GTDB taxonomy): domain Bacteria; phylum Nitrospirota; class Thermodesulfovibrionia; order Thermodesulfovibrionales; family Dissulfurispiraceae; genus JASEGS01. Next base: position 18,720 of record JASEGS010000009.1, read on the forward strand.
TTTATGGGATGATTATGGGATCACGGCTACTCTTGTTTTCGGCACTTCACCTCAGAAGTGCTTTGTCCCGGCTGATGAGATAATGGCAGTGTATTGTCCTGAACTTAATGCCCAGTTTGTTACAGCTCCGCAAACTGCTGTAAGCGGACAGAAGGAAACAGAAGGGGCAATGCCTAAAAAGGAAGGGGAATCTGCTAAAACAAAGAAGTCTCAAAATGTTATAGAGGTCGACTTTACAAAAAGAAAAAAATAATCAGGAACAAATATGGATAGAGAAAAACTCACTCACGATCTGATAGTTGAACAGATAAGACATAAACTCGCAAGAGAATATAAAGAAATAAAATTAAATCCTTCGGGCGACCCTGACCTCATCCTTGCCAATCACGGGCTTACTCTTGGAATGGTTGAGGTCTAAACAGAAAGGAGCATCACACCTGAAAAGGCAGAGGCATGGAAGGAAATGTCCCGATCAGGGTCAAAACTGATTCTGATAATACCGAAAACTGCAACGGCAAAGGCAACAGAACTATTATGGCAAAAAGGGATTGCTGACAGGGTAAGTATTGGCAGCTATGAGATAGTAGTCAGCATGCCGTGAGTTTACTTCTTTTTTTTACCTTTCTGGCAGCGCCAGGTGTCTTATAATCCTGCCTTCCACGAGATAGACCACCATCTCTGCGATATTTGTAGCATGGTCTGCTATGCGCTCCAGATACTGGGCTACAAAACTTATCTTCATTGCCCTTGAGGCCGTGGTTGGATCCTGAATCATAAAAAATAGCAACTCGTTTAAAACTGCGTGCTTCAGATCATCCACTTCATCGTCCCTCATTATCACATCCATTGCCAGTTTCTTATCTCTCGTCACAAAGGCGTCGAGGGCATCTCTTATCATGCCCTGTGCAATCCTGCACATCTTTGGTATGTCTATATACGGCTTGAGAATAGGTTCCTGATTAAGCTCCAGAGCCCTGTCGCAGATATTCTCCGCGAGGTCTCCCATCCTTTCCATGTCAGTGGTTATCTTCATGGCTGTAGTTATGAACCGCAAATCGCTTGCCTTCGGCTGTCTTAATGCAATTAGTCTGATGGAATCCTCATCTATCTCCACATCAAGGGCATTGATCTGGTGGTCTTTTTCGATGACTCTTTTTGCGAGTTCGCTGTCCCGCTCCACCAAAGACCTGATAGAATCTCTGACAGCATTTTCGACCATTGCCCCCATCCTGAGTATCTTTTCTTTAAGCTGTGATAGCTCCTCATCGAATATCATTATCCGAACCTCCCTGTAATATAATCTTCGGTGAGCTTCTCTGAAGGTGTTGTAAAGATTTTATCTGTTTTGTCAAATTCTATCAATTCGCCGAGCATCATGAATGCCGTAAAATTAGAGATCCTCGCTGCCTGCTGCATATTGTGAGTAACTATGAGTATTGTCAATGTATTTTTCAGTTCGATAATAAGCTCCTCAATTTTTGAAGTTGCAATAGGATCGAGGGCAGAGGTCGGCTCGTCAAAAAGCAGCATTTCAGGGTCTGTAGCAAGCGCCCTCGCAATGCAGAGTCTCTGCTGCTGCCCTCCTGATAGATCGAATGCCAGCATATCGAGTCTGTCTTTGACCTCGTCCCATAAGGCAGCGCCTTTAAGGGATTTCTCCACCTTTTCGTCGAGCACCTGTTTCTTGCTGACACCTCTCACCCTTAGTCCGTATGCTACATTTTCGTAAATGGATTTTGGGAATGGATTCGGTTTTTGAAAGACCATGCTTATGCGCATCCTGACTTCAATAGGGTCTATCTCTGGAGATATGATATTTATATTGTCCGGATGCAAGATTATCTCGCCCTCGTATTTGTTGTGGGGATAGAGGTCATGCATTCTGTTAAAGCATCTCAGGTATGTTGTTTTACCGCATCCTGAAGGTCCGATCAGAGCAGTAACTTTTTTCTCAGCTATCTGAAGATTGACATTTTTAAGCGCATAAACGCTGCCGTAATAAAAATTCAGATTTTTCGATTCAGCCTTTAAGTTGCTTTCTACCATTTTATCCTCTTCCTGAATTTGTATCTAATATAAATCGCAAAGGCATTCATAAGCAATGTCATTACGAGAAGTACAATGCCTGCGGCTGCGGCATTTACATGAAACTGCGGCTGAGGCCTCGACACCCAGTTGAACATCTGTATCGGCATGACCGTGAATGGGTCTAACAGCCATTTAAATGAGATGAAGGGAAATTCTGATGTAAAAGGAGATGTAGGAAGAAATGCTATGAATGTCAGAGCGCCTACTGTGATTATCGGAGCGGTCTCGCCTATGGCCCTCGAAAGTCCGATTATTATGCCTGTAAGTATTCCGCCGGTGGAATATGGAATAATATGGTGCTGGACAGTCTGCCACTTTGTAGCGCCCAGTGCATAGGAGGCTTCTCTTATTGAATTCGGAATCGCTTTTATGGCCTCACGTGTAGCCATTATCACCATCGGGAGTATCAGGAGCGCAAGCGTAAGGCCTGCGGTGAGGATACTTTCACCGAATTTGAAGAAATAAACAAAAAGTCCGAGAGCAAGAAGGCCGTAAACTATGGAAGGCACTCCGGCAAGGTTTGCTATATTGATTTCGATGATGTCGGTTATTATATTTTTTTTCGCATACTCTTCAAGATATATACCTGCCGCGACTCCGAGAGGGATTGCAGCGAGGGCTGTCACAAAAAGTACCAGAAAGCTTCCGACCCACGCTGAGAGTATGCCCGCCTCATTGGGAAATCTCGAAGGAAATGATGTAAAAAATTTATAGCTCAATCTGGATGCGCCGTCTGTGAAGAGGTCTATCATTAAAGTAAAAAGAAGCAAAAGGCCTACGAGGGTGGATAAAAGTCCGGCTATCCAGAAGATGTGATCCCTGAGCCTGTTGAAAGCAATCCGTTTTCTGATTTCCGTAATTTGTGTTCCGTCTTCTGTCATCTATTTTTAATACGCTTCTCTGAATCTTTTTCTCAACCAGAATCCGATTATATTGAATGCGAGCGTCATCAAAAACAATGTTATTCCTGCTGCAAATATCGTTTTATATTCGACTGTGCCGTGAGGCACATCTCCGAGGCTTACCTGAACAATATACGCAGTAAGTGTCTCAACAGGCTCAAGCGGATTCACGGTAAAATTGGGCTGCATGCCTGCTGCTATTGCAACAACCATTGTCTCTCCGATCGCCCTCGATATGCCAATTATGAACGCCGCTGCTATTCCTGAAAACGCAGAAGGGATTATGACTTTAAAGGCTGTCTGAAACTTTGTGGCTCCTGTAGCATACGAGCCTTCTCTGATATGCATCGGAACAGCCCTCATCGCATCTTCGCTTACAGAACTCACATAAGGGATTATCATAATCCCCATTATGATTCCGGGACTCAGGGCATTGAAGCCAGAAAGATCAGGGATAAACTTTTGAAGAAGAGGGGTCAGAAATAAAAGTGCAAAATAGCCGTAAACGACTGTAGGGACCGCAGCCAGAAGCTCTAAAACCGGCTTTATCGTCTCTCTGAATTTACGCGGCGCATATTCGCTCATATATATAGCAACCATCAGTCCGAGCGGCAGCGCGACTATTAGCGCTATGGAGGTAGTCAGAAGAGTACCCATGACGAGCGGAAGTATGCCAAATTTGGGATCAGAAAAGAGCGGAGTCCACTGCCTTTCTGTTAGAAATTCTTTGAAAGAGACAACTTTAAAAAAACCATAAGACTCATATAGAAGTATGACAACAATGCTGATGGTAATAAGCACAGACGAAAGGGCGCTTAGAAACAGAATGGTTTCTATCGCTCCTTCTTTTAGTTTCTTTTTTATATGAATTCTCATGGTTGTTGCGAACGAAATATTATTACAGATTTTTGTTACAGAAATGTTAAAGAAATATTACAAAAATATTACAAAAATATTACATATCAAAGGAGGGCGTCTCATACGCCCTCTTTATTTGTGAGTTACTTTTTCTCTTCGAGCTTGAGCAGTTCTTCTATTTTCATTCCGATTTTCTCTTCGCCGCCGAACATGCTGCCTGTCTTCATCTTTCCAAATCTCTCTTCCGTTAGCTTATAAGCCTTTGCAGGAAGCGGAACATACTTTACCTGCTTAGTGAGCATTGCCGCATTTTTCAGGTAATAGTCCACGAACTTTTTAACCTCCGGCTTTGAGGCTGCAGCCTTTTTGTTCACATATATAAACAATGGCCTTGAAAGCGGCGCATATGTGCCGTCCATTACGGTCTGGAGCGAGGGGGTGATTTCTTTGTTTGTCGCTGGATTTACTATCGGCACGACTTTCAGTTTGTCTTTATTCTCTTCATAATACGCAAGTCCGAAATAACCAGTTGCGCCTTTGTCTCCTGCTATTCCCTGAACGAGCACATTGTCATCCTCGCTCGCAGTAAAGTCTCCTCTCGATGCCTTTGACTTGCCGTTGATAGCCTCTGTGAAATAATCGAATGTTCCCGAGTCTGCCCCCGGCCCGTAGAGTTTGAGCGGAACATCCGGCCATTCAGGTCTTATCTGGTTCCATCTTGTGACCTTGCCCTGAGCCGCAGGCTCCCACATCTTTTTGAGGTCTGCAACAGTCAAAGATTTTACCCATGCATTTTTAGGATTCACCATTACAGCGAGGCCGTCATAAGCAACAGGAAGCTCTATATATTCAATTCCCTTCTCCTTGCATGCGTCCATCTCTTTTTTGAGTATGGGCCTCGATGCATCGGATATGTCTATCTCACCTCTGCAGAATTTCTTGAATCCACCGCCCGTTCCTGAAATACCGACCGTTACCTTCACAGAGCCTTTCTTTGCTTTCTGGAATTCCTCGGCAACTGCTTCTGTAATAGGATAGACAGTGCTCGAGCCGTCAATCTTGATGAGCTTCTGTTCAGCCGTTGCAGGCAGAGAGAAGCTCATCGCCAAAACCGTAACCATGCAAGCAAACAAAACAATTTTTCTGAACATCTTTTTTCTCCTCCTGTTTTTTTATTTGAGTATACAAGACGGCAGATTAAGTGAATATTAAAGGAATATTAAAATTATGTTACATCTATTATATTAACCCTTGTTCCTTTGCCCGGCTCGCTGTCTATCCTTATATCCCATCCATGAGCCTTTACAAGGTGTTTGACTATTGCAAGCCCCAACCCGGTTCCTCCCATCTCTCTTGAACGGGCGCTGTCAACCCGGTAAAACCTTTCTCCGAGTCTTGACAGATGGCGCTCGGACACTCCGATACCCGTGTCCTCAACATAAAGGATATTAAATCCCCCGGCTTTCTCAATACCCACTATAACCCCGCCTGTTTCGGTGAACTTTATGGCATTGTCCACAAGGTTCAGGAGTATCTGGATAAGCCGGTCTTTGTCGGCGTAAATCTCCGGAATTTCGACAGGCAAGGATTTCCTCAAATATAGTCCTTTTGCACGCGCCTTTTCTCTGATGGTAGTAAAAACTCCGTCAATCACATCATTAATATCAACAGATTTTTTTTCTATCTTTATATCTCCCAGTTCTATTCTTGAAAGGGTAAGAAGGTCATTTACAAGGGAGTTTAAACGCTCACTCTGATTTTTAATCGTCTGGAGAAATTTATAGGCATTTTCTCTGTCATCGATTGCCCCATCAAGCAATGTCTCTGCAAAACCCTTTATTGCGGTAATCGGGGTTCTTATCTCATGGGAGACATTGGCAACAAAATCCTTCCTTATTTCTTCAAGCTGCTTTAGTCTGGTAATATCATGAAGTGTCAGTATTGCCCCTGACACTGTTTCCTTCACAGGGTAAGCATAAAATGGGATGGCGATAGCCATAAAATAAGCCTCTTTTGGATGCATAATCTCAATCTCGTGAGACGCAGTTTCCTCGTTCTTTATAGCTTTATTGACAATATCCGCCAGTTCTGCATTCCGTAAAGTCTCTGTTAGTGTCATGCCCTCAATATTCGCTCCGATATTAAAAAGCCTTCTGACCGCATCATTGTAAAGCACGATCCTGCCTTTTATATCCAGCAGCATGACCCCATCGCTCATATTCCTGAGAATCGCCTCTATCTTATACCGTTCTTTTTCGCTCTGCTGGAGTCTTGTTTTGATTTCTTCTGCCATGAGGCTGATATTTCTGCCGAGTTCTCCAAGCTCGTTCTTCTCTTCCAGAAAAAATCGTCTGGCAAAATTACCTTTTGCAACCTCGTTTGAAAAGTCCGTGATCTCCTCAATAGATCTTGTAATCCTCTTTGCCTGTATAAGCCCCAGCAGTATGGCTAAAAATAACACTGCAAGAGAAGATGATATAATGGGCATTCTGATCTGAGATATCGAGCTTTTCACTTCATCGAGGGGCATCGACAACCGCAGTATACCCTTATCATGCCCATTGCTGAATGTAATAGCGAGATAGAAAAAATCTTTTTGCAGGGTGTTGCTATGCCTGATGGAACTGCCCACATTGTTTAAAAATGCCTCTTTGATTTCGGGCCTGTCACTATGATTTTCCATTTTCTCAGAAGGCTCATCAGAGTCTCCGAGGACACGGCCTGAAGGGTCGATAATAGTTACTCTTGCGCCTGTCTTCTCTTTGTATCTCCTGCAGAAATCGTCAAGATTGCCCTTATACGACAAGGGTATCCGTTCAGCGATAAGATTGCCCTGTATCATGAGGCTTTCGGTGATTTTTTCGATATATCTGTGTTTTACAACTTTGGAGAGGTACAGTTCAAACGCAATAAAGAGAACAGGCATTATAATCAGATACGAGATGACTACTCTTTTTAATAGACCATGTCTCATTATTTTCCTGAAAAGAGATAGCCGATTCCCCGCATAGTCTTGATGTATTTTGGATTAACAGGGTCTTCCTCTATTTGCATCCTGAGCCTCCGTATATGCACATCCACCGTTCTCGGTTCAACAAATGCCTCATCCCGCCATATGGCGTCAAGGAGTTGCTCCCTGTTGAAAATCTTGCCTTTTCTTTCAGCAAGATATAGGAGGAGTTTAAACTCTGTTGCACTGAGCTTTATTGCCCTTCTTTTAATTGTCACCTCGTACCGCTCTTTGTCTATTCTAAGGTCGCCGATCTCCAATATCTTTTCTGCAGAAGGTTTTTCAGGCGGAGCTGTCACCGTTCTTCTCAGAACAGCCTTGACCCTCGCAACAAGCTCCCTTGGACTGAAAGGCTTCGTTATATAATCATCAGCCCCAATCTCAAGGCCTAAGATTTTATCTACTTCTTCCCCTTTTGCAGTGAGCATTATGACTGGCATATGAGATGTAGCGGGATTATTTCTGATGATTTTGCACAAATCAAGGCCGTGAATGCCCGGCAGCATCAGGTCTAAAATGACGAGGTCGTATTTATTGTTCCTTATCTTTTTTAGAGCAGTCTCGCCATCATATGCAGAGTCAACAGAAAACCCCTCTTTTTTGAGATTGTATATTACAAGTTTTGCAATATCCGCCTCATCGTCTATGACTAGTATATTCTTCATGTATTCAATATTAGCATGCTTTAAAACAGGAAATAAACGGATTGCCCGGGCGATCGGACGGTTCGGCATGCGATTCAGGCAAGCGATTCCGTTTGACATCATTCTTTCAATTAATATATGCTACCCACGAAAAATAAAAATAGACTATGAAATTCTTTCCAAAAGAAATAGATTTCTTCGAGCTTTTAGACAGGGCAGCCTTAAATATCACAAAAGGCGGAGGGCTCCTTGTCTCTCTCATGGAAAACCTTGACAACCTCGAAACCTGTTCAAAAGAGATTTATGAGATTGAGCAGGAAGGCGATATGTTGACTCATGACATTATGAAAAAACTCAACAAGACCTTTATTACACCAATAGACAGGGAAGACCTTTATGCCCTTGCATCAAGGCTTGATGACATCATAGACCTTATATGGGCTGCTGTAGACAGGATGACGGTATTTAAATTAAAGGAGAGCACTAAAGAGGCGGTCTCGATGTCAAAAGACCTGCTGCTGACTGTAGAGGTCATTCAGAAGGCTATAAGGAAACTAAAAGAAAAGAACTACCCTCATGTCCAGGAGTTCTGTATAGAGATAAACAGACTTGAAAACAGAATAGACAGAGACTTTAGGGATGCGCTGGGAAAGTTATTTGATGAGATAAAAGATCCCATCCTCATAATAAAATGGAAAGAGATATATGAGCATCTTGAAGATGCCTCCGACAGATGTGAGGATGTTGCCAATACTCTTGAAGCCATAGTCCTTAAACATGCATGAATCATATTTTTTACTCGTCTGTGTAATAGCCCTTGCCATAATATTTGATTTCATCAACGGATTCCACGATACAGCCAATGCCATAGCCACATCTGTATCAACAAGGGTTTTGTCTCCCAAAGTAGCGGTTATAATGGCAGCAGTTCTTAATTTTGCCGGTGCGCTTGCAGGCACAGCAGTTGCAAAAACAGTGGGAGCCGGTCTTGTAGATGCTGCAAGCGTTACCCAAATTACGGTCATGTCAGCATTGCTTTCAGCCATTATCTGGGACCTTATCACATGGTATTTCGGACTGCCTACATCATCGAGCCATGCAATACTCTCAAGCCTTGTCGGAGCTGCTATAGCCACATCCGGCACAGGAGTTCTAATCAGCAAAGGGATTTATAAGGTCTTTATCGGCTTGATTTTCTCGCCTGTTGTAGGGCTGGCGCTCGGTTTTCTGTTGATGATGATCTTGATGTGGATGTTCAAAAATGCAGCGCCGGCTTCTGTAAACAATATATTTAACAGACTTCAGGTCGTATCAGCTGCCTATATGGCATTCAGCCATGGCAATAATGACGCACAAAAGACAATGGGTATTATCACCATGGCTCTGGTCAGTTATTACAATCTCTCTGATTTCGATGTGCCGACATGGGTTATTGCAACCTGTGCTATTGCTATGGCCCTCGGCACAGCATTAGGCGGATGGAGGATTATAAAGACCCTCGGCGTTCGTCTTGTACAACTAAAGCCAATCCATGGCTTTGCAGCAGAGACATCAGCAGCCACCATCATAGAGCTGGCGTCAAAGATAGGTCTTCCGCTCTCTACAACCCATGTAATATCCTCAACCATTATGGGAGTTGGCGCCTCAAAAAGGCTTTCTGCAGTAAGGTGGGGAGTTGGGGGCAATATAGTCGTTGCATGGATACTGACCATTCCGGCCTGTGGGTCTCTCTCATGGCTGATCTGCAAGGCTACCTTGATGATAGTTTAATAGTTACCGAGATCCAGCGATAAGTATAAATCTCTTCCGTTCAAGAGCTGTGTTTTGACAGTTCTATATGCTCGTTTCGCTGCAGCCGCAAAACTCACCCTTCGGATTCAAACACTTGCAGCTGCTTTACGCTTCACTTCGCAAAGAACTGTTTCCAAAACTCAGCTATTCACTTCAGAAACCTATCCTTACCGCTGGATTTGGATAGTTACTTTTTAAGGCCAAGTTTTTTGTCTAATCCTTCTGTGAAAAAAATATTCCTGTCATTATCCATTATAATCCCTTCAAGTCCATTTTCCTTTAGGACCTCTATGCCTTTTTGCGGACCTAAAACAAATATGCCAGTGGAAAAGGCATCACTATGGACGCCTTTTTTTGCAATAACTGTTACACTTCGGCACTTATCGGCAGGGTAGCCTGTTTTCGGATTAAGTATATGGTGATAAACCTTTCCGTCCTTGACAAAAAATCTTTTGTAATCACCTGATGTTGATATTGCTGAATCCGTAAGGTCTACACTGGCTGTAATTTCGTCTTTTCCGCCAATGTCTTCCTGTCTCGGATTCTGTATGCCAACCTTCCATGGCTTGCTGTCAGGTCTTATGCCGAATGTCTTTATATCTCCGCCGACAGCTACGATGCCTGAATTTATACCGCGTTTTTTTATAACCTCTGCTGCCTTGTCAGCAGCGTATCCCTTGATAATCCCGCCCGGATTTATCTGCATTCCTTTTTTTCTCAAAAATACTGTCCTGCTATTTTTATTAAGGACAATATTTTTATAGCCCACCAATCGTACCCTTTCTGAAAGGCTTTTTTCATCTGGTATTATCTGTTTATCAATATCCCATAGGTCAATTATCACCCCTGCTGTTATATCAAAGGCGCCCTCTGTATTTTCACTCACATACACAGCTTCTTCGAGAAGTTCAAAGGTCTCGTTTGAAACAACCACCGGCATGATACCGGCATTGCGGTTTATCAATGTTATCTCGCTATCCTTTGAGTAATAGTTCAGGAGTTTCTCAAGCCTGCCAAGTTCTGCAAACGCATCATCTATTGCCCTTTTTGCCTTGTCCTCTGAATTGGAAGACACTGTAATCGAGACGATCGTATACATGGCAGATCTGGTTTCCTTGTAGAGCTTGTCCTTAGCAGGACTACAAGCCGCCATTATCAAGAACAATATGATAAAAAATATCTTATGCATGTTCATTTCCATGTTCTATTGTTATTTATATCTAAGCATACCAGAAAGTTCTATTATGGTAAAGACGCAATTCTAAAACAATAAAAGTGGTATAATAGACATAATATTTTTCAGGAAACGGCATAAAAAATAAACCCATGTCGGTGAAAATCAATAATATATGCATTGGGGACAGCAATCCGCTTTTAATCATAGCAGGCCCGTGTGTGATTGAAAATGAGGATATTACTCTTTATACAGCGCAAAGGTTAAAAGAAATATGTGATATCTTTGGGCTGCCATTGATATTTAAAAGCTCCTATGACAAGGCAAATCGCACGTCTGTGGGCTCATACAGGGGGCCTGGTATTGCTAAGGGGTTGACAATACTTTCAGATGTAAGAGCCAGATTTAATATTCCTGTCATATCCGATGTCCATTCAGTTGAAGAAGCAAGACTTGCATCAGGTGTGCTTGATGTGCTTCAAATTCCTGCATTCTTATGCAGACAGACAGACCTCATCCTCGCATCATCAAATACTGGGAAACCTGTAAACATAAAAAAGGGGCAGTTCCTGTCGCCATGGGATGTGAAGAATATCATTGAAAAATTTACATCTACAGGCAATCAGAACCTGATGATTACTGAGAGGGGGACATCCTTCGGTTATAACAACCTCGTTGTTGATTTCAGGGCTTTTCCCATTATTCGCTCATTCGGTTATCCTGTGATATTTGATGCAACTCACAGTCTTCAGCTTCCAGGAGGGCGGGGAAGCTCATCAGGAGGACAGAGAGAATTTGTAGAGCCTCTTGCAAGGGCAGCAGCAGCAGTTGGTGTTGACGGGCTTTTCTTCGAGGTTCATCCCGATCCTGATAAGGCATTATGCGACGGCCCGAATATGATAAGGCTGGATGAGTTTTCCTCAATATTAAAAACCATCAAAGCTATACACGAGTTGTCAAGATGAAAAACACAGAAAGCATCCTCAGCATAGCTAAAAAGGTCTTGAGAACAGAGGCAGAAGCTGTTGCAGCCCTCATAGAAAAATTGAACAATGATTTTGAAAAGGCTGTCGAAATTATCTTTAACAGTAAGGGTAGGGTAGTTGTAACAGGCATGGGCAAATCCGGGCTTGTGGGGAAGAAGATCGCTGCAACACTTGCTTCAACAGGCACACCTGCTTTTTTTCTGCATCCGGCAGAGGCGAGCCACGGCGATCTGGGAATGGTGACATCCAATGATGTGATAATCGCTATTTCAAACAGCGGCGAGACCGAGGAGCTTGTAGGACTGATACCGTTTTTAAAGAGATTTGATGTTCATTTAATCTCCATGACAGGAAATCCTGACTCAACGCTATCAAAAGCAGCGGATGTAATGCTCGATATATCAATAAAAGAAGAGGCGTGTCCGTTAGGGGTTGTTCCCACGGCATCAACAACTGCGACAATGGCAATGGGCGACGCTCTTGCGGTTGCTCTTTTGACCAAAAGAGGATTCAAAGAAGAGGACTTTGCATCGTTTCATCCCGGCGGAAGTCTTGGCAAAAAACTATTCATTAAGGTCGAAGACCTTATGCATACAGGAGACGCCCTGCCTATAATCTATCAGAACACCTCAATGTCAAAGGCTGTTATGGAAATATCCTGCAAAAGACTCGGCACTGCAGTCGTTGTCGGAGACAACAAGGAGTTGCTCGGCATTATCACTGACGGAGACCTTAGAAGAGGCATAGAAAAATGGGGCAAAACGCTTTTTGACATGAAGGCTTCAGAGGTCATGACAAAAAATCCAAGAACTATATCAAAAGATGAGCTTGCGGTAAAGGCATTGGCTATAATGGAAAAACATTCGATAACATCTCTCGCAGTGCCTGATGATGACGGAAGAGTGAAAGGCATCATACACCTGCATGACATATTGAGGCAGGGGATAGTCTGAAAATGAAAAAAACAAAGAAACAGATAGCTGAAATCGCCAAAAACATAAAGCTCCTCGTCCTCGATGTGGACGGTGTGTTAACTGACGGAAGCATAATCCTCGACAACGAAGGCAACGAGGTCAAGGCCTTTCATGTAAGGGATGGACACGGAATCAAGATGCTCGCAAAGGCAGGAATAGAGGTGGCGATCATTACAGGAAGGCATTCAAAGGTTGTCGAGAGAAGGGCGCATGAACTTGGAATTACAGAGGTCTATCAGAGATGCCATATAAAATCTGTAGCCTATGAACATCTTATGGAGAAGCTGGGTATTTCCGACAGAGAGGTAGCATACATAGGAGACGATATAGTTGACATTCCGATTTTTAAAAGGGTTGGGCTTTCCGCAGCAGTTGCGGACGCCACAGAAGAGACAAAGGCAGAGGCAATGCTCGTTACAAAAAACCGTGGAGGAAGAGGCGCAGCAAGAGAGGTGTGCGAGCTTATATTGAAGTCAAACGGAAAGTGGAAAGAGATAATGGATGATTACAATAAGATTTAATATCCCCACAATCCTTACATTCAGCAGGATAATACTCATACCGTTCTTTATACTCATAACACCCCAGAATCCTTTTCTGGGCATAGGCATTTTTTTAATTGCAGCTGCCACTGATTCCCTTGATGGCTACTTAGCAAGAAAATCAGGACAGATAACAAAATTCGGAATAATCCTCGATCCTATAGCAGACAAGTTTCTCGTTATCTCGGCGCTCATTTTGCTCGTTGATATGGTTAGGCTTTCTGCATGGGTAGCAATAGTAATTATAGTGAGGGAGTTCGTTGTCACCGCGCTGAGGGTTGTTGCTCTCTCAAAAGACGTGGTAATTCCTGCGGAGACAGGAGGAAAGGTCAAGACCGTGGCTCAGATGACCTCGATTGTCTTGCTCTTTTTGCCCGGCGGAATTTTGGATATAGTTTTTTATGATATCGGTCTTGTGCTTATGTACATTGCGCTTGTGCTTGCTGTTGTGTCCGGGGTGAAATATACTATCTCTTTCTGGAAACAGGTTCAGTGACAATCGCATTAATCATAGCTTCATTTATTCTCGGCTCTATCCCTACGGGCTTACTGATTGCAAAGGCCAAGGGAGTAGATTTAAGAAAAGTGGGAAGCGGCAACATCGGCGCCACAAATGTGATGAGGGCGGTTGGCAAAGAGGCTGCATTATTCACACTGATTGGAGATATTGCGAAGGGCGCGATTCCTGTCGCGATAGGAAAGGCACTTTTCCATTTTGGATTTGAGATTTCAGATTTAGGATTTTTGCAATCAGCAATCAACAATCAACAATCAGCAATTGAGGGTATTCTCGGTGTATCTGCCATCTTGGGACATAATTTCTCTGTATTCATGAAATTCAGAGGGGGCAAAGGCGTTGCCACAAGTATCGGTGTCCTGCTTATTTTCTCCCCTTATGCCGGACTTTTTACAATCACCCTCTGGCTTTTGACTGCAAAATGGACTCGATATTCATCTTTAAGCGCAATAGTTGCATTCGGCCTTCTGCCATTAACAATGTATATGCTTGACTACTCACGAGAGAAAATGACAACAGCAGTTGTCATAGCTGTGCTGCTCCTTATAAGACATACGGCTAATATCAAAAGGCTAATACAAGGCACTGAGAGCAAGATAGGGCAGAAGGCATGAAAGCAGTCGTCCTTCTCAGCGGCGGGATTGACTCTTCAACAACCGCTGCTATTGCGAAAGCGGAAGGTTATGAGATTTATGCCTTGAGCTTTGATTATAGCCAGCGCCATAAGATAGAGCTTGAGTCTGCAAAAAAAGTGGCTGAGAACCTTGGCGTAAAAAAACACCTCATAATAAAATTCGATCTGAGAGAAATCGGCGGCTCTGCGCTGACATCAGATATTGAAGTGCCAAAGGGCAGAAGACAGAGCAGCAGAGCAGCAGAGCAGCAGGCAGAAGTTGGAGAATCTGAAATCTGCAATCTGAAATCTGCAATTCCGGTGACTTACGTCCCTGCGCGAAACACCATCTTCCTGTCATTTGCGCTTTCATGGGCAGAGACGCTCGAAGCGCCGGACATCTTCATAGGCACAAATGCCGTTGACTACAGCGGATATCCAGACTGCCGTCCTGAATATCTCAGGGCATTTGAAGACATGGCAAATCTTGCGACAAAGATATCAGTTGAAGGAAAAATAAAATTCAAAATAAACGCACCTCTTTTGTATATGACAAAGGCGGAGATCATTAAAAAGGGCGCTGATTTAGGATTCGACTACTCTCTCACATGGAGTTGTTACGATCCGCAGAAAGACCAAAAGCCCTGTAGCAAATGCGACAGCTGCCTCTTCAGGGCAAAGGGTTTTGAAGAAGCTCAAATAAAAGATCCTCTGTTAAACAAAGCGGACTAATGCTCTTTGTTTTTTAAGACCTTGTATTTTTTTAACAAAGTATGGAAATTGGTCCTCTGCATCCCCACCTCCGCTGCTGCTTTTGTAACATTCCAGTTATTACGCTGAAGGGCTGCTGCGAGGAAATTCTTTTCTATCTCCTCCACTGATTTAATTCTCAGGTTTCTCTTTTTTCTTTTCAATTCCTCCAGAGTCTTTGGAATATCCGCTTCGCTTTCCAGCGGGATAAGGATATGCCGCGGCCTGAGCGTTCTCTCATCACAGACTATAACAGCCCTGTGAATTACATTTTCCAGTTCTCTTGCATTGCCATGCCAGTCATATGAGATGAGATACTTCATTGCTTCTGCCGAAACATGAGGAACATCCCTGCCGATTTCCTTGCTGTATTTGTGCAAGAAGTGATATGCAAGAGCTGGTATGTCTTCTTTTCGGGTTCGAAGAGGAGGAAGCGTTATGGGGAAGATATTAAGCCTGTAATAAAGATCCTCCCTAAAAGTCCCTTCTCTGACCATTGTTGACAAGTCCTTATTCGTTGCACATATGAACCGTATATCAATCCTTATCGCTTTTTTGCTGCCGACAGGTCTGAACTCCTTTTCCTGCAGCACTCTGAGAAGCTTTGCCTGCATGCTCAGAGGGATGTTGCTTATCTCATCAAGAAAAACAGTCCCGCCGTTTGCTATTTCAAGGATGCCTTTCTCTGTGCTGATTGCGCCGGTAAATGACCCTCTGGCATGTCCGAATAATTCTGATTCAATGAGGTTCTCCGGGATAGTGCCGCAATCAACAACTATAAACGGTTGCTCCCTTCTGGCGCTGTTGTGATGTATTGCCCTCGCAACCAATTCTTTCCCTGTTCCGCTCTCCCCTGTGATCAAAACAGTAGTGGATGTAGGCGCAACAGTGGCTATAAGTTCAAAGACCTTTTGCATTTCCCCTGATGTTCCTATAATATTTTCAATCTTAAAGGCATTTATCTCTTGTCTCAGCCTTATGTTTTCGAATACCAGCCTCTTCTTTTCAAGACACCTCTCCACTGTATTCAGGAGAACCTCTGGCGTGAACGGCTTTTCTATATAATCGTATGCGCCATATTTCAGGGCATCAACAGCCGTCTTAACACTCCCATAACCTGTAATTATTATCACCTCAACATCCGGCCACTCTTCTTTTATCTTCTTCAAAAGAGCAACGCCGTCCATGCCAGGCATAATCAGGTCAGTAAGCACTAAATCAATGTAATTGTCCTGAAGCCTGCTTAATGCATCTTCTGCGTTTTCTGCTGCTTCGAGGATATATCCCGTGGGTGAGAGGATTTTTGAACAACTGATCTTTATGATTTCTTCATCATCCACTATCAGTATATGAGGGTTGATACTGGTCATGAGCGCAAATCTTCCTTTATCCTTCAAGCGTCTCGGTAACCCTCTGTATTAAGGTATCAGGGGTAAAGGGTTTCTCCAGATAATGGGCAGCGCCTGAAGATATGGACTCAACAATGTGTTCAATAGTATCGTATCCTGTCATTATTATAGCCGTTTGTTCGGGATGCTTTTTCTTCATGTTTAAAAGGATCTCAATGCCGTCTATACCGGGCATCTTGAGATCTATTAGCACAAGGTCATATTTTTCTTTTTCAAAAAGCGCAAGCCCTTCATTTCCAGAGGCTGCTGTTTCAACTTCATAGCCTTCTGGCGCAAGCGACCTTTTGCAGCTTAGCCTTACAATCTCTTCATCATCAATCACAAGAATCCTCGATTTTTTCCCCTTCTCCATTTATATCTCCTCTCTTACATATTCGTTAACATCTTCCTTTATCAATTTTAAGACAGCGGGCAGGTTTAAAGGCGCTCCATTTAACTCTCTCCTTAATTCCACAGTATCAAGTCTATAGGAAAATCCATTCTTTTTAAAGAGCAGTGAAAAATCCTTATCAGGATGGCCGCTTATAAGAACTGCCATTGTCGCGCCCATATCCCCCAATGGTTTTCTGTCTATATGGCTCTTTTGAAATTCTGCTGTAATAGTTGTTCCTCTTCCCGGCTCAGAGTCTATGGAATGCCTGCCTTTGCATTCTTCTGCAGTCTGGATAAGAAGCGGGATTCCCATTCCAAACTTTCTGACGCTCTTGGTAGTGAAAAAAGGGTCTGACACCTTTTTGATAGTCTCCGCATCTATTCCCCTTCCGTTGTCCTTAACCTGCAATATAACCTTATCGTTATCGCTCATAATGGAGATCATTATCTCTATCCTGTCAGCGCCTGCATCTATAGAGTTCTCTGCTATATCGAGTATGTGAAGTGAAAGGTCTTCCATCTCACCACTCGATCTTCCTTTGCCCCCTGAAAGCCATAACCATCTCCTCAAAGGATGGTTTTTCGAGGTAAAAAGAGGTGGTGATCCTGCCTATATCATTAAGATGATGGGCGTCAGAGGATTTAATCCACGGGATAGATTTATATTCCGATAACATAACTTCTGCCTTCTCTTTGTCTGTATTATATGAGATTTCGAGTGCATCGAATGCAACATCTTCAGGAATGAACCCGAATTGAGATGTTACACTGAAGGAACCTCTGTCTACGTGGCTTGCAATACAGATCCCTCCAAGGGAATGGACTGTTTGCACAAGGGTTTTAATGCTCATATCCGAAGCGCCTAAAAGGTGCTTTCTGCAAAAATTGATTATCTCATCTTTTTCGTTTACCACCAATTGGTATCCTGACAATCTTTCTTCTGCCTTCCGGTCAGGAAGACCTTTGAAAATAAGCTTCTGCATTTCTACAGCTTCCTCAATAGAGCTAAAAATTGCGATAACATGGGCCTCCTCCATGGATGTTATCTCCATTGAAGGGAATACTTTAATTCCCCTGCCTTCTGCCATCTTAACAGTTACTCCTATATTATCTGCTGAATTATGGTCTGATATAGCTATTATGTCCAAACCTTTTTTAACTGCCCTGTCTATTATCCTGCGAGGCGTCATATCAATTTCAGCACATGGTGACAGGCATGTATGGATATGCAGGTCTGCAATAAATCTTTTCATTTTAAAGCAGCACAAGAAGTGAAATATTGTTTTTCACTTCACGTTCTTTATTATATTGTAAAGCAACCCTGCTATATCAAAGGTGGTATGCTGGGTGGTAACAATGGTTATTTTTTCTGCTTCAGCCTTTTTTATTGTATCGTTTTCCGGAAGCCTGCCGTTTGTTATAATTATTCCTGAAATGCCTTTTATTACTGCCACTGCTACAATGTTAGGATGTGTCTGCAGGGTTATCCACAGCTCACCCCCTTTACTGTTTGCCATCACATCTGAGAGGAGGTCGCTTATGTAACAACCTGTCACCTCAGCATCCATGTCCCCCTTCACCTTTGTCTCCAGTCCGAGCCGGTCAATAATATCATTAACTCTCAGCATATTCATTACCTCTTTCTATGAATGGTGATTTCAAGGGTTGTGCCCTCACCAATTACTGAGTCTATTTTGAGGGCATCTGCATTTTTCTTGATGTTCGGCAGACCCATGCCAGCCCCCCATCCCATCTCCCTTACCCAATCAGGCGCAGTGGAATATCCTTCTTGCATCGCCAATTCTATGTCCTCTATACCTGGCCCCATATCTGTAATGGTTATTCTTACAAACTCCCTGTTAATCACATAATGAAACGTTCCAGCTACGGCATGTATTATCACATTCATCTCAGCTTCAAATGCAGCAATTGCTGCCCGTCTTGTTATATCCTGCTGGACATTTGCCTTTAGGAGGACTGTCCTGAGTTCTCCTGAAGCAGTCCCTGCATTTGTAAAATCTCCTCCTACCAACTGGAAAGATCCTTCTATCACATCAACTATATCTCTCATCCTGCTCATCGTCTTTAGTTGCCGCTTTCTCCCTTTACAGGCAGGTGGATAAAAAAGCTTGCTCCCTTTCCTAATTCGCTCTTTACAAATATTTCCCCTTCATGTTTTTTTATAATCCCATAACTAACAGAAAGACCGAGCCCGGTTCCCTTGCCAGAGGGCTTTGTTGTGAAAAACGGCTCAAATATCTTATTGCGAATATCCTCCGGGATTCCGGGCCCTGTATCAGTGAACTCCATCTCTATATACTTGACGTTCTGCTCTTCAACAAGGCGCGATGCTATGTTTATCTTTCCTTTTTCTTCCATGGCATCAGCGGCATTTATAAGCAAGTTTAAAAAGACCTGCTGGATCTGGTTCGGATCAACGATTATGTCAGGTATGGATTTATCAAGCCTGATGTCAAAGGCAATGTTGTAAAACCTTGACTGATTCTTTACCATGGATAGCGTATTTTCGACCAGTGTATTGATATTAATCTCGCTTTTTTCTGATACAGTACGTCTGGAAAAGCCCAGCAATCCTCTCACTATCCTTGAGCACCTCTCAGCCTGATCTATTATAATCTTAATATCTTCTATATCCTGAGCATTCTCAAGAGGCGTATGTTTAAGAAGCAGGTGGGCAAATGTCACGATCCCTGTAAGAGGGCTGTTCAACTCATGGGCAACTCCGGCTGCCATCCTGCCGAGTGAGGCTAACTTTTCTGCGTTTAACAACTGCTCCTGTGCCCTGACTATCTCTGTAGTCTTTTTTTGAACCTCCTCCTCAAGGCTTTTTGTCCAGTTCTCCATTTTCTCCTTGTATTGCTTTAATTCCTCAGCCATGGAGTTAAAAGAACCTGCCAGCATCCCTATTTCATCCTTTGTACGCAAGTCTATCCTGTATTCAACATCTCCTTTTGATAACTTATCCATACCTGCTACCAGATAAGATATAGGCTTTGTCACAAACTTATAAAGAATGAGGCATAAGGGCAGGGATATGCTAAACACGAACAGGCCGCCATAAAATAGGACGGATTCAAGCTTGCTGCCGGGACTCTGCTTTATGAATGCATAAGCAAAGAAAAGACCCACAATGAGCATCATGCTCCCGATGGTCAGTATGAGCTTGCCCGCGAGGGAGTTCAAAGTTTTCTTTTGCATTAAATTAATAATAACTCACAGGACAGACGGAGTCAATTAAAAGGAAGAGGCCTCGGCAGCAGTTGCATAGAAATGAGATATTTGTTAAATTATAAAAGATTATATGGGGGGGTAAAATGAAACGATTATTTGTAATTTTCTTAATCATTTCAGGGCTTATCATAACTGCAGGATGCGCTCAGAGAAAAGTCGCGGGGCCTGAACAACCA
The DNA here is from genome assembly GCA_030017995.1 of Thermodesulfovibrionales bacterium. Classification (GTDB taxonomy): domain Bacteria; phylum Nitrospirota; class Thermodesulfovibrionia; order Thermodesulfovibrionales; family Dissulfurispiraceae; genus JASEGS01. Next base: position 38,778 of record JASEGS010000009.1, read on the forward strand.
TCTGCTCAACCTGAGACCAAGGCGGATGATAAACAGAAAATACCTGCTGCTGATGCAAAGTCTTCAAGGGAGATGCAGAAAGAATCCATAACAGAAAAACAGTTAACAATGGCTCAACCTGCAGATGCTAAGCTGACCGCTAAAGAAGTGAAAACAATGATCAAAGATGTCCTCTTTGACTTTGACAAATATACCATTAAAGAAGATGCAAAACCTGTAATAAAAGAGGTTGCTGTAATGCTCACAAATAATAAGAAGTGGAAAGTTATAATTGAAGGGCATTGCGATGACAGAGGGACAAACGAATATAACCTCGGGCTTGGCGATAAAAGAGCGCATTCAGTAAAAGAGCATCTTATATCCATTGGCATACCTTCAAGCAAGATCGAAACAATAAGTTATGGCGAAGAAAAACCGGTCTGCAAAGAACAAACCGAAGAATGCTGGACTAAAAACAGGCGGGCGCATTTTGTTTTCATTGAGGAAAGCAAATGATAAGGCGGGAATCAGAAGTCAGAAGTCAGAAAATAAAAAAAATCTGTCTTCTGTTCCCTGTTCTCTGTTCTCTGATTTTAGCTGGATGCGCAAGCACAACAGATGTTGATACTTTAAAGTTTAGCATTGCAAATCTTCAGGCAGATTCAGCAAACCAGAAGAAAGAGATTGCACAGATTAAAATCAGCCTTTCAGACATATCAAAGAATGTTGCCGAGATATCTAAGGATGTAACCTCAATTAAAGAATATTCTATTAACGCCATGAGAGAGAGTCAGTCCTCTCTTATGGCACAAACATCTGATCTATCCAGAGAAGTACAGACACTGAAGGGCCGTTTTGATGAGAATAAACACTTTGCGGACAGGACAATGAAAGACCTGCTCGCCGAAAAAGAACTGCAAAATGCAAAGATAGCGAGCCTTGAAAACGAGATAAAGGATATAAAGACAAAGTTCAGCGCTCTTCAGGAAACAAAAAAAGAAGCAGCTGTTGAACAAAGAAATAAAAAGGAACCAATACCTGAACCAACTCAACAGAAGGCCGATACAGTCGATGACCCTTATAAATTATACGATGATGCGCAGATAGATTTCCATGAAAAGAGACTTGTAGAGGCGAGGCTAAAATTTGAAAAAATAACAAAGGACTTTCCAAAACATAACTTAGCGTCTAACTCACATTTTTGGATAGGTGAGGTGTATTATGCAGAAAAAAGATTTGAAGACGCGATACTTTCATATGAAACACTGTTAAAGAATTATCCCGAGCATGAAAAGGCAAAGGCTGCTATGCTGAAACAGGCATATGCCTTTATAGAAATGGGTGATAAGAAGACAGGCAAAGTAATTCTTGAAAGGCTTATGGAGAAATATCCTAATTCCAATGAGGCAAAACTTGCGGAAAAGAAACTTGCGGAGATACTGTCAAAGAAAAATGCGCCGTCAGGGACTAAAACCAAACAAAAGAGAAAATAAGCGATACTGATATATGAGTATGATTAAAGACAATTACGAGCGAGTCATTGATTATATGCGCATATCTATTACAGATCGGTGCAACCTAAGGTGCGTTTATTGCATGCCTTCAGGCGGTGTAAAACCATTAGATCCCGAAAATATTCTCAGTTATGAAGAGATTATAAGGATTGTCAGGATATCAGCAAAGTTAGGAGTTAAAAAAATAAGGCTGACAGGCGGAGAGCCATTAATAAGGAAAGACCTCTCTTATCTCATTTCGTCTATAAATAATATTAGCGGAATAGAAGACATAAGTCTTACTACCAATGGGCTTTTATTGAAAGAATATGCTCGCTCTCTTGCAGCAGCCGGATTAAGAAGAATTAATGTAAGCCTTGATTCGCTGCATGCAGACAGGTATAAAGAGATAACAAAAGGCGGGAATATTAATGATGTATGGGACGGAATCTATGAGGCTGAAAAAGCAGGACTCATACCCGTTAAGATAAATATGGTCCCCATCAGGGGAATTAATGATGATGAAATCGAAGCCTTTGCAAGACTTACGATCAACACCCCGTATCATGTAAGGTTTATAGAATTCATGCCTATCGGCGCAAGAGACATGTGGAGCCGCGAGAAATATATATCCACAGATGAGATAAAAGAAAAGGTATCAGCCATTGCGCCTCTGACATCGGTAAAGGCAAGAAAGTCGGGACCCGCACGGTATTTCAGGTTTGAAGGAGCCGCTGGCGTAATAGGCTTCATAAGCCCGGTTACACACCACTTTTGCGATACCTGCAACAGACTTAGACTGACTGCTGACGGAAAACTCAGACCATGTCTGTTTTCTGAAACTGAAATTGACCTGAAACCTGCTTTGAGAAGCGGGGCGACTGACGAGGAGGTCGAGAGGCTTCTGAGGCTTTCAATTGATGTAAAACCAGAGGGTCACAATATAAATCATGAAAAGTCCTTTTCTCACCTGAGGCCAATGTCAAAAATAGGGGGGTAACCCTCCTCACCATGTCTTAATGTCTTAATCAATGGTATAATAAAAAACTAATTTTAGAGCCGTTCCATGAAACTTTTAATGAATCAATTAATACCTGTTTCAGTCGTGATAGTTGCAAGAAACGAAGAGAACAATATCGGGGAAGCCCTTGAAAGCATAAAGGACTTCGAGGACATTGTTGTTGTTGACTCATTTAGCGAAGACAATACTATAGAGATGTGCAGAAAATATACAAGCCGGATCTATCAGCACGAATGGCAAGGATATGCAAAACAGAAGCAAATGGCAGTAGACTATGCAACAAAAGAATGGGTCTTGATTCTCGATGCTGACGAAAGAGTAACGCCTGAACTAAAAAAAGAAATCATAGAGAAAATAACTCCTAACTCAGAACCCCAAACTCTACCCACCCCGTATTGCGGTTTTTATATTCCGAGGAAAAACTTTTTTCTCGGAAAATGGATAAGACACAGCGGATGGTGGCCCGACCATACACTGAGGCTTTTCAGAAAGGATATATCTTATGTGGAACAAAGGGAAGTCCATGAAAAGGTGGTGGTTAATGGTCCGGTTGGCTGTCTGAAAGGAGTGCTGGAGCATTACACATATAGGACGGTTTCAGATTACATAAAGAAGATGGAAAGATATTCAAGCCTTGCTGCAAAGGAAATGCTCATTAAAGATAAAATACCATCTCCATCTTTGCTGTTATTCAAACTGGTGGGGAATCCGTTTTTTACATTTATGAAGATGTTTTTTTTAAAACAAGGGTTCAGAGACGGTATCCATGGCTTTATATTGGCAGTGTTTTATAGTTTTTATACATTCCTTAAATATGCAAAGACATTGGAGCACAGCACCCTGAAATGAGGCTTGTATTTATCAAAAAAAAGTTCTCCATTCACGGCGGTGCAGAGAGGTATCTCCAGACGTTTATCCAGCACCTGAAAAAGGCGAAACACGAGATACATATATTCGCGAACAAGTGGGATGGAGAAGACGGGATAATATTCCACAAAATTAATATATTGCCATTTACTTCTTTCCTCAGTGCTCTAACATTCAATATGAACACAAACTCAAAACTCAAAACCCTAAACTCAAAACCAGATTGCGTTATTAGCTTTGAGAGGACAAATTGTCAGGACATATACAGAGCTGGTGAGGGATGTCATGCGGAATGGCTGCAGATAAGAGAAGAGATCGAGCCTTTTTTCAAAAAGATATCCTTCAGAATAAATCCCCTTCATGTCTTTTTGCTCAGGCTGGAAAGGAAGCTGTTTTCCAATACGAAAAAGATAATCGCAAATTCGAAAATGATAAAGAAGCAAATCATAAAGCATTATGCTGTGCCAGAGGAAAGGATAACAGTAGTCTATAATGGAGTAGACCTTGAGAGATTTAAGCTACGGAACAGAGATAAATGGAGAGAGGATATAAGAAAGAGACTGAATGTTTCCGGAGATACAAAAGTATTGCTCTTCGTGGGTTCTGGTTTTCAAAGGAAGGGTTTGAAAACTTTTGTAGAAGCTGTTTCCCTTTTGAAATATAAGAATATAAAGGCACTTGTTATAGGGAAAGGAGATGTGCGCTCATATAAAACCATGATAAGACAATATGATGTTTCTGATAATTTTATTTTTATAAAACCACAGAAGGAAATTGAGAAATTCTATGCAGCAGCGGACATCTTTGTATTACCGACTCTTTATGACCCTTTCAGTAATGCAACCATGGAGGCCATGGCAGCAGGACTCCCTGTGATAACAACAAGAAATAACGGCGTGGCCGAGCTCATTGAAGAAGGGCATGAAGGCTTTGTAATGGAAAATTTAATCGATGCAAGGGAATTATCTGAAAAGATAGATGTCTCCTTAGGCAATATTGAATACATGGGGAAAATGGCAAGAAAAAAGGCAGAAGAGTTCCCTATCGAGAAGGCGATTGCTGAATTTATAAGGATAATACAAAATGCGTGATTTCATTACAATATCTGTTTTCTATCTTGCAGTTTTCTTTATCGGCATTACACTGGATTTTTATTATGACAGGGATCTTATTAGATCGTTTTTTTATACTATTAAACCTTTTTTAGAGTTCTTGAGTTTCATAGGACTGGGTGGAACCCAGTTTTTTATCCTCTGTACTATTCTGTCTTTTTCCTTCATGCGTTCATTAAAAGCAAAGTTAAGATATAAATTAAAGGCATATGTTTTGACAGGGCTGATGGCTGTAGTTTTCAGCGGTATATTAGTGCAGGTTTTTAAACACATTATCGGCCGTCCGAGGCCAAGGCTGCATGATTTATGGGGCATTGTGGGTCCGACTCTTGCAAAGGGGTTTGATTCACTTCCATCAGGACATACAACCACATCTTTTGCATTGGCGGTAGTGACAGCCCGTTATTTCCCTAAAATAAAATTCCCGGTGTTCCTTATCGTTTCTGGCGTAGCAATTGCGAGGGTGGGGCTCGGTTCCCATTATCCTTCAGATGTATCGGCAGGTATTATTCTCGGTATGATCGCAGGGACTCTTGTGACAAACCGGCTAATAAAATATGAGCAAATAAGCCCGCTGCCTAAAAAAATGAAGACAAAAGACAAATCTTTTCATTACAGCATCTGTTATTCTGATGAAAAGGTGCCGAATATGGTAAAGGATTTAGTAGAGATGCAAAGTAAAATACCTTCAGACCGGAGGTCTAAAGGGCTGGATGCGACTGCCTTTTCTGCAAGCATTGGACATGAGGATTATCAAATACATCATGGCAAATGGACATCCGTTATAAAAGTACCGGGTCCTCGTCCGCTGTATTTTAAAGTTTTCTATTATAATGGCATAAAACAACTGGCGCCCATCATATTGTACCCAACAAAATCCTATAGTTTTTTCATCGCCTCGAATTATCTGTCAGGTAAGGGATTCAATGCTCCAAAGGTTATTGCATATGGAAAGATTAAAAAAGGCATTTTTCTGAAAAATTGTTTTTTATTTTACGAAGAAGTTAGTGGCATGTCGGTCAGCGAAATCTTCTCGGAAAAGCATCACAGATTATCCATGAGGGCTTTATTAAAAGGCATTGCGTTGAAACTGAATGAACTGCATGGATGCGGGATTTATCATGGCGATTTGCGCCCTCAGAACATATCCATACAAAATGAGGAAATGGGATTTATAGATCTTGACAAGGTAAAAATTACAAATGCAAATAATGTCTCTCTTATAATTAGAGATCTTGCAAAATTGAACAGCCCTGATCTTTCCATTACTGTATTCAGCAGGCTCAGGTTTTTTGCCATGTATCTTAAAAATAATGCTTTTTTATGGCAAAAAAGAAAGGCTATTTTAAAAAGAATACTTGAATACTCATCAAAGGTATATACAGGATGACATTGACTATACTCCATACAGAAGCATCAACTGGCTGGGGAGGCCAGGAGATTAGGATACTTCAGGAATCCCTTGGGATGATAGGCAGGGGGCATAGGATTATTATTGCCACGCCTGAAGAGAGCCTGATTTTTAAGAGGGCTCAGAATGCCGGCATTAAAACCCTTGCCGCTAAATTTCAGAAGAAGAATCCCATATCAGTATTTAAAATGGCTTCTTTTATTGATAGGGAAAAACCGGATATAGTCAATACTCACAGTTCTGCCGATAGTTGGGTCGCAAGCATTGCCGCAAAACTTTCAAAGACAAAGCCCAAAATAATAAGGATAAGACATCTTTCAACTCCGATACGAAAATCATTTTTAAGCCGCCTGATATACGATATTTTGCCCGATGCGGTAATGACGACAGGCGAAGAGATAAGGCAGCGAATGATAAAGGACAACGGCTTTGACGGCTCGAAGATTTTTTCCGTTCCTACAGGGGTAGATACCGTTAAATTCAACCCGGAAACCGTGAAGCCTTCATTGCAGATCAATGGTTTTTCAGTCGGAATGGTCGGCGTCCTGAGGAGTTGGAAAGGGCATAGGTATTTCCTTGAGGCGGTTCCCGATATATTGAGTCAGATACCGGAGGCTGTTTTTTATATCGTCGGAGCCGGCCCGCAAAATGAGAATATAAAAAAAATAATTTCCGAATTGTCGCTGCATGAAAAGGTGTTTATGCCTGGACACAGGGAAGACATACCGGAAATCATGGCATCCCTCGATGTGATCGTCCATCCCTCGTATGCAAATGAAGGAGTTCCCCAGTCCGTGCTTCAGGCATTGGCAATGGGAAAGGCACTTGTAGCCTCGGATGCAGGAGCGATAAGCGAGGTCGTGAGAGACGGAGAGACAGGACTGCTCATAAAGCCGCGAGACCCTAAACGGCTTGCGGAGACGGTTATAGAGTTTTATAGAAAGCCCGATTTGAGAGTAAGGCTCGGTGAAAACGGCAGGAAGCTTATCGTCCAAAATCATTCCTTCGAGCATATGCTCGATAAAATCGAGAAACTGTACGGGAGTATTTCGATCAATGCGTGAATTTAAAAATGTAAAAAATATTCTTGTCGTCAAACTAAGGCATATCGGCGATGCGCTTCTTACCGTGCCTGTATTCAGGGCTTTGAGAGAGAATTTCCATGATGCACACATTGCCGTTCTTGTCAATTCGGGAACGGAAGAGGTCCTGACCGGAAATCCGCTGATTAACGAAATGATCGTCTTTGACAGGAATATGAAAGGAGAAAAAATTATCGGCAGGTTCGAAAGAGAGCTGGCTTTTTTATTAATGCTGAGGAAAAAGCATTTTGATATGGCAATTGACCTCACAAGCGGAGACAGGGCCGCGGTAATATCATTCGCATCGGGCGCGAGGTATAGGATCGCTTATGATCCTCTCGGTCAGGGATTTGCGGGAAAAAGATATATCTATACTCATCTTGGAGAAAAGAACGAGAGACAACATATGGTTTTGCAGAATCTCGATCTTATAAAGCAGTTCGGCATAAGCACGGCTAATCTTGCCGTGGATTTTTATATCCCCGACGAAGCAAAGTCCTTTGTAAAAAGCATATTCGAAGCAAATGGGATAAAGGATGACGACAAGGTCGTTCATGTGCATCCGACCTCGCGGTGGACGTTTAAGTGCTGGAAGGATGAATATATGGCAGAGGTGATACAATGGCTTCTTGAGAAAGGCGTGAAAGTAATCGTTACGTCCGCCCCCGATGCGAGAGAGCTTGATAGAACAAAAAAAATATTGTCTTTAGTCGGGGACAGTCCCGATTCTACGGCTCCGCCCGTAAATCAGGGACTGTCCCCTTTAGACCTTTGCGGGAAGACCACTATTAAACAGCTTGCCGCCATATCGCAGGCTTCCGATCTGTTCTTAGGCGTTGACTCCGCTCCTATGCACATAGCAGCGGCAGCAGGAACCCCCGTGGTAGCTCTTTTCGCCATGACCGATGAAGTTCAATGGGGGCCGTGGAACGGCGATAAACACTATGTTATCAGAGAAAAGATGGAATGTATGCCGTGCCCCAAAGGCGGGTGTGAAGGCCTGCCTCTTCGCAAATGCATGGAGGCTATAAAGCCCGATGCCGTAAAAAATATCATCAAAGCGTGCCTCGCATTATAATTATTCGATGCATACCATTACAAATATAGAAGCAGTAAGAGAAATACTGGTCATAAGGCTTAATAAAATAGGCGATATGATATGCGCCATTCCGTTAATCAAAACGTTAAGGAGAAATTTTAAAAATGCCGAAATCACCGTCTTTACCGAGGAGCCTTCGATAGAATTGCTTGAAGGCTCGGGACTGGCCGATGGGTTTATTGTCTATAAAAAAGACCGGCGACTGCTATGGAACAGACATCTCGAGTGCCTGAGGCTTTTGAAAAAGCATAAGAGAGAGGCAGGCATCGGGCATTTCGATATTGCTATAGCGGTAAAGGGCGGATTTTCGAGCTTTCTTGCAGCGATAACTTTTCTGAGCGGGGCGCGCATAAGAATAGGCTATGTCTCTCCCGAAAAACGGCTTTCTAATTTGTTTTACAATTTCCCTGTTGATCCTATTGACATCCCAAGATTTCATCAGGTGGATGCATGTTTGAATCTTTTGACTGCTCTTGGAATAAAGGAGATGTCAAGAGATATAACGATAGATATCCCTGCAGAGCATAAAGCCGCTGCCATGAAGTTCTTGCGCGAAAAAGGGTTGCAGCCAAAAGAGCGGCTTGCAGTTTTTAATATAAGCAACAATAGGGATGCATCTAAATGGGATGTAGACAACTTCATAAAATTCGGGAGAGCTATTTCCCAAAGATACGGGTATAACTGTATAATAACCTGCGTTCCCGCCGATAAAGAAAAAGCCGTTAAAATTTGCGATGGGCTGAGTGGAAATGGATTTTTGCACGATACTTCAAAGCTGATGGATTTTGCAGCGATCACCTCGGTTGCAAACTTGCTTGTTGCAGGGGATGGAGGAGCGATACATATAGGGGCCGCAGCAGGCGCAAAGGTAATTGCGCTGTTCGGGCAGACAAATCCGGTTATTTACGGGCCTTACGGAGAAGGGCATACTATTTTGAAATCTCACGATGGCAATGTGAATTCCATAACGCCGGATGATGTAATAAGGGCGGTAAGAATATAACGAATGAAGAAAGTTATAAATAAAGCTGTATTGTTTTTTTATATTGGGTTATCGTTATTTAGGGCGTTATTTCGCAAGCAAAGAAACAACGCATATAAAAGGATTTTAGTTGTAGATACCCTGAGGCTCGGTGATGTGATCATGAGCCTGCCTGTTTTTAAGGCGGTTAAGAATAAATATCCCGATTCAGAGGTCTTGGTAATTGTAAGGGCCGGATTCGCAGAAATATTGGAAGATAATCCTTATGTGGATAAAATAATACCGTATTACGGCAAGAGTATATCGAACTTGAAATTTATAAAGAGCCTTGCGAAAGAGCGGTGCGACGTGTGCATCAATTTATGCGAGGGCAAGCTGAACGGCATTATTTACGCATCAGGAATTCCGAGAAGAATAGGGTATATTCAAAAACATAAACGCAGAGACAGATTTTTTCTGACGGACACTGTGGAGTGGAATGGCGAGTTCAAAGGCATTACCTCGATGTTTCTAAGGCTTCTGGAGCCTCTGGGCATTTTCGGAGCGGATGACAAACCGGAATTATATCCAAAGGCGGAAGATACCGACTCTATCGCCGATCTCCTGCCGAATGTCGAAGGGTTGAAAATTATTATTCATCCGGGAACGCGCAAGTTGACAAAGGGATGGCCGTATTATCGGGAACTGATCGAAAAAATAATTAAGCAGTTCGACGCCTTTGTGATTATTAGCGGCGACAGCAGCGAAGTCCCATTTATAAATAAAATGCTGGATAGCCTTGATAATAGAAAAATCGTTAATCTTGCGGGGAAGACCACTTTAAAACAATTAGCTCCTTTGTGCTCTATGGCGGATATAGTGATAGGCAATGATACCGGAGTCTTGCATATCGCAAGGGCTGTGAAGACTCCGGCAATTACCATTTTCGGGCCTGAAGATCCGGGACTGGCAGGAACCGCAGATGCTCTTGATATGCGGCTTGCGGCTGATGTCGGTTGCGGGACGGATTCCGACTACTTCGGGATTGCAATGCAGGATGTCAAACGGTGCAAAAAGGAGACCTGCGAGAATCATGAGTGCATGAAAGATATAACTGCAGAAATGGTTATAGGAAGCATGGAGAAAATACTTGCTCAAAGGAGGATGCATTGTTCTGGAGACTGAAATATAAGACATGGGGCATGGATCACGGTCTAAGCAAGAGAGGCGATGTTCTTCTAAAAATTATAAATCAGAGGAAGCCTAGGCATTTTCTGGAAATAGGCGTATTTACCGGCGTAACGGCAAAGAATATATGCATGCTGCTTAAAAAGCTTCACGGCAATGACTATTCATACATCGGCATAGACCTGTTTGAGGAAATAGATAATGAGCAGGTCGCAGACGAAAAGGCGCCAAAAATTTTACAAACTGCCCAGTGCTTGATAGAATCTGTTTATAAATTTCTGGAAGGATATAATGTTCGTCTTTATAAGGGCAACAGCACGGATCTGCTGAAAAATATTTCAGGAATTGACACAGTAGACTTTGTCTTTTTAGATGGAGGCCATTCTTACAATACGGTGTACAGCGATCTCTCCGCATTGACAAAGTATGTAAGGAAGGATGTGACTATCTTATGTGACGACTATGCCGGGATTGCGTCTGTAACTGAAGCCATCAATGATTTTGCAAAAGACCATGGTTTCAAGGTTGTTATTCATGACAATCCGAGCGTCTGGAAGTTTGCTGAGATAATACGATGAAATTAATGATGATCTCCGAGGGGTATGGCCGCGGCGGAGGAGACAAGGTTATATCAGATCTGAGTCTTAACCTTCCTTCCGATATAGAGACAGTCATCGCTGCCGTAAAGATTGACGAGAAAGATAGGCTTTTTCCATACAAGGGCAAATTGCTGCATCTTCCTGTGAGGCCTACGGCATTCAGATTTGTTAATAGAGTGTCTGAAATAAATAAGGTTATAGCTTCAGAAAAACCCGATGCCGTCTTAACTTTTAGGCAGAATTATAATTTCGCCAATATCCTTTCATCGGGAAGGCATAAACGAATTGTAAGCATTCACAATTATGACGATAAGTATTTCAGAGTAAAAGGGTTGAAGGGCAGGATTAATAAATTTATAACTTCATTCCTCTATAATAGATCGGATTACTTAATTGTTCTGACCGAGGACATGAAGAAAGACATCTCTAAATTTTTTTATATAGGCGAAGATAAAATAAAGGTTATTCCAAATCCATGCGATATAGAAAAAATACGGTCATTGTCAAAGGAAGAGGCCGATCATCCCTTCTTCGATACCGACGAGCCGATCATCATAAATGTCGGCAGGCTTACAAGACAAAAAGGTCAATGGCATTTGATAAGGGCATTCGGCAAAGTAAGGCGGCAGATGCCATGCAGTCTGGCTATTATAGGACACGGCAATCTGGAGCCGTATCTTAAAAAGCTGGCCGATGATCTGAATTTAAAAAACGACGTCTTGTTTTTGGGATGGCAGACGAACCCGTATAAATACTTATCCCGGGCTTCGCTCTTTGCTTTCCCGTCATTGTGGGAGGGGTTTGGGCTCTCTTTGGTAGAGGCAATGGCTGTCGGATGCCCGGTGATCTCTTCGGATTGTAAATACGGCCCGAGAGAAATTCTGGATAACGGAGCTTGCGGCAAATTGGTTCCGGTATGCGATGGCAATCTATACGGCGCGCAAGACCCTCTGACTGTGGAAGAAAATATGACGGCAGAGGCAATAGTTGAACTTCTAAAAGACGATGGATTGAGGAATGCCTGCATTGCAAAAGCAAATAAACGCATTGCCGATTATCAGGTCGAAAAAATAATAAAGATGTATGCCGATGTTTTATATTTTGTTTAGATTTTTGAGAAGCCTACCCTAACAATCACTGCTTACCATATTTTTTCAAAATCGTCCTTTTTAAAGGCATAGTTTCTGTCATTATAGTAGCTCTCTACTTTAGAATCCTTTTTTAAAAGCAGCGGGTTTTTAGAGAATGCCCTGAAAAGCATCGCAAGGGGGGTCAGGAAGATATAGAAAACCAATGCAAGGATTATTTTGGAGTTGAAATTGCCTATAACGTGACTGAACCCCAGCCATAAGGCTGAAATCCTCGCGGTCAGATTCTTGGATATTATGCCGATTGCAAGCAGAGCAAGCGATAAGAACAAAAATATCTTGAGATCAAAGAGCAGGAAGGCAACAATACAGGCCGCTGATAGAACTGCAATCGTCTCCATGTTTTTTGCGGAGTATCCGGTAATATCTTTTTCTTTTAGATTTTTCATAAGCTAAAACAGCGTGTAAATAAACGGCGCGACCGCAGAGCCGCCTGAAAATACGATAATCGCCCCAATGAGAAGGATAATAATTATCATCGGAAGCAGCCAGAATTTCTTTCTCTCTCTAAGAAATCCCCACAGGTCTTTTAAAAGGTCAAGCATGATCAATTGCTCCTTTGCGCTTTGATTTTTTGCAGCTCCATGTCTATCTTTGATAGAGCCGCTTTGTCTGTTATCGCTATTAAAGCATTTTCCAGAATATATTTGGAGATCAGCAGCCCTGCCATGTGATTGCCTTTGATATTCCAATGTCCGTCATTGCGGTAATAAAGATCATTTTCGGAGTTCAGATATTTGCGGGGAGATTGATCCGCAATTTTTTTGAAATACGGCATCAGATCGAGATATTCGATGCCGTTTTTAACGAAAAAGTCTTTAAGAATCTTATTCGGAAGCTCGTAGTCAATATCGGGATTTTTTGATTTAAGAAAATCATAAACCTGCTCCTTGTCGGGGATCACAACAAACAGAAGCCTTGCCTTGATTGACTTCGCATAATCCGCGAATTCCTTTATGTCCGACAGGTGCGTATCCCACGCTTCTTTCAGCCACGGATATTTTTCGGGAGACTGCATAGGAATAAGCTCCCGCTCCTGTTCTTTGGATCGTTTTATATCGGAATTCAATGCAAATTTTCTTGAAATGCCGCTGTCAGCAGCCATAGTTTTAATATTCTTTATCGCGTTGTCTGCCGCCCGGTATAAAGCTAAATTCTCGCTGAACCACTGTTTTAAGCGCTTTCTGCGATACTTCCTGAACTGCTCCTCCAACTCCTCCCGGCTGAAATGCTTTCTCTCGCCGGTCACGTTGCTCTTGATCCCGGTCTGCTCAAGCAGATATCCGTCAACCACTGTCCTGTTGGGATAAGCCCATCTCTCGGTCAGGTCGTTCTTTATAAAATATCCGACTATTATCAATTCGGGCTCTATCTTTGTTAACTTCGCTATCCTCTTTGCCTTTATAAGCTCTCCGTTTGTTTCAAAGCCGGTAACTCCGCATTTGAGGACCCTCTTGCTTATTGTTTTTTCGATAACCGCTCCCATTTTATGCTCAAACGGGGCATACCCCCATATAAAACTATCGCCGAGCAGAAGGATCGGTTTCTTTTCTCCCCGGTACGGCTCGTCATAGCATCCAAGCTCGTTGCTCCAGACAGGAAAGCTCTTGCCCTCGACCATAAATTCGAATTTTCTTCCGTATTTTTCATTAATATCGTACCCGAGCTCTTTATCGGCCTTAAAGTAATGCTGCGGATACCTTGAAAATACCGGACGGAGATCCACAACCGCAACCCGCAAAATAATCTCTAAAATAACCAAAGTAACGAGTATGCTTATTACGGTCAGTCCGGCATTTATCCAGAGGTTTTTATTTTTAATCCGGCTCATACTCTTCTTTCCAGTCCTTCTTCTCTTCCCACTTAGGCTGTCTCTTTTTATCAAAGATGAAGTTCCCTATGACCAGATAATCCATCTCGGTTCTCATAAAACATTTATACGCGTCCTCAGGCGTGCAGACTATAGGCTCTCCCCTTACGTTAAAACTCGTGTTCACGATAATGCCGTAACCTGTTCTCTCTTTGAATGCGCTTATAAGTTTGTGGTATTCAGGATTGGTCTCTTTATGGACGGTCTGCACCCTTGCGGTATAGTCGAGATGCGTTACTGCCGGAATATCGGAGCGAAGGAAGTACAGCTTATCCTTCAGAGGCATCGAGTGATAGCCGTCAGGAAGGGGATTCCTCCTTGCAGCGCGCACATGATCTATAAGCAGCATATAAGGAGAGAGAAAGCCTTTTTCAAAATATTCTGCCGCATCTTCGTAAAGGACCGAAGGGGCGAAAGGCCTGAGAGCATGTCCCTTTGAGTTGTTGAAGTAGGAAGCGGCCCCCGATTAGAATTGAT